>CAWWAF010000140.1:0-7972 GCA_963934795.1 uncultured bacterium
TTCGCTGAATTTCTGCTCGAGCACGGGGCCGACCCTAACGCCGCCGGTGCCGGCTACACCGCGCTTCACGCGGCCGTGCTGCGGGGTGATCTCGAGGCCGTCGAGACACTTCTGGCGCACGGTGCAGATCCCAACACACGTCTCAAGAGGGGCACGCCGGGCAGACGCGCGAGCGAGGACTGGATGCTCAAGGCCCGATATGTGACTGCGACACCGTTTTGGCTGGCCGCCCTCTTTCGAGAGCCCGAGATCATGCGCACGCTGGTTGACGGCGGTGCGGACCCACTACTTACGACGACGGCCCTCTGGCGTCCTGTGAATGACCGCGCTGGCGGCGTCGGCCCGCCGGAGGTGGTCGGCGGTTTCGTCACACCGATCATGGCGGCGGTGCAGGGCACAAGCGACCGGGCTCGCTTCGTGACTGCGACCCCAGAGCCCATGCGCGAGGAGCGGCTCGCTCTCGAGACCGTGACCGTGGCCGTGGACCTCGGGGGGGACATCGACGCTGCGGACCAGAGCGGGACCACCGCGTTGCATGACGCCGCGGCGCGCAACCTGAAGACGGTCGTGCGATTCTTTGGCGAGCGGGGCGCATCGCTCGACGTCAGGAACAACATGGGGCGCACACCAGTTGATGTCGCAAAGGCCGGCGCCCGTCGCGGGTCCGTCTTGGTCGGGCGGGGGCCAGACTGGTCCAGCCCGAACGCTGTCGATGTGCTCCTCGAACTCGGGGCTATTGATGGGGCCGACTCCGGGGGGTAAGGGACGAGCTTCGGTGTGTCCCGTCGCACGGTGTCTCGCCCGACGTTCCTTGGAGCATCCGCCACTCTCACGGCTGGTCGCACAGTCGCGTTTTTCCGTGCGGCCGTAACAGCGAATACGAGGCAATACGATGCGTAAGGTGTTCTCCACTCTGCCCGCTGTGATCTGTTGTTCCACAGCGATTGCGGTTGTCGCATGTTTTGGCCCGGCTCGCGCGACCGCGCAGTCGGGTGCCGCCAATGGGGAGTGGGGTGTCTTCGGCGCGGACGCCGGCGCCACGCGCTACTCGCCGCTCGACGAAATTGATGCCGGCAACGTGGGGGACCTGGAGGTGGCGTGGCGATGGAGCGCACGGGATCAGGGCACCCCTCCACCCTCCGGAAGGACGCAAATCAGCCCCCTAGTGATCAACGGCGTCATGTACACAACCATCGGGAATCAACGGAATGTCGTGGCTCTCGATGCAGCCACAGGGGAACTCGTGTGGGGATGGCAACCTAGCGACAACGAACGCCGGTGGGGAGACATCATCGAGCCCGTGGCACGAAGCGCTGGGCGCGGCGTGAGTTACTGGAATGATGGCGCTGGAGACGAACGCATCTTCGTTGTCACGCCAAGCTATCAGCTTGTCGCGCTCGATGCCCAGACGGGGGCTCGGGTGCTGCAATTTGGTGACGCTGGTGTCATCGACATGATGGATGACCTCCGCTGGGATGAACGGCCGGCTGCGCTGCGAGCGGGTAGGGTGGCCAACACCTCGCCGCCGGCGATTCTTGGGAATGCGATTGTGGCATCGGTTTCACTGCATACCGGCAGCATACCGACAAGGGCCAATCGCCCGGGTATCCGCAATCCCAATGAGGTTTGGCCGATGAACATTCCTGGCGACGTGGTGGCCTACGACGCTCGTACCGGTCGGACGCTCTGGCGTTTCAATACGGTCCCGAAGGAGGGAGAGTTCGGCGTCGACACCTGGCTCAAGGCGGACGATTTACTCTGGGAGGTTCCGACCGGCACGCATCCCTGGGTCGAGGAACGCCCCGAACTACTCGATGCCTCCTGGAAATACACGGGGAACGTCGGACATTGGGCCCCCGTGACGGTAGACGAGGAACTCGGACTATTCTACGTAGCCACCGAAACCGCCACCAACGACTACTACGGTGGCTATCGGCCAGGAGACAACCTGTTCGCCAACTCGGTGTTGGCGCTCGACGCGGAGACCGGCGAACGGGTGTGGCATTTTCAGGTCACCCATCACGAACTCTGGGACTACGATTTCCCGACGGCCCCCATCCTCGTGGACATTGAGGTCGATGGCGTCTTGGTGAAGGCCTTGGTGCAACTCTCGAAGCAGGGATTTACATACATACTCGACCGTGCGACAGGCGAACCCGTTTGGCCGATCGAGGAACGGGCCGTGCCAGAGTCGGACGTTCCGGGAGAGTGGACGTCTCCTACACAGCCCTTTCCCACCAAGCCGCCGGCGTTTGAACGCCAAGGCGTGACTGAGGATGACCTCATCGACTTTACTCCGGAGCTTCGGGCCGAAGCACTGCGGATCGTAGAGAATTACCGGCTCGGGCCTCTCTATACTCCGCCGTCCTTGCAAGAGCCTGGCGTCAATCAAGGGACCCTCGCGCTCCCCAGCGCGGGTGGTGGCGTCAATTGGCCGGGTGGTGCGGTGGATCCCGGGCTGGGTATCCTTTTTGTACCGTCGAGTACGACCCCGTCGCTGTTCGGATTGATAGACGGCACTGAAGGAACCGGCGTGCGCTACCACATCTCCAGTCGTGCGGGTGTCCCGACCGTCCGTGACCTTCCTCTCATCAAACCTCCGTATGGCCGGATCACCGCAATCGATCTGACCGTGGGAGAGATCCTGTGGCAGATCCCGCACGGCGGCACGCCCGGCTATATCCAGGCACATCCGGACCTTCAGGGCGTGGACGTGCCGACGACGGGGAGTCCGACGAAAAGTTCCGGACTTCTTGTAACGTCTACCCTGCTGTTTGCGGGTGAGGGATCACGGGGCGAACCGGTTCTTCGTGCGTACAACAAGCGGACGGGTGACGTTGTCCATGAGATTCAGCTTCCGGGTGGGCCAACCACCGGGTTCCCGATCACGTACATGGCGGACGGTCAACAGCACATTGTCGTCGCGGCGCTGGATGAGGAGAACATCGCGGAGTTGGTCGCCTTCACCTTGCCATAGCAGGCATTGGTGCGCGACGCAGACCCGCGTCACCGGCTTGGGGCTGTCGCGCTTGACGTGGCCGTCGTTCGCCACCAGAATCGCTGGCACTGTTGGCGCGACGCCCACAGATGCACCGGGAGGAGTTACGCATGAGGTTCGCACCAATTTTGATGATCGCCGCGCTGTGTGCGCCGGCTACGGCCTGGTCCCAGTCGGACACCACCGTGCTGTTCATCGGTAACAGCTTTACCTACGGCCACGGTTCTCCGGTGCGTTTCTATCGCCCCGAGACGGTGACCGATGTCAACAACACGGGAATTGGCGGTGTGCCGGCGCTGTTCGAGTCGTTTACGGCGCAGGTCGGCTTGGACTACGACGTGTCCGTCGAGACCCAGCCCGGCAGCGGACTCGACTTTCATCTCGAGAACCGGCTCGGCGCCATTGGGCGGAAGGCGTGGGACGCGGTCGTGATGCATGGGCAGAGCACGCTGGATTTTCAGGATCCTGGCAACCCCGCCACACTTATTGATACCAGTGGTCGACTCGCCAAGTTTCTCCATGCCGCCAATCCGGACGTGGGCGTGCATGTGATGGCGACCTGGTCACGCGCCGATCAGGCATACCAGCCCGACGGCGCCTGGTTTGGAAAGCCCATCGGCGACATGGCCCGAGACGTCCGTGCCGGCTACGATCAGGCGGCGGAGGCCTCAGCCGCCATCACGTCGGTGATTCCGGTCGGTGAAGCCTGGACGCGCGCCATGGACACCGGTGTTGCTGACCCGAATCCGTATGATGGTTCCGCGTTCGGCACCGTCAATCTCTGGACGTACGACCACTACCACGCCAGCACCTATGGCTACTACCTCGAGGCCCTGGTCGTGTTTGGGCGGCTGACGGACCGCGATCCACGGTCGCTTGGTGACCACGAGTGCTCCGCCTTCGAACTCGGGCTATCGCGTGAGGAGACCAGCGCCCTCCAGCAAGTGGCCTTCGACACTCTGGCGAGTAACGGAGGGCTGACGCCGGCACCGTTCGTGCTGGCCAAGCCGGCGAGTCTCGCACGGTGTGTGGAGCGGCGCTGAGCCCCGCACGTTGACAGGGCCAGACGGGTGAAGCGGACCTCAGTCCGCTTCCACCCGCGGTTTGTTCCTAGCGGTTGATCGTGACCTCCAGTCCGTGCAGGGCGGCCGCAATCCCGAGCGACGTCGATGACGAGGACCTCACCGGGGGCACATCCGGTCTGGGTCACAGCACCGAGACCCGCAATCATCAGATTGCCGTTGGCGCTTCCGGCAGCATCTACGACCGTCTGTTGGGCGTTGAAGGTCGGCGTGATCGGTTCGTCGTCGCCGAGACAGACGGTTGAGATGAGCCATTCGATGTCGCCGGCGTTCGTATTGGCACTCCAGAAGATCCGGATGTCGATCGCGCCGGATTGATCGGCAGGCGGGACCAGATGGAGACGGGCGTCCCTTCGCCCTGACGCGTCCGAATACGTCAGATCGCCGTTGAGGATGTCCGTCCCGGGGTTCGCACACCCAGCGACCGCCTGGAGCGTGTTGTCAGTATCCCAGCCCTGGTTCAGCGCGGGGACGAGGGCATTGCAGTTGACAGTCGGATACCAGTGGACCTCGCTGGAGAGACCGCCACCGCCGCCCAGCGCCGCAATAGCCTCTGCGTTCGCGACGATGTTGGTTCCGTTCGAGGCAATGGCGACCGCGTTGCCTCCACTGGCGGCCGTGTTGACGCCAATCGCGCTGCCGTTCGCCCCGATCGCGCTGGCATTCACACCGATGGCGGCCGTGGCGGCCCCCAGGGCGCCGCTATTGGCCCCGATGGAGCTGCCATTGACCCCGATGGCCGCTGTGTTGGCCCCGATGCTCGCGGTGTTGGTCCCAATGTCCGCGTTGTGGGCCCCAATGTCCGCCGCGTTCGCAGCGATGGCCCCTGTGTTGTCGCCGAGCGCGTCGGTGTTCTGATTGACCTGGTCGACCAGGTCCGCCGGGATCTCGCCCGCCCCTACAATTGTCACCTCGAAGGTCGCCAGAGCTCTCCGCGAACGTGCCCATCGCGTCTTGGCGCGCATGACCGTGAGCAGGTCGGAGGCCGGGTTGTCGCAGAATGCATCCGGCAGCATCGTGACGGTTTCCTGGAGGCCCGTCACATCGCCAGCGACCGTCACCGGACCACTAACGACCACAAGAGGGATGAGCGCCAGCGCCACGTTGGGTGCCTGACTTCCCAGATTGAGGCCGCGGATCCGCAGCGTGTCTTGCCCGGCGGCTTCGACACAGAACGGCGTCGCCTCGGCGACAACTAGCTGGCGACGGTGGATCCTGTTCGCACCCGGGCTATTCCCGTTCTCCAGCGCCTGGACCCCAACGGTCAGCACTCCGAGTGTGACGGCAATCAGCGTTGCAAATTTCGCGTATCGAAACATCCTGAACCTCCGGCAAGAGACACGTTTTCAGACTTACGCGGTCTCGATTGCAACCGTCGTGCCGCTGTCTGGCGGATCGCAGGTGCCGGCGTCTTACGGTGGGCGCCATACCCTGGACGACGCGCCCTAGACGACTTTGGCGAGCCCCGTTCAAATGCGGGACAGACCGTGTTTAGCCGTGCGACAGTGATAGCGACACGCATCGAGAGCGACACGAACTGACAGAGTCGCGCAGGAGCGGTCGTGGTCTCGGGTGGGGTAGGTCTGGCGTGGAAGCGTGCACGCGCTGCTTCAACTCGGCGGTGCCGGCGAGAGAGAGTTGTCCGGGTCACGGACAACGGTTGGCGTAGTATGCGGAGTAGGTTTCGTTCTGGACCAGTGACGCGACACATTTGTGCGTCCAGGAACGCATCGCGACATCCCGAGGCTCTGGGGGGCTAGACACACACCGTGCCGATCTCACTGAAACGAGCGTATGACGCACCGTCTCCATCGGACGGGTGTCGCATTCTGGTCGAGCGGCTGTGGCCTCGAGGGCTGTCAAAGCAGAACGCGAAGATCGACCTCTGGTCCAAAGACTCCGCACCCTCAACTGAACTGCGACGGTGGTTCAATCATGACCCAGCGAAGTGGACAGAGTTCACGCGCAAGTACCGCGAGGAGTTGCACGCCCGAGAAGACTCGGTGAGCCTTATTCTCGACCGTGCCCGATCAGGCCCGGTGACGTTCGTCTTCGCGTCCCGAGAACTGCGCTTCAACAATGCCGTCGCACTCAAGGCGTACATCGAGCGACTGATCTGAGGCCAGAACGAGCGGGCTCGATGCCTCAAAGTTGACAATCCCGCCGAGTCAGCGCACCGTGTTGTTCTGTGGTGCCGACGGCATCACACGCAGCGAGACACCCTGAACGATGACGACGAGAGGAAGGGGACGCGGATTCAAATGGACTGCACTCTGACCGGGCGACACGTCGAGGTGACCGAGGAACTCCGAGCGTTGGTCCAGCGGCGGCTCGCGCCGCTGGACCGTCTTCTGGGCGATGCGGCTGTTTCGGCCGACATGGTCATGGCCGCCGCCGAGCGGCCCCACTATCAGACTGAGTTTGTGGTGCACGCGCGGGGCAACCATCGTCTGCACGGCGTCGGCACCGGCGAGAGCTGGCCGGTGGCGGTGGGCGCCGCGGTGGACAAGGTGATGCACCAGGCCCAAACCTTGAAAGGGAAGTGGCAAGCCCGCCGCCGCCGGGCAGAAGCCGTCCCAGGGGCCGGCCCCGATCGGGATGGAAGCGTGAACCCGGACGAGCCGACGTCAGGAGAATGATTCGACAGGGTCGTGTGGCCGACGCTACTTAGTAAGACGCCGTGGGACGGCGAACCATCGCGGCACCGGGTGTGGGTTGGCGCGTACGCGGCCTCGCTACCAGTCCCATGCGAGGTCCGTCTCTATCCAGTTGGCCCAGCATTCTTGCGCTAGCCCGCGATCGAGGAACTCCTTCGGGATCGCGGTCATGTTGCCAAGGAACTCCGCGACGTCCCCGTCCTTCTCCCATTCGGACAGGATGCGTCCTACAAAAGGGGAGGCGTCGTCGAATTCGTTGGGTTCGACGAATGACGTCTCGATGCGCACGACCCAGGCGGCGGTGTTGCCCTCACCGTCCGGACCGGAGAAGCGGAGCTCGGGCCCGTCCCGCTCGAAGTCACTGACGAAGGTGCTGGTGGCGATCCGTTCCGCGAACGAATTCCGCAGGCTCTCCTCGTCCGCCTCTACCTGGGCGCATCCCAGCGCGGCGATCCCGACCAGCGACACGACCTGAAGCCATCGGCTCATCATCGTCCTTTTCCTCAATCTGACTTGCTTCCCCACCCGCAAGTTTATCAACCAGGTGGACGTTCACAACGTGGGGCTGCGACGCGACGTCAATGGCTCAGATCATGCGTTCATTTCTTAAAGCGGTAGCCGTTGCACCCGGCTGACTGATAGTCAGGTCCAACAACGGTCGGAGAAGAACGAGCCGGTTCAGAGAGGATCGCCATGGGCGATATCGACAACACGAACCCGCCATCGCGGCCCGGGTGGGACACCGGAACCTTCAGGCTGGCGCCGTGTCCGATGGCAACGCCATTCTGGGACACGTGTTCGGAGCCAAAGACGTTAGCCGGAACGTGGCGGCGCACGCCGCCAGCCAGACCGGGCTCGACGCAGGTCTTTTGAAAAAAATGCTTCCGCTGGTGGCGGCCGCGGCGATGGGCGCCATGGGGAAGCAGACCAGTGGCGGCGGGCGCGGTCAGTCACAGGTGGGGGGCATGCTGGCGAGTTTCCTGGACGCCGACGGCGACGGTTCAGTGGCCGATGACTTGCTCTCGATGGCGAAGAAATTCTTCTGGCCTGGTGGCCGAGTGCACCGTCGGCCTATACCGCGACGGGGCTCCAGCGCTACACTGTCCCTACGGGGTGTGCAACTCGATCAGGGGCGATGAAGCCGTGAGCGGGGGATACGCCCGATCCTGTAGGCACCACGGCACCCACGTGTAGGTGGCGGGCCCTACAGCCCCTACACGTGGTTCGAGAGGCGC
>CAWWAF010000141.1:0-7832 GCA_963934795.1 uncultured bacterium
GTCGAACTGCTGTGGCATACCCACCCGCCGCTTGGACGCCGGCTCGCGGCCGCGTGCGATGCCGCAAACAGCCATCGGGCCGACGCTGTGCGCACCGCCAGCCCCGGGGGGTAGTCGCGAGCGGGCGGTGCCGCCCGTCGGACACGGCCGACGGACGGCTCTCGCGGACTGTTTGCTAGGATTTCTCCGTCGCTCCACCTGCACCGGCACCCTCAACGGGCTTGTCGAGCAGAGCCTTTCGACTCAAGCGAATCTTGCCGGATGGGTCGACGTTGATGACCTTGACAAGAACCTGCGCACCCTCCTGCAGCTCGTCGCGCACCTCTTTGACTCGGTAGTGCGCAATTTCAGAGATGTGCAGCAAGCCGTCTACGCCCGGCAACACCTCGACGAAGGCGCCGAAGTCGGTGATGCGTTGCACGGTGCCAAGGTAGGACTTGTTGAGCTCCGGCGTGGCCGTCAACTCCTCGATGATCGATAACGCCTTCTGCGCCGACTCATCATCGCTCGAGGCGACATTGACTCGACCGTCGTCCTCCACATCGATCTTGACGCCGGTGCGTTCGATGATGCTTCGAATCGTCTTGCCGCCCGGTCCGATCACGTCACGAATCTTGTCGACCGGGATCTGTATGGTGACGATGCGGGGGGCATACGTAGACGTCTTCTCTCTGGGGTCGGCCAGCGTGGCGCTCATCCGTTCCAAGATGTGCAGTCGACCAGCCTTGGCCTGGTTGAGAGCCTCTCGCATGATGTCCGCGTTGATGCCTCCAACCTTGATGTCCATTTGCAGGGCGGTGATCCCGTCCGCCGTGCCGGCGACCTTAAAGTCCATGTCGCCGTAATGGTCTTCCGCGCCGGCGATGTCGCTGAGGACGGCGTGTCGTCCGGTAGCCTCGTCCATGATGAGTCCCATGGCGACGCCGGCGACTGGCGCCTTGAGCGGCACACCCGCGTCCATGAGCGCCAGGGCGCCACCACACACCGACGCCATCGACGATGAGCCATTCGACTCGAGAATGTCGGAGACGACCCGCATGGTGTAGGGAAACGCATCTTCCCCAGGGACGACCGGCTGCAGACTCCGCTCAGCGAGATTGCCGTGACCGATCTCGCGCCGCCCTGGACCACGGAGGAACTTGACCTCGCCCACCGAAAACGGCGGGAAGTTGTAGTGCAGCATGAATCGTTTGTATACCGAGCCGTCGACCATCTCGACTTTTTGCTGATCGTCGGCCGTGCCCAGGGTCGTGGTGACGAGTGCCTGGGTCTCGCCGCGGGTGAAAACCGCCGATCCATGCGCGCGCGGCAGCAGTCCGACATCGCCGGTGACGGCTCGAATTTCGTCGAATGCTCGCCCGTCGAGCCGTTGTCCACGCTCGAGAATTTCGTCGCGTAGCACCTTCTCTTTTAGGGCCTTGAAGGCACCCTTGGAATCGCTTCGGCGTGCGCTGTCGTCCTCTGGGAGGGTCGCCAGGTAGTCGTCGAGCACCTTATCGACTGCCGCGTAGCTCTCAAGCTTATCCTTGAGACGCATGGCGTCAGCGAGCGGCCCAAGCAGCGCCGCTTCCACGTCAGCTACGACGCTGGCGTCCAGCGACTTCTCGACAACTGCCATTTTCGTCTTGCCGGCCGCGGCGGCGAGCTTGTCGATTTCCACGATGATGTCGCGGATAGCAGCGTGACCCGCTTCCAACCCGGTGATCATGTCCTCTTCGGAGACGATCTGAGCGCCCGCCTCCACCATGACGAGGGCGTCCTTGCTTCCGGCGACGACGAGATCGAGCCGACCCTGGCGCCGTTGCTCGTAGGTCGGGTTGATGATGAATTCGCCGTCAACCAGCCCGACGCGCACCGCAGCGATCGTCGCTTGGAACGGAATGGCCGACAGGGCCAATGCGGCCGACGCGCCAGTCAGCGCCAGTACGTCGGAATCGTTTTCGGTATCGGCCGATATGACGAAGGCGACGACCTGTGTTTCGCGGCGCCACGTGTCAGGAAACAAAGGTCGCAGCGGACGGTCGATGACCCGACTCGTGAGCACCTCTTTTTCAGGTGGTTTACCCTCGCGCTTGAAGAATCCCCCCGGGATCCGGCCCGAGGCGTAGGTGTTCTCACGATAGTCGACGGTCAAGGGGAGGAAGTCGAGTCCCTCCCGTTCCCAAGACGCGTAGCAGGCGGTGACGAGGACCATGGTGTCCCCGTACCGGACCACGACTGATCCGCTGGCCTGCTTGGCAATCTTGCCCGTCTCGATGGTGAGGGGCTGGCCGCCGACATTCACTTCGGCTGTATGCATAATGTCACTCCACAACTTTTCCGCATGGCGAGGGGACGAGCGCGTAGACGGGCCGGCCAGGGAGCGACGTGCTCGTCCCCTCGCCTGTCGATCAAAAAAGACCCGATCTATTTTCGGAGGCCCAACCGGCGGATGAGGTTGGCGTAACGCCCGGAGTCCTTGGATTTGAGGTAATCAAGTAGCCGCCGACGCTGTCCGACGAGTTTCAGCAGCCCGCGGCGGGAATGGTGATCCTTCGCGTGGATCTTGAAGTGATCGGTGAGATAGCTGATGCGTCCGCTCAGTATCGCGACTTGCACTTCCGGGGAGCCGGTATCGGTCTCATGAACCTGATACGAGCCAATGAGTTCGGTTTTCTGATCCTTCTGAAGCACTACTGTCACCTCCACGCACGGTCCAGAGACGACCGCTGTGCGAGGTCGACCAGCTGGTGCTCCAAACCGCCGTTGGCATAGCGTCCCCCTGTTATCTGGGGAACCGATAAATCCTACACTAGAACAATCTTGGGATGCAAAAGCCCATCGGGCCGGAACTCGCCAATTGCGAGCAACAATCCCGCGTCGTTCATCACGCGCACGCGACTGCTTCGCTCTGACGCCAGAAACTCGGCGGAGGGCACGATGTCATCTCGACCGAGCGGGTTACCGTGGCCGGCCCGTCGCGCGCCGGCGGTCGTCACTGTGACCACGGGCAGATCCGGGACGAGTTTGGCCATCGGCAGCAGTTCGGACGCGGCGGCGGGGCCCTGCTCCATCAGTGTCGCCAACGTCACCGCCTGTGCCAGGCCGAACGGACCATGGCGCTCGCGTCGGAGCGTCTCGAGGCAACCTCCGCATCCGAGCCGTTCTCCCAGGTCGTGCGCGAGCGAGCGCACGTAGAACCCACTCGAGCTGACCACTCGGCATCGCACCCGCATGCCATCGATGGCCAGAAGAGATAGTGTGTCTACGGTCACAGTCACCGGGGCTAGGTTGACCGGCATGTCCCTTCGTGCAAGCTTGTAGGCTCGGACGCCACCGACCTTCTTCGCCGAGACGGGCGGTGGGCGCTGTGGGTACGAGCCTACGAACTCTGCCGCCGTCCGCCGGATTTCGTCTGTCGTGGGAGCAGGGGGCGGAGGATCGTCGGCGCCGTCCGATTCCGATCCGCCCACGATCTTACCGGTGATGTCGTAGCTGTCGGTCACCAGGCCGAGCTTGATACCCGCCTCGTATTGTTTGTCCGCGCCCGCGAAGAGAGACGCCAGCCTGGTCGCACGGCCAACCACCAGCGGCAGCACCCCAGAAGCCATGGGATCGAGCGTCCCGAGATGGCCGATCTTGCGGAGACCGAGCGCACGACGCGCGGCCGCCACAATGTCATGTGAGGTGGGTCCGGGAGGCTTGTCGACCACCAGCACCCCGTCGAGAGCGGGATGTGATGTCACAGCCGCGAGATGACGCCTGCAACCTGGTCGATGACGTCCTGGCGGGTGGCGGTGGTGGGATGGTCGACCGTGAAGCCGGATGCGTTGCGGTGTCCGCCGCCGCCGTAGCTGACGGCCACCTGGCGAATGTCGACAGCGTCCTTCGAGCGTAAACTGACCCGGAGTGCTCCCTCTGATTCCTTGAGAAAGACCACGGCTTGCACGTCCCTGGCGGCCAAGGGGAGATTGACGATGCCCTCCAGATCGTCAGACGCGCAGCCCGCCTCGGCGAGCATTCCGTCCGTCAACGTAAGCACCGCGACCTGGTTATCGTGCTCGAGACGCATCTGGCCCAGCAGCATGCCGGTCACGCGGAGACGTCCGATACTCCCGTTGTTGTAGACCTCGGACGCGATCATCGCCGGGTTGGCGCCGGTGGCGGCGATGCGTCTGCAGATCTCGAAGGTTCGATCCGTGATGTTGGCATGCCGGAACGATCCGGTGTCGGTCAGGATAGCGACATACAGGTGGGTCGCCATGGCCGGCGTCAATTCGGCGCCCAGCGCGTCGACCAAGTCGCTTACCAGTTCCGCGCATGCGCATGCTGATACATCGTGCCAGTTGATCGACCCGTACATCGCGTTACCCGCATGATGGTCGATGTTCAGCAGCGTCTGACTTTCGAGTCCCCGCACGCCGGTTCGATCGAGGCTGCTGCACTCAAGCACGACGACGGCGTCGAAGGTCTCCTTGACTACTCCGGCGACCTCGATCGTCGGTGCGTCAGGCAAGAATGCATACGACTCTGGCACTGGGTCGGCATTGACGATACGTACCTGCTTGCCCAATTGCCTGAGGGCCGCTGCCAGACACAGTTGCGAGCCGAGCGAGTCGCCGTCGGGGCGAGCGTGAGAGGTCAGCAGGAAGTGGCTGCCCGTCAGCAACGCGTCCCGTATGCGGGCCCCGTCAGTCTGTGGAGTTTCCGTCGTCATCGCTGTCCTGGACCGGAGGGGCGCTCAGGTGGATTTCTTCGAGCACCTGCGCAATCCGCTGCTCCCTTTCGAAGGAGTCGTCGTAGACGAATGTCAGCTCCGGTATGTGCCGCAGACGGACTCGTTTTCCCAGTTGGCTGCGGAGAAAGGGAGCCGCGCGACGAAGGCCCCGCTTGGTCTCGATGGCTGATGCGTCAATGGGCGCCGTGTAGTACACCCGGGCATGCCGCAGGTCCCGGCTCACCTGCACATGCGTCAGCGTGATGAGCCGCAAGGCAGGGTCGCGCACCGATCGCAGCAGCAGCGTGGACAGCTCCGCCCGGATCTGGTCGCCGATTCTCTCCGGTCGTCCTGGCATGTCGCTATTGGTCTTGTGGGCTTCGCCCTGAACTCTACGCGCCTGCTCCTTGAGAGCATCGGGTACACCACTCTGCGGCGGCGTGGGCCAACGGTCTCGCGCCCGTTACAGCAACCACTCGACCTCGCTGCGGACCAGCACGCCGGGCTCGACGCGCTCGATTTCAGAGACGACGCCGCCGAGCGTGCGCTCCGCAATCGCTTGGTCTACTCCGATCGTGACGACCCCCAGGCCTGCTCGCTGGTGCAAATCGTGGTGGGCCACCTCTGAAACGGCGACGTTTAGCCGCGCGACGCGGTCCTTCAGTCGCCGCAGCACCGCTCGTTTGTCCTTGAGCGAGCGGGCACCCGAGAGATGCAGTTCGATGGACAGAAGCCCGACGATCATCGGGTCACTTTGGGAAACCTGTTCGCGAGACCAGATGACCGGGGCGCGGCCTACACGACCGCGGCGATCTTCTCGATGGTGAAGAACTCCACGACGTCACCAACCTTCAGGTCGGCATAGCGTTCGAAAGCGAGACCACACTCCAGGCCATTCTTGACTTCGGTCACATCGTCCTTGAACCGACGCAAGGAGCCCAGGCGGCCTTCGTGGATCACCACGTTGTCGCGCAGTAGCCGAGCCTGCGTGTCGCCGGATCTGGTGATCTTGCCGGTCGTGACCAGACAGCCGGCGGCGGTGCCAAATTTCGGCACCTTGAAGGTTTCGCGAACCTCGGCGGTGCCCACCTGGACCTCTTTGATGGTCGGATCGAGCAATCCGGCCATCGCCTTCTTGATCTCCTCGGTCACGTCGTAAATGACGCGGTGGAGTCGAATGTCGATCTCCTCGCGGCGCGCCATGGCCAAGGCAATACGGTCGGGCCGGACGTTGAATCCGACGATGATCGCGTTGGATGCCGAGGCGAAGACGACGTCGCCCTCATTGATCGCGCCGGCCCCACTGCTGAGCAGTCGCACTTTCACGCGCTCGTCGCCCAACTTGCTCAGGGCGTCGGCGAGGACCTCGGCGGATCCCAGCACGTCCGCCTTGACAATGATCGGCAGCTCTTTCGTTCCGCCCTCGGCGAGCTTCTGTTGCAACGACTCCAGCGTCAGGCGACCACCTCGCGCACCCAGCGTCTTCGCCTTTTCCTGGCCCTGTCGCACGACGGCAATCTGCCGTGCCTTCGCGGCGTCGACGACGGCTTGAAATGTGTCGCCGGGTTGCGGCAAACCTGTGAGACCCAATACCTCGATTGGGGTCGACGGCCCCGCCTCTTTCTGCTGTTTGCCGCGATCGTCGATGAGCGCCCGTACTCTCCCGACCATCGATCCGGCAATGAAGTTGTCGCCCGTCCGCAGGGTGCCGTCCTTGATCAGAACGGTCGCCACCGGGCCACGGCCACGGTCGATCTTCGACTCGAGCACCGTGCCGCGCGCGTTGCGTTTTGGATTGGCCGTGAGCTCGCCTAGCTCTGTGACCAGTAGCACCATTTCGAGCAACGAGTCGAGGTTCTGATTGTTCTTCGCGGACACCTCGACCGTGACGGTCGTTCCGCCCCAGTCTTCGGGGGTCAACCCGAGCTCGGAGAGCTCCGTCTTGACCCGCTCCGTGTTCGCGTTCGATTTGTCGATCTTGTTAATCGCGACAATGAGTGGGACCCCGGCCGCCTTCGCGTGTTCGATGGCTTCCTTGGTCTGTGGCATCACCCCGTCGTCAGCCGCAACCACCAAGATGACCACGTCGGTCACGCTGGCCCCACGGGCCCGCATCAAGGTGAACGCCTCGTGACCGGGTGTGTCCAGGAATACGATGCGCTTCTTGTTGACTGCGACTGAGTACGCACCGATGTGCTGCGTGATGCCGCCCGCCTCGCGCTCAGCTACCCGCGCTTTTCGAATGGCATCCAGTAGCGTGGTCTTCCCGTGATCGACGTGCCCCATCACCGTGACGACGGGAGCCCGCGGAACCAGGTCGCCCTCATCGGTCACGGTCGATTCGACCTCGATTACCTCTTCTTCGTACGAGCGCATCTCGACGTCGGCGCCGAATTCCCGCGCGACCATCGTGGCCGTCTCGGTGTCGAGCGTCGTGTTGATGTTCATCATCATCCGACGTTCGATCAGCTTCTTCAGCACATCTTTGGCGCGCAGTTCGAGCTTGTCGGCCAAATCCTTGACCGTCATGCCTTCGGCGAGCGAGATCGATCTCGTAATCGGGGGCGGTGGAGCCGGCGTGTACGGCGCGGACGGACGTGGTGGACGGCGCTTGCGGCCGCCTGGCGGACGTGGCGGCGGCCTGAAGTGTGGTCGATAGCCGACTGCTGGTGTGTTCGGGCGGCCCATTGGCGCACGCGGGGCCACGGCCCTGGCTCCACCAGCCGGCGTGGTCGGACGAGGCGCCGCGGCGATCGGACGCGAGCCGGGTCGCGGCCGCTGTGGTCGTGGCAATGCCGCAGTACCCGTGGGCGCGGCGGGTACGGGCCTGGGCGGTACGACGGTGGTCTTCGGTTGCGGTGGCGCCAGCGACGGCGCCGTCTGCTCAACGCGAAGCCTCATGGTCGGTGGCACAACTCGGCCGGTCCGGACGACCGGTCTCGACTCGACGGCTGGCGCCCGGCTCGGCTCTGCGGGTGTAGCCGGTGCCTTCGCGGTGGCGGCCTTCGTCGGTCCTGGCGAAGCCGGTGCCGCTACTGGCGTGGCTGCCGCTACTGGCGTGGCTGCCGCTACTGGCGTGGCTGCCGCTACTGGCGTGGCTGCCGCTACTGGCGTGGCTGCCGCTACTGGCGTGGCT
>CAWWAF010000142.1:0-7789 GCA_963934795.1 uncultured bacterium
CCTCCATCTCCCTGGCCAACTCGTCGCGTCTGACCTCGAGTGCCTGGGAATCCTGGTCCTCGGCCGACGACAGTACGCGTGACCGTTCGTCACGCGCTCGCCTGTATTCTTCAACTTCGGCCGCCACCTGTTCCATTGCGGCCTCCACGTCGGGCGCCGGTGTTTGGGAGGCTGGGGCCACCGGGGTCGACGGCGGCGGGGCCTGGGACGTCTGCGCCACGCGAGACGCGGCGGCGAGGGGTTGCACTATGGGCCCGACAGGGCCACCGGCCATCGACGACGCATGGCTGGTCGCCGCGCCGGCTGATGGCGTCAGCGCAGTCAGAGACCCGATCAGGGCCATCATCACCACGGTGACGGCTAAGGCGGTGCGACGAGGGGCCCGCAGTCGGCGACCGGGAGCGAGAATCGAGAGCAGCCGACCTTCGAGCTGCGAGCGGCGCGCCATGGCGACCGCCGCGACTACCGACCACCGTGGCTCACGATGCGAGCGGGCAATCTCGAGCAGGTGATCCGCATAGGAGGAGGCCGAGGTCCCCGCGTGCACCACGGCGTCGTCGCAGGCACGCTCGCGCTCGACACGTTGCGCGCGAACCGCGAGCCAGACGAGCGGATTGAACCAGTGCAGGGACAGGGCCAGGTTCGCAACAAACTGCCAGGCGCAGTCGTACCGCTTGACGTGGCTGAGTTCGTGCAACAGCACCACGCGCTTGCGGGCCGTGGGCCACGTGCCCGTCGCCGGCACCAGCACGACCGGCCGCCGGCAGCCCCAGGTCATCGGCATCGCTGCCCGCGGGCTGCTGAGCACCTGAACAGGGCGGGTCAATCCGAGCTGAGCGGTGAGCTCGGTCGCCAGACGGCGCCACTCGCGGTCACTCGGGGGCGCCGCGGCTCGGCCCAGTCGGCGAGTCGCGAGCAGACCGAGGCCAATCCGCGACAGGAGAGCGGCCGCGCCAGCAAACCAGAGACCAAGAGCCGCGAAGGACCACCTCTGGACAGACGTCAGTCGCCGCGGCACACTCGCCACACCGGCGGGGCTCGCTCGCCCAGTCGCGTCAACGTCCGCAACGGTCGCAGAGGTCACGGTGGTTGGTGGGGTTGGGGCTGCGTCGAGCACGGGGACGTCCGTGAAGAGTCGCGTGGGGCCAGGGCCGGGGCTCCGGTCCCGCATGGATACGCCTGGCGACCACAAGCCAGATTCGGCCGCGGCCGTGAGCGCGGGCGAGAGCGACGGCACGGGAAGGTCGATGGCCGGCAGGTACGGGCGGCCGACCGGCGCCAACAACACACCAACGAGCGCCAGCGCCCACACTAGGTGCCGCAATGTCGCGGGACCTCCACGGAGCGCGAAGGCAATAGCGGCAGACACGAGGAGAATGCCCGACGTACGCAACGTGGCCTCCGCCATGGCGGGCAGCCACGCGGTCGCGGAAACAGCGAGCGAATAGATCTGGTCCATAGCTACCGTCCTTCGTCACGGGCTTTGGCGATCAGCGCCGACAGTCGACCGAGGTCATCATCGGTGAGTTTTTCGTGCGAGAGGTCCAGCAGTGTCGCAACGGCCTGTTCCGCCGAGCCGTCGAAGAAGGTCTGTACGACCTGGGTCAGCGCCGACCGTCTCGCTCGGTCGCGACCCACCGTCGGACTGAACACATAGCGGGCTCCGTCACGGTTGTGTCGGAGGTGCCCCTTGTCTTCCAGAATCCGGAGATGGGCACGCACCGCTGAATAGCTCGGCGGGTCGGGTAGCTCAGCCAGGACATCAGCCGCGGTCGCCTGGCCGAGGCGATACACGATGTCCATGATCTGCCGCTCGCGGCGAGCCAGCTGGTTGGGCGACGGTTTCGGCATCTGGTGGCACTCCTTGGAATGCTGAAAAATCAGCACTCCGGGCACCGCATGTCAAGCCGCACTGCGTGACGCGTCTGGATCCTTCTCCCCTTGACAATCGACAAGAGACCCCGCTACCGTCTTGTCGAGCATCGAGGGGAGTGCAGGTGACAAAAAGCCGAACCGATCTGTTGCAAGGGACGTTGGATCTACTGGTGCTGAAGACGCTGTCGACCGGCGCGAGGCACGGGTGGGGCATCTCGCAGCGAATCCAGCAGATGTCGAAGGAAGTCCTGCAAGTGAACCAGGGCTCGCTCTACCCGGCACTCCACCGGCTCGAGCAGCAGGGGTGGATCCGTGCGCGCTGGGGCAAGTCGGAAAACAATCGTCAGGCGAAGTACTACGAGCTGACGGCCCGTGGACTTCGCCAGCTGGATGAAGAAACCGAGAACTGGGTCAGGCTCTCGACCGCGGTTGCTGGCATCGTCGGCGTCTAGATACCGGTTCGCGAAGCGTGGAAAACTTTTAGCGTGCGGCGTCCGTCTAATCGGTCTGTCGCGGTGACTAATCAACTGTAGGTTTCCGACGATGCGTTCGGGGTGGCACGATTCGGCCATCCGAGAGCGCCGAGGATGATCACATGGTGGACATTGCCAGGCCAGACATAGCCCGCGCGAAGAAGGTCCGGCGCATTGTGTACAGCACGAGCCTCGTGGTCGTACTCATTCTGGTCACCGTGGGCGTGTCGCGTCTGGAGCCCGCGGCACCGCGAGTGGAGCGCGACACGGTGTTCATGGACACCGTGCAGCGCGGAGAGATGCTCAGGCAGGTACGTGGCACCGGTACGCTGGTCCCTGAACAGATTCGTTGGATCTCCGCGATCACCAACAGCACCGTAGAGAGAATCCTCCTGAGACCGGGGGTCACGGTCGAGCCGGACACGGTGATCGTCGAATTGAGCAACCCACAGCTCGAACAGAGCGCCCTCGAAGCCCGGTTGAGCCTCGAAGCGGCGCAAGCCCGGTACGAAAGCCGTGAGGTCGCCCTCGACCGAGACATGCTGACGCAGCAGGCCCTGGTGGCCAGCGCGGAATCGGCGCTGACGCTCGCCGAGTACGAAGCGCAGCTGGATGAGGAGCTGTTCGCGGATGAGCTGGTGTCAGAGCTCCAGCTCCGTCAGAAGCAGTCGCGCGTCAACCAACTGCGCATCCAGCACGAAATCGAAGAACAGAGACTCGCAATCCAGGGCACTGTCGCAAAAACGGAGCTCGCAGCCGAGCAGGCCGACCTTGATCGGTTGGAGACCATCTACCAACTCCGCCAGGACGAGGTGGGCGATCTGCGGTTGACCGCCGGCGTGTCGGGCGTGCTGCAGGAGGTGCCACTGGAAGAGGGCGCGAGCGTGACGCCAGGCACAAACCTCGCGCGCGTCGGTGACCCGTCCCGTCTCAAGGCCGAGTTGCGTATCCCCGAGACACAGGCCCGGGACATCCAGATGGGGCAACCGGCATCGATCGATACGCGGAACGGGATCATTCCGGGCCACGTGGTGCGCATCGACCCGGCTGTCACAGCGGGCACGGTCACCGTGGACATCGCGTTGGACGGCGAGCTGCCTCGCGGGGCCAGGCCGGACTTAACGGTCGACGGCACGATCGAACTCGAACGCCTGGAAAACGTTATTTACGTTGGGCGGCCTGTTTTCGGGCAGGAAGAATCGATCGTCAGCCTCTTCAAGCTTCAGCCGGACACCGACGAAGCGGTGCGAACCCGGGTCAGTCTGGGCCGCAGTTCTGTGAACACGATCGAGGTCATCGAAGGCCTACAGCCCGGCGATCAAGTCGTGCTGTCTGACATGTCGCAATGGGACGCGTTCGACCGCGTTCGATTGAACTGACGGAAGAGAAACGGGAGTCCACCTCATGAATGACGCCACGCAGCCGTTGATTCATCTCGACAAAGTCACCAAGGTCTTTCTCACCGACGAGGTGGAGACGCACGCGCTCGCGGCCATCGACCTCGAGATCTTTCCGGGGGAGTACATCGCGATTTCCGGTCCGTCGGGCTGTGGAAAGTCGACCCTGCTCTCTATCCTAGGGCTGCTCGACTCACCTTCTGATGGTGAATATCAGTTGAACGGACAACCGGTAGCGACACTGAAGATGTCGGAGCGGGCCCGCACCAGAAACCGCGAAATCGGGTTCATCTTCCAGAGCTTCAACCTGATCGGCGACCTGTCGGTGTATGAAAACGTCGAGCTGCCGCTGACCTATCGCGGCATGCGTCCGGCTGAGCGCAAGGAGCGCGTCAATGAGGCGCTCGAAAAGGTGGAGATGGCCCATCGTGCCAAGCACCTGCCGAGCCAGCTGTCCGGGGGGCAGCAGCAGCGCGTCGCCGTGGCCCGCGCGGTGGCCGGCCAACCATCGATTCTCCTGGCTGACGAGCCCACCGGCAACCTGGATTCGAAGAACGGCAAAGCCGTCATGACGCTACTGGAACAGCTGCACGGCGAGGGGTCGACCATCTGCATGGTGACCCATGACCCACGGTATGCCCTGCACGCCGGCCGTGAAATCCATCTATTTGACGGGAAGATCGTCCACGACCAGTCCGGCGACGACCGCACCAGACCCGAGAGCTAGTGACGTCAGCGCCGCTGGACGGTGGTGTAGTCCAGATAGCTCCGTCCGTCAGCGGCCGATACGATGGCCGTCAACGTGTATGAACCGTCGGCACTCTCGACGGTGATCTCGGTCATCTCCGCCGCAACGGGGCCTGCCCCACCCTCGTCTCGCAACGCTTCACGCAGCACACGCCCCTGCATCGCAGGCGGCGCCGCCAAACCCTGGAGATGCAGAAACGTTGGTGCGAAATCGACGTTGCCCGTCGGCGACGCGATACGGACACCTACCTTCAGATCGGGGCCCGCCGCGACCAAGGTGTTCTGGATATCGAACGGGCTCGCACTCCCGTGGCCGGCGACACCGGCCTGTGCCGAGGTGCCGAGGAATCCGTATTCGCCCACGTCATTGCTCCAATCGGCTGAGTACAGAATCTGCGCCGCCCGCTGATGACTCCAGCGCGCCAGGTCGAACGACAGGGTGCCGGGAACCCACCCCTCGTACCCGCCCTCGTCCGCGCCAGGATTCGTGGCTTCCGTGAACACCGCGCCGACGCCCTCCTCGGCCTGCAGAGCGGCCACAATGGCCGCGATCGTCTCGCGGTCGTTGTCCCGCACGTAGATTGCCCCGGCGCCGGCGACAATGCGAGGCGAGCCGTCGGCCAGCACGTCGGCAAACGGCGACAGCAAGGCCGTGAGGTCGACGCTACCCGTATGCTCCGAAAATCCGTGGTCGGATGTGACCCAGATGTTGGTCGTTTCGAGCAATCCGGCTTCGTCCAGGCGACCCTGCAGTCGATCGATCTCGGCGTCTAGCCTGAACAGCGCCTCGACCGTCACAGGGTGACCGATGCCATGCTGGTGCGCTGTAGTATCCGGATCGCTCAGCCACAGGATGGTCACGGCGGGATCAACCTCGGGCAGCGCCACATCGAGGAACGCGTCAACGATCCAACGATTTCTCGCGTGGTTCGGCGTGGCCGCGTCGGGCACCGGGCCCAGCCGGGCCAGGGCGTCGGTATGCAAGGCCTCCGGCACGCCGTACTCGTAGTGCAGAATGCCACCGCCAGCGCCGGTATGGTTGAGCAGGTAGGCCGACCCGCTGGACCCCGAGCTCGCCACCAACAACCGCTGGCCACCCGCCTCCAGGACCTCCGCGAGCGTCGTCGCGGTCAACAGCGATGCACCGTCAGCCTCGACACGCAACAGGTTCGCGCGGTCACTGGTATTGAGGAACTGACCGGGCTCAACAGAAGGAAAGAACACGGAATTCCCCATGAGCCCGTGCGCCTCAGGGTAGGCGCCGGTCGATATCGACGAGGCGTTCACACGGGTCACGGTCGGAAAGACCGCGTGGTGCCGGGTCATCACGACGCCACGCGCACCGAGCGCGTTCAACGCGGGCATGAGCTGGGGCGTGACGTAGTCAGGCCTCAACCCGTCGAGCACAATCAACAGCTGGCGAGACGATGGAGCGGCCCGCTCGGATGCGGACTCGGTGTCGAGGCAGCCGGCGAAGGTCAGACAGACCAGAACGGTGAGAATGACGTTGAAACGGTGCGCGTGTCGAAGGGTCAACGGGTCAACCCGTCAACGCTTGACGAGGCCAAGCACAAAACAGATGGCGACGACGCCGAACGGCACCACGGCACCGGCGGTAAACAACAACGTGGCGAACGAACTAGGCTCTGGGCCCATGTGTGGCTCCTCGAATCGGTATCGGGTCCTCGACGGATGTCGCTAGGACAAGTTCGGTAATTATAGGTGAAATGGGAACCAACGGTGCTCGATCGTTAACTCCACTGCGAATGCTGTGGCCGAGACACCGCGCAGAGACCCGTGCTACTGCGAACCGAATGGAAACGCCGTGAGCCAGGCTCGGGCGTGGTCGAGGTCGTCCGAGCGTAGGGTGTCGGGGTTGATCCCGCGCTCGGCACCCAGGTAGTAGCCGAGCAACTGAAACGCGACCGCGGCCAACGGAGGCATCAGCAGCTCGCCGATCGGTCCGGGGACCGCAATCACGAATGACGCATCAGGGGCAATGGCGTCATCTCCCTCGACCACGACCGCCAGGGTGGGTGACCGAGCCGCCCGCGCAGTGCGCACGACATCGTGCGACCGTCCGTACGCTTTGCCTGGCGGGGCAATGACGACGGTGCCCACGGTATCGGACAGCACGGGAATGGCGTTGTGCAGGTATCCCGCCGGTCGATACGCTTTACACAGCAGGCTGCTTTCCTCCTCGACCTTCAGGGCACCCTCACGCGCCGAGAACCAGTTCGGTCCGCCGCCCACCACGAGCAGCGCCCGCTGATCGTTGAGGGCATTCGCAATTTGCGACACGTTCAGGTCCTCTTCCCGGAGAAACTGGGCGGCCGCGTCCGGCAGCGAGCTGATCGCGGTCCCGAGTTCGTCCGCCTCGTGCACCCCCAGCGCGCCGGTGGCGACGCCCACCTCAAGCGCCAGCACATACAGCATCATCAAACGCGTGGTCAGCACGGACACGGCCGGACCGCAGCGCTGACCCGTCGGAAAGCAGATGGTCTCATCGCAGAGTGCCTCAAGGGCGCTGCCAGCCGTGTTGGTGAGGGCCACCGTCAGGATTCCGTGGGCGCTCGCGTGCCGTGCCGCGTCGATGGTCTCGGCGGTCGACCCGGTAGCCGACTGCACGACGACCGCTGTCGTTTCGTGCCCTTCAGTCCAGTGATGCGTGAACTCCAGCGAGTCGTGGCTTTCGGTCGTCCACCCAGTCCACTTCCGGCAGATGAAGGATCCGAACTGGGAACTGTGAAACGCGGACCCGCACCCGGTGAACACCAGGTGCCGAATGCCCTGATCGATCAAACGATGCGCCAGCGCCGCCAGCTCGGACCGCAGGTCCAGCACCTGCCGCATCAGCTCCGGCTGTGTGCGGAGATCTTCGATCAGCAGAAACGGGTGTCGCTGTCTGATTTCCGATGTCTGACGAATACGAGCCCAGAGCGGGACACGGGCTAGTTCGCTCTCAAGCCAGGCGGGCATCGGGTCATCCGGCGAGGGCCGCGGGGCATCGGGATGCGCATCGAGGAGTTCTTGTGCCCAGGGCGGCAAGGTGCGTGTCATGTGATGGATGTCCAGTGGTGAGTCAGCACAACGGTGGCAACCATGAATTTTACTTGGTTCAGACTCGGTCCACACGCTCCGGGCCCGCGACGGCGCCAGTCGTCCTCGTCCTTCTCAGTGCGTCGTCCGTATGGGCGTCTGGACGGCCCCTTGCAATGGACGACTCCCTCAGTGCACAGTTGGGCCGAGCCAACGAGGACACAGAGATGACACGTTCAGTTTTCGCCATACTGGCGG
>CAWWAF010000143.1:0-7753 GCA_963934795.1 uncultured bacterium
GAGCTGTCGGTGTTGCCTCAGCTGACGCCGACGCTCGTCACGAGCATCGTCGGGGGTGTGGGTGCCGAGACCGTCTTCAACGATCTGTACCCGAGGCTGGCTGGGCGGTAGCAGCCCGTGCTGGCGCTTCGTGTGCATAGGGGAGTGAATCTTGCGCTCCCCGACGGGTCACGGACATCGATGCGACGCCACAGGCCCACTGCACACTGTCATGTAGCGAGAGCTTGTTGGCCAGCCCCACAGCCAGGGCGCCGTTGAAGCAGTCGCCGGCGGCGGTGGAATCGATGGCCACCACCGGGGGCGCGTCGATCCGCTCGGTCCCGGACGCAGTCGCGAGAAGCACGCCGGCGGCCCCGAGCGTGACGACCACGTTCCTGGCCCCCATGCTGATCAGTCGCGTGGCCGCCTCACCGGCGGCCTTCTCATCGGAGACACGTACACCAGTGAGCGCTTCGGCTTCAGTCTCGTTCGGCGTCACGAGATACACACCAGCCAGTAACGCCTCCGGTAGTGACCTGGCTGGAGCAGGGTCGAGAATGACCCGCCGCGCTGGGCCGGCGAGCCGGGCAATGGCCTGACTCACCGTGTGAAACGGAATCTCGAGCTGGAGCAGGACGACAGCGTCGGCTGGAATGTGGGTCAGGGCCGTTTCAATCTCGGAGACACCGAGGGTGGCGTTGGCACCCGGAGCCACGACGATCTGGTTGTTGCCCGCGTCATCCACGCTGATCAGCGCGACGCCTGATGGGGAGGTCGTGTCTCTGGTGATCCACGCACAATGAATGTCGTCGTCTTGCAGTCGCGCCAAGGCTTGATCACCGAACGTGTCGGTACCCAGCCTCGCCACCAACGACACAGCACCACCTAACCGCGATGCGGCGACGGCTTGATTGGCTCCCTTCCCTCCCGCCGTGGCCACGAAGTCGCGGCCCATCACTGTTTCACCGGGGCGCGGCAGAGTTGGCGTGCGCACCACCAGGTCGGTGTTGATGCTGCCGATCACGTAGATGGGAGCGCTGTGGTTCTGCATGCCGCGCGTGCATCGAGGTCTGGGGACGGCCAGTCAGGGAGGGTACGGCTCGCGCTGGGCGTGGCCCTTCTCGGATTCCGGAGAGGGCTCACGCCCAGCGCGTTCGTGGCGCGGTACGGTGGCTGAGCGCTATTTGGCGGCCTCCGCGTCACGCGAGCGAGCGCCGCTCAGGATGTTGGTCATGCCGTAGTTCCCCTCGTGGCACGCATACTCCACGAGTTCGTACTGACTGTCGTCCAGGTCCCAGCGGAACATGGCGGTCCAGGGCTCCGTCCAGACGGTTGGGTCGTCGATGGTGAACTGGTATTCGAGCATGCCGGGCCCGACGCGAGTGTAGCGCTCCACGAGCGTCATGTTCTCGCTTGACCCCTGGAAACCGGTGCCGCCATTGAAGTTGCTGCTTTCGACGACCAACGTGTCGCCCTCCCACCGGCCGTGCGAGTCACCGAGATACGACCGGATATCGCTCCCAATCGCCGGCTCTGGCGTAGTGGGGACGATACGCGTTTCGTGGACCATCTCCCGCGTGATGGCCACGTACCCGGGCCCTTGCACGATCTGCAGACCGTTGTTGTAGCCGCCGGGCGTCGGGATGAGGCCGCGTGTGATGCACCGGACCCACGTCGACAGGTCCTCAGGCCCACCCGGCGTGCTGGCCTCGCGCGGTGCCCGCTCGTCTCCGGCCGTGACGGCTCGGGATGCCTGTCGCGCCGTTCGGGCCGGAAGTCGGCCATTGGGTGGGTCGATCACCATCGCCAATTGGGTGGAGACACCCTGTCTGCCATACCCGAGCGTCGTGTCGCGCCACTCGCGCTCGTAGCCCCAGATACCTCCCAGCAAGCGTCCTTCGTGGCGTGCCACCGCCTCTTCGGCGGTCAGTTCCTCGGTGTCGGCGGCTTCGTCACGTTCGAAGGGGATCCCGGCGGCGGAGCTGTTGGTCCAGATGCCTTGGAAGTCAGGTTCGCCCCAGGGCGTGCGGGGCGCGTCGTACTGTCCCAACGCTTCGGTCGTCAGGATGGCCGCGCCCAGATCGACATCGGCTCCGGCAAATCCGGTCTCGACCACGGCCACGCGTACGTTGTCGGGGCCGGCGAGAAACGCCCGCTTGGCCGCGGTACGCCCGCCCTCGGGTACGGCCGGCTCTTGTTCGAAGGTCACGCCTTGTTCACGGAAGATGGCGGCGGCCTGGTCAATGTCGTCGACCACGAACCCCACGTGGTCGATGGCGCGCTCTCTCGTGGTGCCCGGCGCGCCCTCCGGATGGGCCGACACCAGAAACCAGATGCCGTCAAACCGCAGTCCGTCGAGCTGTCCCTTCAGACTGCCCGGCTCGCCGCCCATGACGTCGCGATACCACGCCAGGGTGGCGGCGGGGTCGCTGGCCATGAGGTGCACGTGATGAAAGCCGAGCGTGTCCGGGTCCTCGACGAGCTCGATCCGCGTGCCCCACGGGTCGAAGATGATGCCGAGCTTGAACAGGCCGGGCACGTCGCGCAGCGTCGAACCGTCGGCGTTGCGCTGCAGTCGTACACCAGAGCCGCGGACGCCCACCCCTTCGAGCTCGGCCATCTTCGCGGTCACGTCCTGGAACGAGAACCCGATGTGGTCCACCCCCGTGCCCTGACTGCCCCCCTGTGTCGGTTGCGGGACAAAGACGACCTCGACGCCATAACAGTCGGCGGCATCGCTCCGGTCGGTCAGCGGTTCGCAGCCCATGTGTTCGCTATACCAGGCAACGCCCTGGGCGGGACTCGCCGACGTGATGTGCACGTGGTGGTAGTCGGCCGCGAGGGCCAGGCCCGGAGTGACGAGGGTCGCGATGGCGAGCGCGATGGCGACGCGGTTGCGGTTCATGTTGGTGCCTTTCTGTGTCGTCCCGGGCCGGTCTGAATCTTGTCAGTCTGAAGCTGGGCCAATTATATCGACGCGAACCTGTTCGGCACGGCAATCGTCGGCGGCAGGAATTTCTCGAGGGCGGCGTGCGTGGCGTCGCGCGACCCGGTAGAGTAGGGCCATGGTCTCGCTGTGGCGCCTGACGCGACGTATGCTCGATGCGCTCAGGCGGCACGCCCTGGCACTGGGCGCCACGACCGCGACGCTCCTGCTGCTCGCGTGCGCCGCGGCGTGGGCGGCCGAGCGGACCGAGGTGGCCCCGCGCGTCGAGACCCGTGCCGCTGAGCCTCAGCGAGCGATTCGGCGTGAGGATTTCCGGCCGGCGCTCATGAACCCGAACGCCATCGGTCGCGAGTTCTTCTTCACACGGGCTATCTACAGTGGTGGCGGACGCCGAGGCTACGGTGGGTCGTGGGCCACGGACTACCCGAAAGCCGACCAGCAGTTCCTCACCATCATTGACCGTCTGGTCGACCTGGACGCCTACGAGCGCGAAAACGCGGTTCGACTCGACGACCCCGAGCTGCGCAAGTTCCCGTTCTTGTATGCGCTCGAAGTTGGCTACATGTACATGACGGAGCCAGAAGCGCAGGGGCTCCGCAGCTACTTGTTGGCGGGCGGGTTCCTCATGATCGACGACTTTTGGGGTGCGCGGGAATGGGCGAACTTTGAGAGCGAGATCAAGCGCGTGCTGCCCGAATACCAAATCGTCGAAGTGCCGCTCGATCATCCGATCTTCAACACGGTCTACAACATCGACGCCGTCGTCCAGGTGCCGAATATCTCCAGGGCCCAAGGCGGTCCGACCTGGCAGCGGGACGGCGTTGTGCCCCACCTGCGCGGCATCTTTGACGAAGACGGCCGGCTGATGGTCGCCATCAACTGGAACACGGACATCGGCGATGCGTGGGAGTGGGCCGAGAGTCCGTATTACCCCTTGAAGTACTCGACCTACGCGATCGAGATCACGGTCAACCTGATCGTGTACGCCATGAGTCACTAAACGTCGCCTGCGCTTCGTCAATTGAACGCGCCTGCCACAAGTGGTGCCAAGGCGAGATTCGCTGGGTCAGGGGCAAGTCGTGAACGATATGAACCGACGGCAGTTCTTGGGGACGGGCGCGCTGGGCCTGGGCGCCGGCACGTTCAGTCCCGGCGTTGCCGGGGCCCAAGGCCGGGCGGGGGACCAGTTCGCGCCGGCATCCAGTCATGTCCAGATGACCGGCGATGGGCTGGGTCTGACGGCCGCCGATCAGGGGCGGCTGTTGACCCACTTGGCCGACCAGGAGCTGATTGCTCCTGACTCCTATTCGAACGGTGGCACCGTCGAAGCCTTGGAGCAGCAGTGCGCGGCGCTGCTTGGAAAAGAGCGCGCTGTGTTCATGCCGACCGGGACCCTCGCCAATCATCTGGCCGTGCGTGAACTGGCAGCGGGGGCCGGCGGCCGCGCCATTGTGCAGGCAGAGAGCCATCTGTTTAACGATTCGGGTGACTGTGTCCAGACGCTCAGCGCTATGACCCTGATGCCGCTGGGGGCAGGGCGGGCCACCTTCACCCTTGACGAGCTGGAGGATGTCGTCAGTCGTACCCGGAGCGGGCGCGTCGCGCGGCCGGTCTCCGTCGTGTCCATCGAAACCCCGGTGCGGCGGCGCTTCGGCGAAACGTTCGATCAGGCCGAGGTAGATCGCATTACCGCGTTCGCGCGGACTGAGGACATTCGGCTACATCTGGACGGTGCCCGGCTGTTTCTGCAGAGCGGGTATACCGGTGTCGATGTCGCGGAATACGCGCGGCCGTTCGACACGGTCTACGTCTCTCTCTACAAGTACTTCAACGCAGTCTCCGGCGCGATCCTGGCGGGCCCGCGCGCGTTGCTCGACGGGATGTATCACACGCGGCGGATGTTCGGGGCTGGTCTCCCCGGCGCCTGGCCGTTCGCCGCCGTCGCGCTGCACTATCTGCCCGGGTTCGTCGACCGGTTCCGCGATGCGGTCGCCGTGTCCGAGGCGTTCATCGAGCAGGTCACTCGACACGACGCCTTCACGGTCGAACGGACGGCGGACGGCACGAATCTCTTCTGGTTGCGCGTGACTGGCGTCGATGCCAGCGCCTTCCGTCGTCGATTGCAAGAGCGTGGGGTCCTGCTGGGCGGCATGCGGTCGGATGGCCGCGTCCTTGTGGGCGTCAATGAGACCTGGAACCGCGCCACGGCCGACGACCTCGCCGAACGGTTCCGAAGTGCCCTGGGCTGAGTCGGCACCGTCGGCAGCCAGGCTCGCTCGGCGCTACCTCAGCGGAGGCCAAAGCCGTGTCAGGGCCGCTGGGGAACCATCAACGGGATGGCGAAATCTACCTTGGCGAGAATACGGAACGAGTAGTCGTGGAAGGTGTCGATGCGGTGCATCCGTGCCGCGAATTCGATGCCCATCTCGTTCGCCGGCCGATACGTGCGTGAGAGCCCGGTTTCAAAGTAGTGCCGCAGGCTGGTGAGCCGACCGTCTCCGTGCAACGAGCCGTAGTTCCTGTCGCCTTCGCCCTTGATGAAATCGCGCGCTCGCCATCCAATCACGTGGGCGCGCCACCCGGCCTTCACCGCCGCATAGCGCGTGAACAGCCCGAACCCGTAGCCCGTGTCTCGCGTGTCGAGCGCGGCGCGGTCCGGCACGTCACGCGCCACGAGTCCATGCACCTCGGCGGTCTGGGTGTCGAACGGCCCCCCCGGCAGCTCCACGACAAGTCCGGCTCCGCCCGCCCAACTGTCACCGACCGGTCCAGAGTCGAACAACTGACCGCCCTGGTGGACCACGTGATATTGATAGCTGAACCACACCGGCTGCGACGCCTTGAGCTGCAACCGCCCCTTGATCCCCGCGTCGAATGCCTCCCGGTTGAGTTCCGTGTTCAGCTGTTGCCAGTTGATCCAGGTCTCTTGCTCGAACCGGGTCTTGTTGATCGTCAGCTGCAATCCGGATTCGTAGGGACGGCTGAAGGCCAGCGACTCGCGCTGCAGGGGCGGCAGCAGTCCGTGCGGGCCCTGCTGGTCCGGACCTATCCCGATCTCCTGGGTGCCGCTCTCGATCGAGCCCATCACAAACCGTGCATAGTCGTTCTTCAGATGCAGGGCGAGTACCGGGCGCACGGTCTCGAACTTACCGTCGTCGCCGAACCGGTGGTTCCCGAAGACCCCGCCCCGCACCGTGGCAAACTCATTGAGCACCACGTCAAGAAACAGCCGGCCCTCGCTGCCCAGCAGCGTTTCGCCTTCTCGCCACGGGTTGAAGAACTCCGTGTTGTCCCCATAGAACGTCAGGTCGACGTTGAGGGTTACACGCTCCTGGGCGGCGGCCGAGCCCGCGCCAGCGAGCGCCAAGAGGCCGCCAAGGGCGACCGAAACGAGGAATCGCATAGAGGGCCGGAATTATACCGGCTGAGAACCTTTCCTCGCGCTCGCCCGTATACCCGGGACAGAGACAACGGGCGGCCGCATGTCGGCCTCCGAGGGAGGACAACCGATGAGAACGCAGAGTTTTTGGTCCGCGTCGTTGCTGGCAATCATGGTGATGTTCGTTGGCGCCGGGGCCTCTGTGGGCACCCAGGCCCAGCAAGCCTCCGAGCCATGGTTCCATGTCCAGATCGACCGCGACGGCGATGACCACGTCAACCTCAACCTGCCGTTGGCGGCCATCGAAGCGGCTATTGCCCTGGCTCCCAGCAGCATCGTGGAGAACGGCCAGCTGCAGCTCGGCCAAGAGCACGAAGTGCCGGTGGCAGCCATCCGCGGCATGTGGGAAGAGCTACGGAGTGTCGGCGACGCCGAGTTCGCGACCATCCAGCATGAGGGGAACGACGTACGAATCGCACGAGAAGGAGACACCATTCTCGTCCGCGTCAGTGAAGAAGGCGATGACGATGACACGGATGTCAGAGTCGAGATTCCGGTGCCGGTGGTCGACGCGCTGCTCTCAGGCGAAGGGGACATGCTGAACGTCAGAGCGGCGATTCAGGAACTCAGCACGATGCGCGGCGAGATGGTTCGCGTCATTGAAGCCAACAACAACATTCGCATCTGGATCGACGAGACCTCCACCCAGTAGCGGGGCCCTCGGCTGGTCCATCGGGACGATGTCTGACGGGGCTGCCGGGTGACCGGCGGCCCCGTTCGCGTGTACGACGTCCGGATGGTCCGCGGGGCGACCCTTGGTGGTGATCAGTTACGATATAGGCGGGCACGAACCGGTGACACTGACCGACGCGGAGGACCAACGGTTCATGCGCGAGGCGCTCGCGCAGGCGCAGCTGGCGCGAGACCGCGACGAAGTGCCGGTCGGTGCCGTCGTCGTACGAGACGGCGTCATCGTCGGCCGCGGATGCAATCAACCGATTGGCAGCCGCGACCCGACCGCCCATGCGGAAATTGTCGCGTTGCGAGACGCGGCGGCCACGGTCGGCAATTACCGCCTGACCGGGGCTCAGTTGTTTGTCACCGTCGAGCCGTGTCTGATGTGCGCCGGTGCCCTGGTGCACGCCCGCATCAGCCGACTCGTCTACGGTGCGTCGGAGCCGAGGACTGGTGCCGTGCGGTCGGCGATGCTCGTGCTCGACGATCCTGCGTTGAACCATCGGGTCGAGGTCACGACCGGGGTGCTTGAGCAGGACTGCCGTGAGTTGATGCAGGCGTTCTTCACCGGACGCCGAACCTGAGGGTTGGGGCGTCAGCTGCGACAGCAAGTTCTATACGGAGAGGTACCGAAGTGGTCGTAACGGGGGCGCCTCGAAAGCGTCTTGTCGGGTAACCGGCACGTGGGTTCGAATCCCACCCTCTCCGCCATT
>CAWWAF010000144.1:0-7520 GCA_963934795.1 uncultured bacterium
GGATCCGTGGCAGCCGGTTCCGTCGCGTGGTGCTCGACGCGAACAGCAAGCGTGGGGGACTGCTCCGCCACGGCAGCATCCTCGCCGTCACCTCGTATGCCACACGCACCTCGCCAGTCATCCGTGGCAAGTGGGTGCTGGACAACCTGTATGGTGCGCCCCCGCCCCCGCCGCCGGCCAATGTGCCGACACTCGAAGACAACTCCGTGCAAGCGGGTCTACCGATGCGCGAGCGGCTGAGTCAGCATCGCAATAATCCGGCCTGCGCCAGTTGTCACAACACGATTGACCCGGTTGGGTTCGCGCTTGAGAACTTCGATGCCGTGGGGCGTTGGCGGGACCACGGTGGCGACATTGGCGCGATGGACGCCTCGGGGGGGCTACCCGGGGTAGGAGCGTTCGTCGGCGTCGACGGGCTTGAGGCCGGCCTGCTGAGTCGCCCCGAACAGTTCACCGGACGCGTGACCGAGAAGCTGTTGACGTTCGCGCTCGGACGCGGTGTCGAATATTACGACGCCCCCGCGATTCGTCAGATTCTGCGCGACGCGGAGCCCGAGGGCTATCGCTTTTCGTCGCTTATTGTGGGCATTGTGAAGAGCCTACCGTTTCAGATGAGGAACTCGACATGATCATCACGAAGAAGGCGTTGCCGCGTCGGACGTTCTTAAAAGGAATGAAGGCCACCCTGGCCTTGCCGCTGCTCGACGCGATGGTCCCGGCCATGACGGCCCTGGCCCAGACACCGGCCAAAGCGGTGCGTCGGTTGGGCTACGTCTTCGTTCCGATGGGCTGCGATCACGCGCGCTGGACGCCGGAGGGACAAGGCGCACTCGGCCAGTTGACCCCCTGCCTTAGCCCGCTGGCTCCGGTCAAGGACCAACTCACCGTGGTGACCAATATGGAGCTGCAAAACTCCTATCCCGGTACACACGACACGTCGAATTCTGGGTTCTTGAGCGCGGCGTTCGCTAAGCACACGGAGAGCTCCGATTACCATCTCGGGACCACCGCCGACCAGATCGCCGCCCAGCAAATGGGTCAGCACACGCCGCTGCGCTCGCTCGAGCTGTCGATGGACCTGAATCCCCTGGCCGGTGTCTGCAACAACGGCTACGCCTGTGTCTACCAGAACAATCTGTCCTGGTCGTCGCCCACGACGCCGCTGCCGTCGGAAGCCCATCCGCGGTTCGTGTTCGAGCGGCTCTTCGGCGAAGGGGGGACCCCGGACGAACGACGCGCCGCACTGCGCAGGCGGGCCAGCTTGCTCGATGCGTTCAACGATGACATCGCCCGGCTCAAAGGGGCGGTCGGCACCGGTGATCGAGCGCGCGTGGATCAGTATCTCGACAGCATCCGCGAGGTGGAACGGCAGATTCAGCAGGCTGAGCTGGGGGCGTCGAGCAACCCGATGCCCGATCTGGACCGTCCGGTCGGCGTGCCGGAGATGTTCGCGGACCACGCGAAGCTGCTGTTCGACCTGCAGGTGCTGGCGTTTCAGGGAGACATCACCCGCGTCGTGAGCTTCCAGTTGACGCGCGAACTGAGCAATCGGACCTATCCTGAAATCGGCGTGCCAGACCCGCACCACCCCACCAGCCACCACGGGAATGACCCCGAGAAGGTCGCGAAGATTGCCAAGATCAACACGTTCCACGTCTCCTTGTGGTCCGACTTCCTCCAGAAATTGAAGGCGACGCCAGAAGGCGATGGGACCCTGCTCGACAACACCGTCTACCTGTACGGCAGTGGGATGGGCAACCCGAGTCTGCACGACCATGTGAACCTGCCGATCCTGGTCGCCGGCGGCGCCTCGACCGGCATGAAGGGCGGCCGGCATATTCGCTATCGTGAAGGCACGCCGCTGGGCAATCTTCATCTGACGTTGCTCGACAAGGTGGGCGTTCGTCTCGATCAGTTCGGCGATAGCAACGGCAGGGTCGACAACCTGTTCGACCCGGTCGCGGTCTAGCGCCAGGTCTGGGATGCTTTGGGGCCTGAGGCAGGAGATACAACAGATGGACCTGAAATACATGGCGGGAAGCGCCGCCCTCGTGATGATGCTCGTCGGTGGAGTGGCCGGCGCTGCGCCGGCCGACGACACGGCCTTGGCGGACGCGGCGGAGCGCCGAGACACGGCGCTCGTGCGCACTTTGCTCGATGCCGGCGCTGATGTGAACGTGGCGCAGGTGGATGGCATGACGGCGCTGCACTGGGCGGTCTACCACGACGACGCGGACACGGCACGGGTCCTGGTGGCCTCGGGGGCCGCCGTGGGCACCGCGAACCGCTACGGTGTCCCGCCGCTGTCGGTGGCGGCCACCAACGGGAACGCGGACGTCGTGACGCTGTTGTTGGATGGCGGTGCCGACGCGAACACGACAGTGCGTGGCGGTGAGACGGTGCTGATGGCCGCAGCCCGCACCGGCAGTCTTGGCGCCGTGCGGGCGTTGCTCGCGCACGGTGCTGACCCGAACGCGGTGGAACAGCGAGACCAGACCGCGCTCATGTGGGCCGCGGCCGAGGGGCACGCGTCGGTCGCCCACGCCCTGCTTGAAGTCGGCGCGGACCTGGACGCCAGGTTGCAGTCCGGGTTTACGCCGCTCTTTTTCGCGGTAAGAGAGGGCCATATCGACGTGGTGCGGACCCTGCTCGAGGCGGGTGCCAACCTGGACGAGGTCCTCCAGCGGGTGAAGAGCGGGCCGGATCGGGTCGTAAACAACGCCACTTATCGCCCGGTGGATGACGGGATCAGCCCGTTGATTATGGCCGTCCGGAATGGCCATTTTGAGCTCGCGGTAGCGCTGATCGAGGCCGGGTCCGATCCCAACGACCTGCGGAGCGGGTTTGCGCCGCTGCACACCATGAGCTGGGTGCGGAAGCCGGACGAGAGCGACCGTGGCGACCCGGCGCCCATAGGGTCTGGCACCGTGACGAGCCTCGAGTTTGTGCGCGAACTCGTCAGGTTGGGAGCGGACGTCAACCTGCGGCTGGAGGCAGGCGCGCCACGCCAGCCAAACTCAGCCTCTCGCACGAACTCTGGCGGCGCCACGCCGTTCCTCCTAGCAGCCGACCGCGCAGACGGTAACTTGATGCGATTACTGCTCGATCTGGGGGCCGATCCGTTGATGCCGAACCTGGACGGCTCGACACCACTCATGGCCGCCGCCGGTCTCGGCACGGCAGCTCCGGAGGAAGAGGCAGGCACGGAACCCGAGGCGCTGGTCGCGACGCAGATGATGCTTGACCTCGGCGCTGACCTCAACACGGTGAACGTCGACGGCGATACCGCGATGCACGGTGCCGCCTACGGCAGCTTCCCGTCAGTCGTGGATCTGTTGGCGGCGCACGGAGCCGACATTCGCATTTGGAACACCACGAACAGCCAAGGCCGCACGCCCCTGTTCATCGCGGAGGGCCACCGCGGCGGGCTGCCCAGGCCCTCGCGTGCCACCATCGAGGCGCTCACGATGCTCATGGATGGCGCCGGTGTCACCACCGAGGGCGAACGACCCGTGATCATCGATCAGTACGCGCGGCCGGTCGAGCCGCCCACCCCAGCCGCGAAACCTAATCCTTGATGACGGTGCTTTCGCGAAGCTCGGTGAATGCCCAGTGGAGTTCCGCTTGGGTGTTCATCACAATCGGTCTTTTCAACGCGACCGGTTCCTGAATCGGTTGTCCTGAGACCAGCAGGAACTGGATGGCATCCGGTCCTGCCCGCACCGCAATTTCGTCCCCGCCGGCGTACGACAGGTCAGTCAGCCGGTACGCCGCGATCGACTCCAGGTCCCGCGACTCGCTCTGTCAGTCGAGAAATGTGGAAATCGAGACTTGGTCGAGGCCGTCCTCAGTGTTGGTTTCCCACAAGACGACGATTTGCTCGGGGTCGTCATACGGCAACGGGTTCAGCAACACCGTCTTCACCACGCGGAAGATTGCCGTATTGGCGCCGATGCCAAAGGTCAGCGTTAGCACCGCGATTAACACGAAGGTGGGTGGACGTTTAGGGCGCGGAGGGCGTATCGGAAGGCTGCGAGAGCGTGGCGGCATGGTCCGAGGCTCCGGAGTGGGACGGACGTCGGAGGATGTCTGACTGCTAGTTGGGACGACGCCGAACCCAGGTCCGCTTAGTAGGGCATGACGCGACCCGTGTGTTCACGGCCGATTCGCGCTGCTTCCTCGTTGGCGAAGTGGAAGAGGATGCCGTCGTCGACGCGCTCGATGACGTTGCTGGCGTTGGTGCCGACCTCAGAGAACACCACGTTGTTGCGGCGCGCGACCTCGAGGATGCGGTCACGCGCGTCGGTCACCGATTGCGGGTAACTGGAGCCCGGTGTGCGAATCAACCCAAACGACATCATCATGTCAGCGGGTCCCCACTCGACCATGCCGATGCCCGGCACGGCCATCGTCTGATCGATGACCTGGAGCGCCACCTGATCTTCGGGCTTGAATCCCATCAGCAGCTCTCCGGCGGGGTTCAGCGGCCACGGGTCCGCGACACGCAGATACTCGGCCGCCGTGATGCCCCACATCTGGGCCGCCAGCCCCTGGCCGCCGCTGCCCCGCAGGCCTTCCCCGATACCTGAGGTCTTGGGAGCGAGCGGATAGCGTGCCGCCTGCACAAAGGCGCGGGCCGCCCCTTCTTCGCGCATGTGCACCATCAGTACACCGTGGGCGCCGGCCGCGAGCACCTGCTCGACCATCCAGTAGTTGGCCCGCACCGTCATCTCGTCGATCCCGCCGACCGGCAGGGTCACGATCACGGCCGGCGTGCGGTGGCCGCTCTTGGTCGGGCCGCCGTCGATCAGCCCCTGCATGAACGCCTTGAACTGCAGGGCGTTGAACGGGGCCTGCTCGACGTTGTAGCCGATGGCGTCGGCCCACGTCTGAGCCAGTTCCTTGCCCTCGTCGTATCCACCGCCGGGGAACTGAAAGTAATAGACCGGTTGACCCGCCTCCAGTAACTCGATCGCCTTGTTAATCCGTGTGGGGGTGTAGGCCGCGTCACCAGACTGACGGGCGGACGTGCCGACGGCCAGCATGCCGGCGGTAACAACGGTGGCAACGACAACGGTCAGTCGGTTCATAGTGGTTCCCTAGTCTTGGGTGACAGCGTCGGTCCGCCGGCGCACGCCGCCGATGTCCCGTATGGGACCTATCCGCGGATCGCCCGATTGTCCGGGGTGTCCCGGCCGGAGTCAAGCGGTCGGAGACATGGTCCGGCTGGATCTGGACCCGGCGTCGTCCTTTGCGGACCGAGTAAAGGCGCGGATCTGCATACGGCAGACTGATGCGCGCTGGGGTTGACCCCCACCACCGTGGGGAAGGTCAGTGCGTCGCCGGCAAGGGAGCAGCAGACCCGCACTGGCGCGGATCCAGGCCCGGCGGGCGGAGTTGCGGCCGGTGCAAGGCGCGTGGGGCAAGACGCCCGTGGTCTGAGCACCACGGTGGCCCTCAGATCGTGGCGGAAGATCCCGCACGAGGCAGGTTCAGCAGCCTTCCCACTTTGCCCCCGGCGGGCGGGCGTGGACTCTGGCGCAGCCGCAGCTGCACCTCGTCGTTGATGCGCCTCCGGCTGAGGTCGCGGGCGACCACTTCCGGTCCGACGATCCTGCCTGAGCCAGCCGATTCACCGCTCAGCTCGCCAGACGTGTGTCTCGGAGTCTTGAATCACGCTTGACCGCACCCCCCCCGAACGGGCATTCTCGACGCGATACATGTCCGTGGAGGCTTGTAATCCGCCTGTGGGGTGCAGTGGACGGCCGTAGTCCGCGTCGGCGGCGCCCGATTCGCTTGTTCAGGATGTCGAGGGGGTTGCTAATGTTGCCTATCGTCAATTCGTTCATCGATTTTTGCGTAAGAAGAAACCTGGCCCTTCCTACGGGGACTTTCGTCGCTGAACTAGGGTCGAAATCGAAAGCTCTCTTATATGAAACTTGACACATCTTGCTCAACGACACTCGGCGTCCAGCGAGAGGAGCTAGTAAAATACCTAGACAGTCTGTGTCGAGAGGCCTCGGTCGATACCAACCTAACCGAACGGGTGATCGATGCCTTTGACAGACTAGACCCACTGCATTTTGCCGCCATCCAGCGCTCCACACTAGAGCGCTTTCCTGAACCCAGTCGGAATAATAGCTATCTGGATGTTTGTCGCCACATTGGGAAAGCAGTAAAGATGTACCTTGTGGTTATGCCGCGAGATACGCGGCCCAGAAGGATGCTCGATATCGGCAGTGGTTCAGGAACGTTTTCTTTCGTTTGTAATGCGTTGGGCCACAATTCAACTGGATTAGACAAACCCCGATCTGACAATGACGATGATTTTACTTCGTTGATTTATCTGCTTACAAAATGGTTAAACGTTCGAGTGCTGGAACACGACATGTCGCCACAAGTGCCACTCCCGATAGAAGACCACTCGTATGACGATTTTTCCATATTTCATCCTACGTTCTACCGTAGATGGAAGGAGTCCGATTGGGACTTCTTGATTTCTGATTTGTCGCGCTGTGCAACGAAGGAGAAGTCGAGGCTCAACATCAAGATCCACACTCGTAAGCTGAAAGCTATTGGCGGGGACGTCTATGTCGTCGAAGAATTCCTTAGGTCTATAGGTAAGTGGAATTCTACGATGATTCACGACAAGCACTATGTTGTCGATTTGGGATAGCAGGTCGTAGTGCTCGACAAGACTGGCTGTCGGCGTCGATCTTTGAGGCAATGCTGCAAAATAGGCGTCGGGACCTGCTGTTCAGCTATTTTGGCATTTCGGACGTTCGAGCCGCGCGCGAACGTGAGTCGCAGGTCACGCGAAACATTCAACTAAAGAAGGGCTTGACTCGTGAGCTTCGCGCCGATCCAAACACCGTCGATTGGGAGAGAGCTAGAAGCGACGAACTTTATAGGCAGTTCGCTCATTCGGATGCCATCATTCATAACGTCGACGGCGACACCTATGAGCTGACGCCGTGCTCCATCGACCTGCACAGCCTCTCTGCTAGATAGACGAATCAAATCAGCTCCGGATAGGAAGCCAACCACGGACGCGGTGCATGGTCACCGCTATCCAGAAACGGGAGTGCGAAGGCATGTGGCTCGAAATGTCGCGGGACCCGAATCACGGTGGGCCCGGCTGGGGATTCGCCGAGTGCCTCTGGTCACCTTCTCACAAGAATCCCAGTGGGTCGTGGCCGTTCTGGAGTCTGTTAAAACAAGTCCGCAAGGGCGACATCGTCGTTCACCTGCGCGGCAAAACGCACCAGGCGGCGTTCCGGGGGTATTCGTTGGCCGACGCGGACGGCTTCGAGACGCAACAACGGCCACCCCAGCCTGGAGAATGGAGCTTTGCGTCGTCCTTCAATCGGGTGCCGCTGACAGGGTACGTACCGTTCACCCAACCGTTGCTCTTAGATGACGTGTTCCGCGACTGCGATCGGAAACTCAGGACGCTCTTCGCTCTGAACCGGGCCAAGCCGCAGAGCTCGAAGGAGCGTCTCTTCCTCGTCGTTCAGGCG
>CAWWAF010000145.1:0-7490 GCA_963934795.1 uncultured bacterium
AGCTGATTCGTAATCAGCAGGTCAGCAGTTCGAGTCTGCTCGCCGGCTCCATTTTAAATATCAGATTACAAGCTAGTTAGAGGCGTGAGCCATGCCTTTCAGTTCATGCGCTTCCCTGGCCGAATAGCGTTTTGTGCGACGAATGTGCGACCTTCGCCGGATTCAAAGGAGGCCGGCGCGGCGCGTGCTGACAATCCGTCGATAGTCTGGGTTCAGCGGGGACGGGGCTTACGGCTCACGCGGGTGCGCGGCGTCCCACGCGCGGGCGAGGCGTCGGTGCTTCACCTCGGTGTCTTCATGTATGGCAGAAGCTGATCCACGATGGTTGGTCCTCGTCGGAGATGTCCATGAGGAGGGGCCTTGGCCTTCTCCCGTGCAACCTTCAATAGAACGTCCAACCACCCGTCGATCGCGGCCGGCCCTTGCACGACGGGATGCGGGTCCCCTTTGGCCCGATCAGCCCCCTCGACCATCACCTTGAACAGGTAGCCGGGCGTGTTGTTCGGGTGGTTCCCGAGCACCACGTCCCAGGGATCCAGCTCCTTGAAGCGCTCGCGGCCCGACGGTCTGTTTAGTGCTTGCGTTCGAAGTAGTCACGCATCCACTGGGGATCGTCGGCCGGATTGGGTAGCACTCTCTGTGTCGCTCGCCGTCGAAATTCCTCGCGGAGCGCATGCGTGGTGGGGTCGTTCGACGGTGCGACCAGTCTGTCGTAGCGGTCGGTCCACTCATTCTTGACCGACCACGCAATGTCCCGCGCCCAGAGCACGGCGCCCGCCCCCCGATGGGTCCACCCGATCGCCAGCACCACGAGCGCCGCAGTGAGCATCATCCGCCGGCCGGTGTCCCGGATCTCCGCGCGCCGTCGCCAGGCCGCCCCCGCGGCGGTGCCCAGCAACAAGGCGTAGTACACACCGGCAAGCGCGGGGATACGGTCTCTCGTGTACAGATACCCAAGGGCCGCGTTGAGCGACAGCACGACGACACCGATGAGAATCAGCCCTCTCCCTTCGACGTCGCGCGACCGCCACCAGCCGACCGCGATCCACCCGATGAGAACAGTGGACCCCGCCGACGTGACCCAATTTACTAGTTGCCAGGGTTTGACCGGGGTGCCGTTGAAGAGGGCGTCGACCGCGAAGAATACGCCCGCTCTGGGCTCTGAGAACGGCACGGTGAACAGCGTCGCGAGGATGTTGTAGCCGTGAAACAGCCACTCGCGTCCGGCGAATCGCTCTTGCAGCTCGGCCACCGTGACGTTCTCCTGAAACAGCAGACCGGTCTCGTTATAAAACGGGCCCGGCAGGGGATCCGAGTTGGTGAGGCCTCTGACAGTGGCGTATAGCCCCAAGACCAGCAACACGCCGACTGCTGTCCGCCACCGTGCGCCGCCCAGCTGGAGCGCTCCGGCGACGACCCACACCACTGGGACGATGACGCCAGCCTCATACTGGAAGATGGCCAGGAGAGACAGCACGAGCGCCGACCCGTCGAGGGCGAGCGAGGGGCGGCGACGCAGCAGCAGGATCGTGGCGAGGAAGAGAACGCTGACCACCAACAGCCCGTGGCCCATCGGCAGCGCCGAGATGAACACTGGTCGTGCCGTGTGCAGGCCGAACAGACAGCCGAACCCCACCGTGAATCCGAACCAGGTTGCTTCACTGCGTGGCCGAAGTAACGCGACGAACAGCATTGCTATGCCCGACAGCAGGGCCAGCTCCAGCGTCCTGAATACAACGACGGAGGGGCCCACCAGATCGTGGACGGCCTTGATCATGGAGCTCTGCGCCGGGCGGAACTCGGCCGACCCTGCGAGGATTTCGTCGAACATGTCCGGCCAGGATTGACGCCCGACCCGGTCGAACGTTGCTATCGCATCGACGTAGGAAAATTCGATCTGGTAGTACCAGTAGGCGAGGCAGACCCCGAACGCGACCACCTGAAGCGCCGCTAACCGGTGCCACGTGTTCCGCGTCAATGCGTCGCCCGTCTTCATGTCAGCCTTCTCAAATAGTCGCACGATTCAGTCATCGACGGCGTCGTCTCGAGTTGTGTGAGACCCTGTTACGTGGACGCTCGCTGGTGCAGATCTTCTTGCGTCCGCGACGGCCGCCTCGCGGAATCTTTCGGGTCTGTCACCGTCATCCGTCTATGCCGAACGCAGTCGAGATCCGGGTCCTGGTGGTGACGCACTACTTTGCGACAAACGGTTACGGCATCGAGATCCTCGCGTCGAGGTACAACCAATTACTCCGGGCTCGTGGCTTCCACGTTCGGTGGCTCGGGTCGATTGCACGGAACCGGGTCACCCGGTCGGAACCGTCCGGCGAGCACGAGGTTGGGGTGCCTTGCTGGGACGGGATCCGTCAGGCGACCGATCTGTCCTGGCCGATGTTTGGCCCGTGGTGGCTTCCGCGAATCGCCAAAGAAGTGCGGGCGGCGGATGTGGTGCACCTGCACGAGGCTTTCTACCCTCTGACCCAGGCCGCGTTCTGGTTCGCCCGCCTCTTCCGCCGCCCCATCGTGATCACCCAACACATCTCCGACATGCCCATCTCCGGAGCGTTGCGTGGCCACGCCGTCCGCGTGGCGAACTTTCTCATGACTCAGCGAGCGCATGCGCTCGCGGACCGCGTGGTCTACAACAACCGCCGCACCCAGGCGCACTTGGCACGCTTCAGCCGCGGCAAGGACGCCTTCGTCGCCAGTGGATGTGACGCGGATTTGTTCCATCCGGCGGCCCCCGGGCAGGTCGGGGCGATTCGCCGGGGTCTCGGGCTGCCGGTGGACGGCGTGCTGGCTCTGTTCGTCGGCCGCTTCATCGAAAAGAAGGGACTTCACCGCCTCCGTGAGTTGGCGCTCGCACATCCGGCCGTGCACTTCGTGTTCGTCGGCCAGGGCCTCCTCGACCCGAGCACATGGAACGTCGCGAACGTCGTGGTCCGCGAGCCGATGTCCCAAGCCCACCTTGCCCGCTACTATCGAGCGAGTGATCTGCTCCTGCTTCCCGCGGTTGGCGAAGGACTTCCCCTCGTCGTCCAGGAAGCGATGTGCTCTGGTGTCGCGCCGCTCGTCTCGCGGGAGATCATCGAGGCCTGCCCGGAGCTGGCGCCGTTTGTCTACGACGCTGGTCTTGGCGGGCAACGGCTTGGCGTCGTGTTTGCGGCGTTTCTCGCACGCGCGGGACCCCGGGAACGCGCGCACGAGCGTGCGGCGTTCGCGCAGGGCCTCTGGTCTTGGGAGCGGTGCGGCGATGCCTACGCGGACATCTTCCGATCCCTGGTCACATCCAAGTGAATTCGCAAGTCCGCGACGGAGGAGCCAGGCGCTGCAGTTAAAAGAGATCGTACGAAGACGGCCTGGCTGGACGATATCCCTGATGGTCTCCCTCGTTCGCGATCATCTCTACGATGTGAGAGATGCGATTTCGCGAGACGAGTTCTTCCATTTTCACGCCGCCGTTCATAGCGTCGTCGGAACTCATCGAGCGGCGCCGGTTGCCCCGTGAACCCGACGCCGATCACGGTATGAGGGAACAGTGCGTCCCCCTGAAAGCCGTCGAACGAGTTGGCGAACGGTTTCAGAATCGACCAAAACGCTTCCGGAGTGAACCGCCAGTAGTCGTGCGGATGATCGTGGATGGGAAAATTCATCGCCGAGCTGATGACCACAATGCCGCTCGGCTCGAGAATCCTGTGCAACTCTTCGAGCGACTTGCCCGGTTACTCCACATGCTCGAGTGTGTCGAAGCAGAGGACGGAGCCTACCGATTCGGACGGGAGGTCGATGGCGTGCAGATCGAGAATCTTGTCCACGCCGACCCCTTCCCGCATGTCACACCCGACATACTCCCGGCCTGGGAAGAGCGGCCGGAGGTCGGCGAAGTGGATCTGATCCGGCACCTGAAACGCTCCGAACTTGTAAATCGGGCCAGCAAGCGGCAGCCTCTCGTTCACGATAACTGCAAGGTCTCGAATGTTCTGTCGCACTGCGCAATAGTCCTTCAGACGACCTTGTCGATAACGAAGCGCGGGCGACGCTTCGTTTCCAGATACATCTTGGCGACGTACTCTCCCACAACGCCGAGGCTCAGCAGTTGGAGCCCGCCGAGAAAATAGATAGGGAGCACCGAGGACGCCCAGCCGGGGATGACCGTATCCCACATGATGCTGCCGAACAGCACCCACCCAATCATCCCGGCACTGAGCGTGGCCACGAGCAGGCCCAGTCCGGACACCAGCCGCAACGGCGCCACGCTGAACGATGTCACGCCGTCGATCGCCAAGCCCACCATGCGCCGCAGGGGGTATTTCGACACGCCAGCGAACCGCGGACCCCGGTCGTAGTAGACGGTGGACGACGAGAATCCCAAGAGCGGAATGAGCCCCCGCAGGAAGACGTTGACCTCGGGATACTGCAGCACCGCATCCACCGCTCGGCGGCTCATCAGGCGGAAGTCGGCATGGTTGTCGATCACCTCGATCCCCAACCAACCAAGGGCACGATAGTACCCGAGCGCGGTGTTTCGCTTCCAGAACGTGTCAGTTCTGCGTGATCGGCGTATCCCGTACACGATGTCCGAGCCTTCCGTGGAGTGCCGCAACATCTCTTCGACCGCCCCAAGATCGTCTTGCAGGTCCGCGTCGACGGTGACGACGACGTCTCCCTCGGCGTGATGTAGACCGGCCAGTAACGCGGTCTGATGACCCTTGTTGCGAGACAGCCGGATGCCATGGACACGCGGATCTCGCCGAGCGCAATCCGCCACGAACTCCCACGTTCTGTCGGTGCTGCCGTCATCGACGAAGTAGACGGCGCTATCGGCCGAGATAATCCCGCGACGTTCTAGTCCCGTGAGGGTCTCGAGCAGGACATCCTCCTCGTTGTAGCAGGGGACGACCAACGCGACCTTGATCATGACGCCCGTTCCTGACGCACCGCCGGCGCGACGCGATCCGTCGACTGGGCGGAACGCCGTTCACGCTCATCCGATCGGAACACGAAGAACCGTTGGGCAACATACGACATGACCGCGATCGGAGGGATCGCAAGGGCACCGGCCGCATAGGGGTCGCCTGTCAACATACGCCTACCCTGCCACCGTGGGCGCTAACCTGACAACGCCTCTCAAAAGGCGCCGGCGGCGCGGCGAGCGCGACCAAAAAACGGGGCGACCCGACAGCTCCGGACGATGCTACGGGCGCTCCGCCTGCGCGGCCTCCTCGGTCTCCATCCACGCGTCGTACCATCGGAACACATTAGCCGTGAGGCTTCCGATGAAGATGTCGCCGTTATCGGCCACATCGATCCAGTGTCCAGGGCTCTCCATGGCGCCGACGATCGCGCCCGTGTCGATGTCCACCCGCATGATGCGCCCGGCCAGCGTGTCATAGGTGATGTTCTCGACGTTGTCGCGGTGCGTAATGACCCACACCTGATCGTCCGGCGTGATGAAGATGTTCTGCGTCGCCCCCAGGTGATTCCAGGTATGTAGCAGCGTGCCCTGGTCGTCGAAGATCTGGATCCGGTTGTTCTCGCGGTCGCTCGCGTAGACCCGCCCTTGGGAATCGACGGCGATCGAATGCACGAGGTCGAACTCGCCCGGCCCCGAGCCTGGCGTGCCCCAGGTCGTGACGAAGTTGCCCTCGGCGTCGTATTTCACGACACGGCTGTTGCCATACCCGTCGGCGACATAGAGCTCGTCGTTCGGACCAAAGGCGATGTCCGCCGGCCGGTCGAACGTGTCATCCGTAGTGCCGGCCTGGCCCTTGATGCCCAGCGTCATCAGGACGTCGCCGTCCGTCGTGAGCTTCATCACGCGGTGATTGCCGTTGTCGGTCACCCACAAGTTGTCGTGCCGGTCGACCCGAAGCCCGTGCTCGTTGCCGAAGTCGAGGTCGGCCCCGAATGAACGCTGGTACGTGCCCTCGGCGTCGAAGACCACGATCGGGTCGGCGGCATCGCCGCGATGAAACACGTAGACCTCGCCCGACGAGTCCGTCGCCACGGCAGACACTCGGCCAAAGCTCCACCCCTCTGGCATGGTGTGCGGCTCCTGGCCGAACCGAATGGCGACGCTGTACTCCATCAAACCGCCCTCATGCGGATACCAGCCGGCCAGACCGTCCTGGTCGACCACCTGCCCCGACGCCCGGGTGCGGTCGATGTCCACGCCGGCCGGTGGCTGCATGACGTCGAGGTTTTCCTCCGCAGGCGCACTGACCGCGGTCGTGCCCGGACCGCAGGCCGACACGAGCACGATGGAAGAGAAGAGGGTCACGGGCGCGAGCATCAAGAGTTTCTTCATCGGTCTGGCTACCTCAGCGAGTTGATCGAGTATACCCGGGGCTGACGTGCGTTCTCATGCCTTCTCCTGTCTCCCGTGCCCCGACAGCCGCCGGTGCTCAGGGCACGCGGAGGTACTTACGAATTCGTTTCGGGCCGACGTCCGCCGCATAGACATGGCCCTGGACATCGGCCGTTATTCCCGACGCGCCGGAAATACCGTTGCGGTCCTGCGCCTCCAGGTCCGGGTCCGGGATGAACGCGGTCACTTCGCCCGTGACCGCGCTGCCGATGTAGATGCCGCGCTTCCGGCCCGGGTTGTTCCGGGAGTTCGTCGTGGAATCCGTGACGTAGAGGACATCCCGTTCATCGATGAACATCCCGCTCGGCCGCCCAAACTGGGTCCAGGCATCGACGAACGTGCCGTCCGGCTCGAAGATCTGCACCCGGCCGTTCGACCGGTCACCGACAAAGACCCGTCCCCGGGAGTCGAGCGTCAGTGTGTGTGGTTGATTGAACTGACCCTGGCCGTCGCCGGGACCACCCCAGCTCAAGAGGTAGCGCCCGTCACGGTCGTACTTCACCACCCGGTTGTTCGGTCCGTGGCCGTCGGTGATGAAGATGTCACCATTGCCGGCCACCGCCACATCCGTCGGGCGGTTGAAGGAGTACTCCCCATCACCCGCCACCCCCGCCTCGCCCAGCGACATCAGGATCTCGCCGGTCGGGCTGAACTTGAACACCTGATGCCCTCGGGCACCGACCGGGATACCGAGCACCTCGTCATGCTGGTTGGCCTCGGTCGCCCAGATGTTGCCGTCGGGATCGATGTGGAACCCGTGCGGGGCGGCAAACACGCCCTCACCCCAGTTGTCCAGCAGCACTCCCTCTGGGCTGAACTTGAGGATGGGCGGCTTGTCTTCCTGCCCCACGCATGTAGCGAGCCCAAAAGGCTCGTCGTTGAAGCAACGATGAAAAACCCAGATGTTCCCATCGCGGTCGCGGTCGACGCCGATGGTCTCGCCCCAGCGTCCACCGTTCATCCCGAGTGGGAGCGTCGGCCACGGGTCGACGAGGCGATAGGGAGTCGGTGGCTGCGCGCTGACGACGGCGGCCACCAGAATCGCGACGAAAGAGAGCGCGGAGCTGCGCAGCATACGGAACCTGCCGGAAACCCCGCGATTATACCCGGCCGCTGGCGGGCG
>CAWWAF010000146.1:0-7473 GCA_963934795.1 uncultured bacterium
GCATTCGGTTCCAGCCGCCACAACACGGCCGATGTTTGACAGGCCTGACATGCGTAGGATACGGTACGTTGCTCATGTCGTTTCTGTACCGACACCATCATTCGCATCATCTACATCATTGCTCCGCGGACCGGGATGGTCGCGAGCCGGGACATCTGCGCGTGAAGTAGCACACAGCTTCACTGACAACCAGCGCACGAACCCGGCCCCGCCACCAGCAACGGCGGGGCTTTTTTTTTGAATACACGCCGGTGCCGCACGCGGGCCACCGGTTGACAAGGACGAAGACTATGGATTTTTCGAAGCTCGATGGATTGATTCCAGCCGTGATTCAGGACGTGACCAGCAGCGAGGTCTTGATGGTCGGGTTCATGAACGAAGAAGCGCTGGCGCTGACGCGGAAGACGGGGTTCGCGACATTCTTCAGCCGCACCCGGAACAAGCTGTGGATGAAAGGCGAGACGTCAGGCAATACGCTCGCGGTCCAGGAGTTGCTGGTCGACTGCGACGACGATACGGTGCTGCTCCGGGTCACCCGCAACGGTGACGGCAATGTCTGCCACACCGGCGAACGCACCTGCTTCCGGACACCCGCGGCTGACGACCAGTAACACGTGTTTCCGCGCCGCGCGGCGGCAATTGAGCCAGACGGCTCGCTCGAGAACCCAGGTAAGAAAGAACAATGGCTGACAAGACGCTGCGACTCGGTATCCCCAAGGGCTCACTGCAGGACTCCACGATCCAGCTGTTCGCGCACGCGGGCTTCAACATCTACACGAGCTCTCGCTCCTACTTCCCGACCATCGACGACCCGGAGATCCAATGCACCTTGATCCGGGCGCAAGAAATGGCCCGGTACGTCGCGGACGAGGCATTGGATGCTGGACTCACGGGTCAGGACTGGATCGCGGAAAACAAAGCGGCGACCGGAGCGTCCGTGGTCGACATTGCCGATCTCGTCTACTCGAAACAGAGTTTCCGCAAGGTGAAATGGGTGCTGGCGGCACCTGAGGATTCGAAGTTCCGCACCCCGCAGGACTTCGCGGGCGCGACAATCGCCACAGAGCTGGTGCGGGTCACCGAGGCGTATTTCCAGCGGCTCGAGGTTCCGGTGAAGGTGGAGTTCTCGTGGGGCGCGACCGAGGTCAAGCCGCCGCTGCTCGCGGACGGGATCGTGGAAGCCACCGAGACAGGGTCAACGCTCAGGGCCAACCGCCTCCGGATTATCGACACCGTCATCGAGTCGAACCCGCAACTGATCGCCAACGCCGCGACACTCAAAGACGACTGGAAGCGGACAAAGCTGGACAACATCGCCCTGCTCTTGCGGGCCGCCATGGAGGCGCAGGGGCGAGTCGGTATGATGCTCAACGTACGGCAGGCCGACCTGGACACCGTGGTCAGTCTGCTCCCCGCGCTGCAACGCCCCACCGTGTCGCCGCTGAGCCCGCTTGACGGGGACGCCGAGGCGTGGGTGGCGGTGACGACCATTCTGGAAGAGTCGTCCGTGCGCGAGCTGATTCCGAAGCTGAAAGCGGCCCGTGCGGAAGGCATCGTGGAGTATCCGCTCAACAAGATCGTGCTCTAGCCCAGGCAGATGCGCATCATCGCACTCTCCAATCGGCCGGCTGTCTCTCGATTGATCGACCGAAGACAGGAGACCGACCCGGCCATCGCCCGGCGCGTCGCACGCATCGTCGCCGCGGTGCGTCGGTCTGGTGATCCGGCCGTGCTGCGGTATGCACGACGGTTCGACCACCTGACGGCGCCGGCCGAGGTCTCTCGCGACGAGATCCAGGCGGGCTTACGCGCCATCGACCCGTCGCTGCGCGCTGCCCTACGCACATCCGCGACGCACATTCGACGCATTGCGCGTCGGCAGGTCCCGCGAGCCTGGCGCACCGCAGTCGTGCCTGGCGTTGAGATTGAGCAACGCGTGAGTCCGCTCGATCGGGTGGGCTGCTACGTACCGGCGGGGCGCTACCCGTTGCCGTCATCACTCTTGATGACCGCGATTCCGGCTCAGGTGGCCGGTGTGCCGGAAATCATCGTCGCGTGCCCGCGACCCGACCCGACCGTGCTGGCCGCGGCCGCTATCGCCAACGTGACCCGGCTGTTTCGGCTGGGCGGTGCGCAGGCCATTGCAGCGCTCGCGTATGGCACGGACACGGTTCCGAAGGTCGACAAGATCGTCGGACCCGGAAGTGCGTATGTCGCCGCCGCAAAGGCGCTGGTCGCGACCGACTGCCCGATCGATTTCTACGCCGGCCCCACCGAGATCGTCCTCGTGGCCACCAGGGGCAACCCCGCGTGGATCGCGGCCGACCTGATTGCGCAGGCCGAACATGACCCGGACGCCCGCGGCATCGTCATCACCACCGACCGCGCGCTCGCCGAACGGATCATCGAGCAGGTGAAGGCCCGCATGCCGGCGACCGGACCCGCCCGACAATCATTGCGTCAGCACGGAGTCATTGTCGTGACGTCCACGCTCGCCGAGGCGATTACGCTGGCGAACCAGATCGCTCCCGAGCATCTGGTCTGTGACCGGGAAGACGTGGCACGGGCCGCCACCCGGGCGGGCACGGTCTTCGTTGGGCCCTACGGCGCACAGGCGGCCGGCGACTACGCGACAGGTTCGAACCATGTACTCCCGACCGGGGGCGCCGCCCGGTTTCGCGGCGGGTTGAGCGCATCAGACTTCGTCCATGTCCATAGCGTCCAACGCCTCACCAAGGCCGGGCTCGCGACCTTGGCTCCGACCATTCTGCCGATCGCGGAGGCCGAAGGTCTGAAGGGCCATGCTGAATCGGTCCGTGTACGCCTTCGCCGCGTCCGCACGGCAGGCAACGCGACACCCAGGACCTAACCCCTGCTACCGATTCGGAAGCCGACTCATGAGACGCGCACGCATAGACCGAAACACCGCGGAAACGCAGATCACGATTCGGCTCGGGATCGAGGGACGAGGCCGATACACGATCAGTACGGGCATCCGGTTTCTGGACCATATGCTTGAACTGATGGCCCGGCACGGCGGCTTCGATCTGCAGATCGAGGCGACCGGCGACCTCGACGTCGACCAGCATCACACCGTGGAGGATGTCGGCATCGCGCTCGGCGAGGCCGTGGGCAAAGCGATCGGTTCGCGCCGCGGCATCAACCGGGCCGGCTACTTCGTGATGCCGATGGACGAGACCCTGGGCGTCGCCGCCATCGATCTCAGCGGCCGGCCCCACGCGGTGGTCGACCTCCGCCTCCGGGTCCAACGTGTCGGCGACCTACAGTCCGAGCTGCTCCAGGACTTCTTCGAGGGCTTTGCGCAGGGCGCGCGTGCCAACGTCCACCTCAAGGTGCTCTACGGCCGTTCGAGTCATCACCAGGTGGAGGCACTATTCAAGGCGTTCGCCCGGGCGCTGCGCGTCGCGTGCGACAAGGATCCGCGTATGGCCAAGCAGCTGCCAAGCACGAAGGGGCTCCTGTGATTGCGCTGATCGACTACGGCGCCGGCAATCTGACCTCGGTCCGCAAAGCGCTAGCCCATCTGGACGCGCCGGCCACCACGCCGACGAGTCCGGCAGACCTTGCCTCGGCAGACGGGCTTATTGTCCCTGGGGTGGGAAACTTCGAGGTCACGGCGGCCCTCGGCGCCGACTGGCGTGCGGCCATGGACACCCACATCGCGAAAGGGCGTCCCGTGCTGGGTATTTGCGTGGGCATGCAGTGGTTGTTCGACGGAAGCACCGAAGCCCCCGGACATCCAGGACTTGCGCTCATGCCGGGTACATGTTCGCTGATCACCGACCAGGAGGCGGCGACCTCGGACCAGCCCCGTGGCCCGTCCGACCGGGTCAGCGGGCGCTTGAAGGTGCCCCACGTCGGGTGGAATACACTGCGGGTGACGAAGCCGAGCTGGCTGTTGGACGGGATCGACGCCGGAGCGCAGGTGTACTTCACGCATTCGTTTGCCGCGCCCGTCACCGCTGACTGCGTGGGCGCGACCCGGTACGGCATGGAGTTCGCCGCCGCGGTGGAACGGGATCTCGTGGCGGGCGTGCAGTTCCACCCCGAGAAGTCGTCCGACGTCGGTCTCCGGATCTTGCGCAACTTCTTGCAGAAGGCATCCTAGCCATGCTCTCCAAGCGCATCATCGCGTGTCTCGACGTGCGAGACGGATCGGTCGTCAAAGGCGTCAACTTCGAAGGACTGCGCCATGCCGGCGATCCGGCCGAGCTCGCAACCCGCTACAACCGTGAGGGCATCGACGAGATCGTGATTCTGGACATTACCGCGACCATCGAGAAACGCAAGGCGCTGGCCGACACCATTCAGGCGGTCGCGCGAGAGATTTTCTTGCCGCTGTGCGTGGGGGGCGGCATACGCGGTGAGGAGCACGCTGAGGCGGCGATCGAAGCGGGCGCCGACAAAGTGGGCATCAACACCGCCGCCCTCGCCCAGCCAGAGCTGATCACATCCTTGGCAAAGCGCTACGGCAGCCAGGCCGTCATCGTGGCCATCGACGCCAAGCGTGAAGCCGGCCGGTTCAAAATCTACGTTCGGAGCGGCCAACAGGGCACAGAACGCGATGCCGTGGAGTGGGCGCAGGAAGCGGCGGACCGCGGCGCGGGAGAAATTCTGCTCACCTCGATCGACCAGGACGGCACCAAGACCGGCTTCGACTGCGAGCTGACGTCTGCCGTCTCATCCGCCGTCCCGATCCCGGTCATCGCCTCTGGCGGTGCCGGGACGTTCGACCACTTCGTGGACGTCTTCACCACCGGGCAGGCAGACGCCGCCCTCGCGGCGTCCATTTTTCACTACTCGGAGCACGCTGTCGCTGACCTCAAGACACATCTGCGGACGCACGACATCCCAGTCAGAATCACCGAGCCATGCTGATTCCCTCGATCGATCTGAAGGGCGGGAAGGTCGTACAGCTCGTTCAAGGACAGCGGCTCGCGATCGAGAGCGATGACCTGGACGGCTGGGTCTCGCGTTTTGCCCGCTTCTCCAAGGTGCAACTGATCGACCTCGACGCAGCCTTGGGCTCCGGAACCAATGACGGCCTGGTGCAGCAGGTCGCCCCGCGGCTTCCGTGCCGTGTGGGTGGAGGCATTCGCTCGGTCGACCGCGCACGGGAGGTGCTGGCGTACGGCGCCCTGGCGGTCATCGTCAGCTCGTCGTTGTTTCGCGACGGCCAGCCGGACCTGGACTTTGCCAAGTCGCTCGCCGACGCGGTGGGCGCCGAACGTGTCATCGCGGCCGTCGACAGCAAGGGGGGCCGCGTCGTCATCCGCGGGTGGACCGAGCCAGTCGCGGTCACGGCGGTGGAAGCGGCCCAGGCGCTCGAACCGTACTGTGGCGAATTCCTCTATACCCATGTGGACCGAGAAGGCACGATGACCGGCACCGACATGAACGCCGTGCGGGCGGTGGCCGCGGCCACGTCGCGGCCGGTCACGGCGGCCGGTGGCATTACGACCCGTGAAGAGATCAACACGTTGCATGCGGCTGGTATCGACTCGGTGGTCGGCATGGCCATCTACACCGGCACGCTCTCGTTGGACGACGACCGGGCCGAACCGGTAACTCAAGGCTGAGCCAGACGCCGGGCGCGACACCGTCGGGCGACCCGAGATAGACGATGACCCAAGAGTGGGACCCCGAAACCTATTCGAAGCATGGCCGTTTCGTCTCTGATCTGGGCGCGCCGGTCGCGGATCTGCTCGACCCGAAGGCCGGTGAGCGCGTGCTGGACATCGGGTGCGGTGACGGCGCGCTGACCGAGCGCTTTCGACGGGCCGGTTGTCAGGTGGTCGCCATCGACACCAGTCCGGAGCAGGCCTGGGCGGCATTGGAGCGTGGTCTGGACGCGCGAATCATCGACGCCACCGAGTTGACGTTCGACGCAGAATTTGACGCTGTCTTCAGCAATGCAGTGCTGCACTGGATTCCGGACGTCGACGCGGTCATTGCACGTGTCTACTCAGCGTTGAAACCAGGCGGACGATTTGTCGCGGAATTTGGGGGAGCGGGTTGTGTCGCGTCGATCCGCGAGTCGTTTGCGGCCGCACTTGGCGAACGAGGTGTCGATGGCGCCAGTGTCGACCCCTGGTATTTTCCGACCGCCGAGGCGTACCGTGCCCGGCTGGAAGCAGGCGGGTTCACGGTCGACACGCTGCAACTCTTTCCTCGCCCCACACCGCTGCCCGGTGACGTCACGCATTGGCTGGAGGTGTTCGCCCAACCGTTTCTCCAGGGGGTCCCAACCGGTGACCGCCCCGCGTTGCTCCAGGACGTGAGAACGCGATTGGAACCACAACTCCGGAACGCGGACGGACTCTGGATTGTGGACTACGTCCGCTTGCGATTCGCCGCCACGCGGCCAGCCACAGCCTGACCTCTGGGACATAGGGGCCACCGAGCCTGAGCCGCCGTATCGACCGCCTGATGACTGACCGCACCAGTTGCTGCATCGTCGGAGGCGGACCGGGCGGCGCCATCCTCGCCCTGCTCCTCTCGCGCCTGGGCGTTCACACCGTGCTGCTCGAAGCCAAGCAGGACTTTGACCGCGCCTTCCGCGGCGATACTGTCCACCCGTCGACGCTCGAGATGCTCGACGACCTTGGACTGGCAACCCGATTGCTGGACCGACCGCACGGCCGGCTGCAGCGCATGACGTTGCGCAGCGGCGACACGTCGACCGTCCTGGGTGACTTCAGCCGTCTGCGAACCCGCTTCCCGTTTATCGCCATGATTCCCCAAGCGGAGTTCCTCGAGTTCATCGTGAACGAGGCGAAGACCTACTCCTGCTTCGACGTGCGGATGGGGTCGCGGGTGACGGATCTCATCATCGAGGAGGATGGGGCCGGACTCGTCCAGGGCGTCCGCTACCACGATGACAACGGTGAGCACGAACTGCGCGCGCAGTTGACCGTGGCGGCGGACGGGCGCTCGTCGCGTGTGCGCACCTTGGCGGGATTCGAACCCCGGCCAAACGCCGCCGCCATGGACGTCATGTGGGTCGTCCTGCCCCGCAGGGACGACGAACAGGGTGTGGACCTCACCGGGTTCCGAGTCGGCCATGGTCGTCTGGTCGTGGTGCTGGCCAGGGCCACCGAGTGGCAGCTGGGCTACGTGATCCTCAATGGCAGCAGACACACGGTGAAGGAGGCGGGACTGGCCGCGCTCCGCACCGAAGTCGCCACGCTGGTCCCGGAACTGGCGGACCGGGTGCACACCATCGACGCGTGGACCGACATCCACTTCCTGTCAGTAGAATCGAGCCGCATTCCCACCTGGCATCGCCCTGGGCTCCTGGCCATCGGCGATGCCGCCCATGTCATGTCACCCATTGCCGGAGTTGGTATCAACTACGCCATCCAGGACGCCGTGGCGGCGGCCAACCATCTTGCCGAGCCGTTGCTGGCCGGGACGGTGTCAGACGCGGATCTGGCGGCCGTGCAACGCCGA
>CAWWAF010000147.1:0-7415 GCA_963934795.1 uncultured bacterium
CGCTGAGCAACATATGGCACATCTGGATCTGTTCAATCTGCGCGGGAAAGTGGCAGTCGTGACCGGGTCGTCCAAAGGCATTGGTCGAGTCATTGCAGAGACATTGGCCGAAGCCGGCGCTCGCGTCGTGGTGTCCAGCCGTCGTCTCGACAGTTGTCAGCCGGTGGCTGATGCGATCAACGCGTCGGGGGGCGAGGCGGTGGCCATTCCGTGCCACATGTCTCACATTGACCAGCTCAAGCAGTTGGTCGACGGTACCCTCGAGCGGTGGGGCCGTATTGACGTGCTGGTGTGCAACGCTGCGGTGAATCCGGCCTACGGTCCGATGCGTGATGTCACCGAGGCGGCCTATGACAAGGTGCTGGCCACCAATGTCAAACACAACCTGTGGTTGTGCAATCACGTGTTGCCGCAGATGGCGGAGCGCAAGGACGGGGCGGTCATCATCGTGTCCAGTATCGCGGGCCTCAAGGGCAACGATGCGCTTGGAATCTACGGGATCTCGAAGGCGGCCGATTTCCAGTTGGCGCGCAACCTGGCGGTCGAATGGGGGCGCAGCAACATTCGCGTGAATTGCATCGCGCCGGGGCTGGTGCGTACCGACTTCGCACGCGCGCTGTGGGAGGACCCAGACCAGCTCAGCGAGGCGCTCGCGACCTATCCGTTGGGGCGCATCGGCGAACCGGACGATCTGGCTGGAGCCGCACTGCTGCTGGCGTCGCCAGCAGGACGGTTCATCACCGGGCAGGTATTGGTCGTCGATGGCGGTGTGACCATTGGGTCCGGCCGATACAGTTGACGACGAAGGAGTAGTAGCATTCGGTCACAAGATGGAACAAGACCGGCCGCCTTTTGCAGCCCACGGAAGGAATAGACCATGGGGCGATCGCGTGTGATGCTGTTGCTGTCCCTCGTGCTTCTCGGGATTGGTGCGTCGGCGACTGAGACGCGGGCGCAAGACGGCGAAACCTGGTACCGCGTGCAGATCGTGCAGGTCCGGCCCGAGAAGGTGACGGACTTTGTCGGGTTGTATCGCGACGAGGTTAATCAAGCGCTGCGTCGCGGAGGCGTGCCCTGGCGCTCCGCGTGGCGAGCGGGTCAGTTTGGCGACACGTATGAGCGCCAGTTCATTACTCCGCTGAACGGGTTCGCCGAACTCGATGACGGTGGCGCGCTGCTACGCTCCATGGGTCAGCGGGACTACGACCGCGTGCTCGACAAACTACGCGACACGACAGAGGGGCACCAGGCCTACGCGGTTCGTTACCGGCGGGATCTGAGCGTGGAGTCAGACGACGTCAGCGGGTTGTCGATCGCGCGGGTCACGAATGTGGAGGTCGCGGCCGGTCGTGGCGGCGATTTCGAAGCATTTCTACGCGACAACGTGGCCACGTTCAGAGGCGCCGGCGTCGTCTTTGGCATCTACCAACGGCAGTTCGGGCCTGGGCCCGTCGTGTGGCAGATTGTGGAGAACTTGAGGAGCTACGGGGAATTGTCCCGCGGTGGTATCCTCCGGGCATTCGGAAACGAATCGCGCGCCGTGGAGCAGCTGGTGGGTGTGGTCACCAGTGTCGAGCGGACCGTGCTGGAGTACGACCCAGAACTCAGCTTTGCCGGGGGAAGTGCCCCCAGCCAGTAACCCTGACGACGTGACGGTCTTCGCATGAATACGCAAATATTTCTGTTGCTCCACCTGACCTCTGTGATCTTGCTCTCTGGCGCCACCTTCGCGGCGCTGGCCGACCCACATCCCGACAAACGGCGGCAGTTTCTCATGATGTCCGGGACGCTCAGCCTCCTGGTCGCGATGAGTGGGTTCGGCCTCTCTGGGATGATGCGGATCGGGTTTCCTGGATGGCTACTGGTGAAGCTTGTGTGCTGGCTCGCCCTGTCCGGACTGACCGGGATGGCGTTCCGGATGACCGGTCAGAGTCGTATGCTTACCACCGTGGCGGCGGCCGTGATTTTCGTCGCGCTGGTCATGGTCACCTACAAGCCCTTCTAGCTTTTTCGTGGCGAGGCGTCAGCCTGCCTGGCTGTTCCCTTCTCGCGCCTGGCCAGCCGAACGCCTTGCCACGAAAAACTCTGACTCGCCGGGATTGGGCTGGTGGCGCCTGTCTAGGGCGCGGCGGCTAGTAGTTGGACGCCCTTGTTGGCTAGGTCTCGGACGCGTTCGTCGTAGGTGGCGAAGCGTTGATCCTGCGTTTGGCCGCGGACGTAGCGGATGTAGATCTGCTGGATGATCACGACCAGCTTGAACACGCCAAAGACGTGGTACCAGGCAATGGTGTCGAGGTCTAATCCAGTCCGTGCGGCATAGCGCTCCACGACTTCCGCGCGCGTCGGGAACCCCCCGTGGTTGGTTGGCATCTTGGACACGTAGTGCCAACGGGGATCATCGGCCGCTTCGTTCCAGAAATTCAGCAGATAGCCCAGGTCCATCAGCGGATCGCCGCGCGTGGTCATGTCCCAGTCGAGTACCGCTACCGGCAGCGTGGGGTCAGCGTCGTCGACCATCAGATTGTCCAGCTTGTAGTCGTTGTGGAGGAGCGCAGTCCGCTGCGGTGTTGGTACGGACGCCTCCAACCAGCGCAGCATCGTGTCGACGTCTGGGACGTCCTCGTGCTTGGCGGCCAGCCACCGGCGCCCCCACCCCTGAATCTGTCTTTGGACAAAGCCGTTGGGTCGGCCCAGGTCATCAAGACCGACCCGAGCCGGATCGACTTGATGCAGGTCTGCGAGCACATCGACCAGCATCTCGCCGATGCGTCGGTTGATCGCGGGCTGACCCACCAGGTCTTCCGGAAGTTCGCTGCGGATCACACGTCCGTGGCGGCGTTCCATGACGTGGAAGTCGACCCCGAGCACGGCCGGGTCTGTGCACAGGGTGAAACTTGTCGGTGCGAGCGGAAATGCCTCGCCGAGCCTCCGCAAGACCCGGTGCTCCCGCCGCATGTCATGCGCGCTTGGAGCGATCGGGCCGAGGGGAGGCCGTCGCAGCACGTACTCCTGGTCGCCAAAACCGAGCAGGTAGGTCAGGTTGGCGTGTCCACCGCCAAACTGTCGAAGTGTGAATGGTCCCGTGGCGTGCGGAAGGTGCTCGCGCAGCCACGGCTCGAGGCGGTCCAGCTCGAGCTGCTCGTCAGCGCGTACCCCGATCACCGCGGGATCGTCAGGAGTCACGACGCGATCACGCGATTTCGAAGAGGCCGGCGGCGCCCATTCCGCCGCCGATGCACATCGTGGTGACGACATAGCGGGCCCCGCGCCGCTTGCCTTCGATCAAGGCGTGACCGACCATTCTGGCGCCGCTCATGCCGTAGGGATGACCGATGGAAATGGACCCGCCGTCGACATTGAGCCGTTCCATCGGGAGGCCGAGCCGGTTCCGACAATAGACGACCTGGACGGCGAACGCTTCATTCAGCTCCCACAGGTCGATGTCATCGTTCTTCAGTCCATTGCGCGCTAGCAGCTTCGGCACCGCGAACACGGGGCCGATTCCCATCTCGTTGGGTTCGCAGCCAGAGACCACCAGTCCGCGGTAGACCGCCAGCGGTGCGATGCCGCGTTGGGCGGCGAGTGTGCCGTCCATCACGACACAGGCCGAGGCCCCGTCCGAGAGCTGGCTGGCATTGCCAGCCGTGACGCACTTGCCCTCGCCCCGGACCGGGGCCAGACCGGCCAGTCCCTCAAGGGTCGTGCTCGGCCGGTTGCCTTCGTCCCGCGTGAGGGTAACCTCCACCTCAGAGGTCGCCCCGGTTTGCTTGTCAGTCACCAGCTTGGTCGTGGTGAGTGGCACGATCTCGTCACTGAGCCGGCCCGCTTCCTGGGCGGCCGCGGTGCGCTGTTGGCTGACCAGGGCGTAGGCATCCTGGTCGTCCCGGCTGACGGCGTAGCGCTCGGCCACGACCTCTGCCGTGTCGATCATGCTCATCCACAATTCCGGCTTGTGCTGCATTAACCAGGATTCGGTGAAGTGTTCCTGGTTCAGATTGTTCTGCACCAAGCTGATCGACTCCACTCCACCCGCGACCATCACGGGCACCTGGTCCGCCACCACCCTGTGGGCTGCGACGCTGATGGCCTGCAGCCCGGAACTGCAGAAGCGGTTGATCGTCGTGCCTGCGGTCGTGACGGGGAGCCCGGCTCGGATGGCGGCCAACCGGGCGACATTGTGGCCTGTGGCTCCTTCCGGCAGGCCGCAGCCCATGACGACGTCCTCCACTTCGCTCGGGTCTACTCCCGCCCGTTCGACCGCGTGGGCAATGGCGTGGCCGGCGAGCACGGCGCCGTGCGTCTTGTTGAACGCGCCCCGGAACGCCTTCCCGATGGGCGTGCGGGCCGTGGATACGATAACGGCGTCTGACATGTCATATCTCCTCGTAGAACAGCGGCTCGGCCGGTCGCGGCGCCTATACTAGCAGGCTGCGGAACGGCTCGCCACGGCGTGGATCACTGCGCGCCCAGCCGGCGCAGTCCGTCCAAGGGACCGCACTATGCGCGTGATCACGGGCCTCGACGCACTTGAAGCCCTCGTCGGCACCGAGTTGGGTGTCAGCGAGTGGCTCACCATTACCCAGGACATGATCGACCGGTTCGCGGACGTCACGCTGGATCCCCAGTGGATTCACGTGGACGCGGACCGCGCCGCGCGCGAGTCCCCCTATGGGACCACTATTGCGCACGGCTTCTTCACGCTATCGCTGATCCCGCATTTTGGGGAACAGATCGCCGGGGTCCGTGGAATCGTACGGGCCATCAACTACGGCGTGAACAAGGTTCGGTTCCCCAATGCCGTACGGCGCGACGCGCGGGTGCGTGGGGTGCAAACCCTGTTGGCCACGACCCGCGTCGCGGCTGGGGTGATGCGGTACACCAGCCAGTTTGTCGTGGAGATCGACGGCGAGGCCAAGCCGGCGTGCGTCGCCGAGACCGTCACGATGCTGGTTGCGCGCCCTTCTTGAGCTCCAGCCGGGCGACAGTGCGTCGGTGCACTTCGTCTGGGCCGTCGGCCAGTCGCAGATACCGGGCGTGGGCCCAGTCGGCCGCAAGCCCGAAGTCTTCACAGACGCCGGCACCGCCATGTAGCTGAATCGCTCGGTCGATGACGTTGAGCGCCATGTTTGGCGCGACCACCTTGATCATCGCGATCTCAGCGCGGGCCACCTTGTTGCCAACCGTGTCCATCATGTGTGCCGCGTTCAGTGTCAACAATCGAGCCTGCTCAATTTCGATGCGCGAGTTGGCAATCGCCTCCATCACCACGCCCTGCTGAGAGAGTGGACCACCGAACGCCACCCGTGACCGGGCACGCGCGCACATGGCTTCGAGCGCCCGTTCAGCAAGTCCGATCAGACGCATGCAGTGGTGGATGCGGCCCGGCCCGAGTCGGCCCTGCGCAATTTCGAACCCGCGGCCTTCGCCCAACAGCACGTTGGTCGTCGGCACGCGCACGTTGTCGAACGTGACCTCGAAATGCCCGTGCGGGGCGTGGTCATACCCGAAGACCGTGAGCGGCCGGACCAGGGTGACACCCGGTGCGTCGGCCGGAACCAGCACCATCGATTGCTGCTGGTGCTTGGCCGCCGTCGTGTCCGTCTTGCCCATCAAGATGAAGATGGCGCACCGTGTATCGCCGGCGCCTGAGGCCCACCATTTGCGGGCGTTGATCACGTAGTGGTCTCCGTCTCGTTCGATGCGAGCCTCAATGTTCGTGGCGTCCGAGGACGCCACGGCGGGTTCCGTCATCGCGTACGCCGAGCGGATATGACCCTCCAGCAGGGGAGTCAACCACCGTTCTCGATGCTCGTCAGTGCCGTAACGGACCAGCACCTCCATGTTCCCGGTATCGGGGGCTGAGCAGTTGCAGGCTTCTGGAGCGATGTGAGACCGGCCAAGAATCTCGCACAACGGCGCGTATTCCACATTGGTCAACCCGGCGCCCAGCTCGCTGTCGGGCAAGAACAGATTCCACAGCCCCGCGGCACGCGCCTGCGACTTGAGCGTCTCCATGATCGGCGGCGACTCCCATCGGTTCGTGGCCGTGGCGACCTGCTCGGCATACACCGCCTCGTTCGGGTAGATCGTCTCGTCCATGAATGTCAGCAGACGCTGGCGGAGCTCGGTGGTGCGGGGGGAGGAGGAAAAGTCCATGGCATGCCTCGCTGGTCGGTCGTCCGGTAGAAACTGCGGGTGAGGCGTCGCCGCGCACTGCGGGCGGACGCGGCCACAGTATAGCCAAATCTGCTGGACTTTCCCCTTCGATAGGCGATACTTGGACAAGCGGAATTTTGCTTGGAACGCGACCGTGATCGCAGGGGAGCCAGGAATGCGTGTATCGACGACCGTGACCGGGTTTGGCATGGTGGTGCTCATGTCGGGCGGAGGCGCCAGCGCGAACGCCGCTGAGGCAGAGGGCACGCCGACGTTTGCCAAAGACGTGGCGCCGATTCTGTACGACAACTGCGTGGCCTGCCACCGGCCGAACCATTTGGCCCCCATGTCGCTGGTGAGCTACGACGACGCGCGTCCGTGGGCCCGTGCGGTCAAGAGCAAGGTGGTCTCGCGTGAGATGCCGCCATGGGGCGCCGACACCAGCGTGCGCGCGTACAAGAACGACACCAGCCTGTCGCAGGACGAAATCGATACGATTTCGGCGTGGGTCGATGCCGGTGCGCCGCGCGGCAACGACGCGGACCTCCCTGAGGTGCCGCACTTCACGGAGGGCTGGTCCATTGGAGAGCCTGACCTCGTCTTCACCATGCTTGAGCCGTTCGAGGTGCCTGCCGACGGGACGGTGCCGTACTCGTATGTCACGGTGCCCACGAACTTGAAGCAGGACACCTGGATCTCGGCCTATGAATTTGTTCCGGGCGACCGACGCGTCCTGCACCACGTGATTGCGCAGGTCATGCAGGACGACGGCAAGCCCGCCACCGGCGAAGTGCTGCTCCGCCGGGATGGCGACCGGATCCAGGCGGAGGGTGCCACCGTTGGTGGCTACGTCCCCAATCGACTGGGAACGGTGTATCCGGAAGGGGTCGCCACGCGGCTGCCGGCCGGTGCCGACATTGAGGCGCAGATGCACTACACGACGATTGGCGAGCCTGCAACGGACCAGAGCAGCTGGGGTGTGGTGCTGGCGGCCGAGCCGGACAGCATGCGCCGAGCCAGTGGTGGCCAGATCGTCAATCCGATGTTCCGGATCGAGGCGGGCAACCCGAGTTTCGAGGTCAAGGCCAGCCGGAAAATCAAGGGAGACACGTATCTGTCGACGATGATGCCGCACATGCATGTGCGTGGGAAGTCGGCGAAGTTCATAGTCAAGTTCCCGGACGGGCGCGAAGAGGTCGCGCTGTCCGTACCGAACTACGACTTCAACTGGCAGCTAAATTATCAGCTCGAGGAACCGA
>CAWWAF010000148.1:0-7220 GCA_963934795.1 uncultured bacterium
CCCCGACGATGCTCGTGACGAGCGTCGGCGTCAGCTGAGGCAACACCGACAGCTCCTGCTCGGTCGCGATGTTGGCGTCCACAATCGTGACCGATGCACCGACCTGGGCCTCGGCTGTCCCGGCGACGGCTCCGCACATCAGCACCGTGAGGAGAAGGAAACGAACGGAGGCGAGCCCCCAGATCCGCGGGCATCTCATGGCTGATACTCCTCGTCTGATTGCGGGGCAGAGAATTCGGCTGCCCCGGGACGGGTCTTATCGCGGTACGTGGCGGCGAGTCCGACCAATCCCAACAACGCCATCGATCCGGGTGCCAAGACCGGCGTAGCCCCCGTGATGGTTTCGAACACCAGAGCGGCGCCAGACAACGTCGGATACATCTCGAGCTCGAACGCCTCGTTCCCACGGTAGTGCAGGATCACGCCGGCCAGACCGCTCGCTACTGAAGACAGCATCAGGAGACGGACGACCCACGCTGTCAACCGACGCGGCCGCGCCAGGCGCCATGCCATGGCCACAGCCATCGCGGTCAGCAGTACGACCGGTATCAACTGATACCAGCCGTCGGTGTGGCCAATAAGCAGCAGTTCAGCGGCCATGCCCACGACGCCAACCAGGACGACACCCGTCAGGAAGTTGCGAAGGCGCTTGAGCCGTGCCGACTCCAGGGGACGGCGGCGCGGGTCATACGACGCAGCGTACCACGCTCCAACTCGCGCGATTTGCGAGACAGCGCGCCCGTTCCCGTGCGCGGCGCGCCCGGTATCGAGGTATAAAGGGGGCCCGAAACGGCAGTCGGCGGACCCCAGAAGAAAGAGAATTGACATGACCCAGCGCGGCCTACTCCTCACAACCGTAATCTTGATGGTCGGTGCCCTTGCCGCCTCACCGTCCGCGCAGGCCCCGTCGGGGGACTCGGCTCCATTCGTCCCGGTGTCCGCCGATCGGCTACTCAACGCCGAGGACGAGCCGAACAACTGGCTGATGTACTCGGGCAACTACAAGAGCCAGCGTTACAGCGGGCTCGACCAGATCGACCGGGCAAACGCCGCCGGTCTCGAGATTCAGTGGGTCCACCAACTCAGCACGCTCGACCAGGCCGAAACGACACCCATCGTGGTGGACGGCGTGATGTACATCACCGAGTCGCCCAGCACGGTTATCGCCGTTGAAGCGGCGACCGGCCGACCATTCTGGCGATACGAACACCCGCTGCCAGACGACATGGTCTTCTGTTGCGGACGGAACAACCGGGGCGTGGCCGTACAGGGCGACCACATCATCATGAGCACGCTGGACGCCCACCTGGTAGCGCTGGACCCGAAGACCGGCAGCGTGATGTGGGACACGACCACCTCGGAGGCCACCTCGGGCTACAGCAAGACGGCGGCACCACTGATCGTCGGTGACAAGGTGTTCAGTGGTATCGCCGGTGGCGAGTACGGCATTCGCGGGTTCATAGACGCCTATGACGTCAACAGCGGGGAGCAGGAGTGGCGGTTCATGACCACACCCGGCCCCGACAACCCGGACAGCCAGACCTGGTCGGGAGACTCCTGGCGCCGGGGCGGAGCCGCGACCTGGATGACCGGCTCCTACGACCCGGAGCTGAACCTCGTGTACTGGGGCACCGGCAATCCAGGTCCCGACTATGACGGGACCGTGCGTATGGGCGACAACCTCTACTCCGACTCAGTGGTGGCGTTGGACGCTGACACCGGCGAAATGAAGTGGTACTTCCAGTTCACCCCGCACGACATCCACGACTGGGACGCGACGCAGATTCCGATTCTGGCCGACACGATGTTCAACGGCGAGATGCGGAAACTGATGCTCTTTCCGAACCGCAACGCCTTCTTCTACGTCCTGGACCGCGAAACAGGCGAGTTCCTGCTTGGCAAGCCGTACGCGAAGCAGACCTGGGCCGAGGGACTCGACACGAACGGTCGCCCCATCCTGGTGCCCGGCATGGAGCCGACGCTTGAGGGCACCGTCGTGTCTCCCGGCATCACCGGCGGTTCCAACTGGTGGTCCCCGACCTACAGCCCGCGCACGGACTTGCTCTATGTGATGGCCTACGATTCAGAGACGCGATACTTCATCCGGAAAACCGCCTACGAAGAGGGCGACAGCTATCGCGCTGGCGGCGGCGTCACCCCGGAATCACCCGATTCGTATTACCGCGCCGTACGCGCGCTGTCACCACAGACCGGCGATGTGATGTGGGAGTTTCCGGTCAACCCCCGGTCGACGTCCGGCTTGATGTCGACTGCGGGTGATCTCGTCTTCGGCGGCACCTTCGACGGGTTCTTCTTCGCGCTCGACGCCGAAACCGGCGAAGAGCTCTGGCACAAGTCGGTCGGGGGACGCGTGCATGCCGCGCCGATGGCCTACGCCGTCGACGGGAAGCAATACGTGGCCATCGCCGCGGGCAATGCCATTTTCTCGTTCGCGCTCCCTGAATGACGGAGCGTGCTGCGAGCCGTCACGGCGTCGCCTGTTTGACCGAATGCCGTCGTGGTTGCGGCTGAGGGGCGAGTGGTGGCTGGCGATGGGGGTGCGCCGGTCAGGGCAGGTCCCTGAACCGGCGCAACACCGTCTTAAGGCGCGACCGCGTACTTCGTGAACGCGCCGCCAGCCCAACGCAGTGAGTTGGGTCCTTCAGCCGCGTACACGTTGCCATCGGCATCGACCGCGACGCCTTCACCAGCGGCGCCCTGATACGGTCGGGTGTCAGCGTCGAACGGCGGGATGAAGCCGGTGATGCGATCCTCATCCACGTGCCCGATGCGCACGCCATTCATCCAGTTCGGATGGCTGGTCATGCTCGACTCGGAGTCGATCGCGTACAGCATGTCATCCCCAGTAATGAAGATGCCGCTGATGCGCCCGTACGCATACCGTGAGTCGAGGTAGTTGCCGTCCTGGTCAAAAATCTCGATGCGATGGTTGCCGCGGTCCGCGACGAAGAGGCGCCCCTGCGAGTCGAACGCCATCGCGTGAGGCGTGCGGAATTCACCGTGCAGCGTCCCGATCTGCCCCCATTCTTTGATGAAGGTGCCGTCCGGTGAGAACTTCAGGATGCGGCCGGTGGCACCCGACTCAAGGCCCTCTGCGATTGCCCCGGCGGTCGTCATGCCCTGCCCGCCGTGTCCGTCCGACACATAGATGCTGCCGTCCGGACCGGTGATCACGTCATTGGGCTGGTTCAACTGGTCGGGCCCGCTGCCCGCCTGGCCCGGCGTGCCCAGACTGAGCAGCAGCTCGCCGGTCTGGCTGAACTTGTGTACCTGATGCCCCTTGGTGCCATCCTGGTTCCCGGCGAAGTCGGTCACCCAGACGTTGCTCTCGGCGTCCACGTGGATACCGTGTGGCGTCATCATGACCCCCCCGCCGAAATTCGCCAGCACCGCGCCGGTGTTCCGGTCGAATTTGAAGATGGGGTCGACTGGATTGGAGTCGCAGTTGATGGGGACACCACCGCCGAAAGTCCCGGCACCACAGCGCTCGTAGGCCCAAATCTGGCCGTCGTTCGGGTCGATATCGATGCCGGCGGTGGAGCCCCACTCGCGGCCCTCAGGCAGGTCGCCCCAATTTTCGACCACCGTCGCGGTTGGGTTCGGCAGACCCTCTCCGGTGATCATGTCGCCCGGAGGCGCAGCAACGGGTGCCGCCGGTGCTTCGGACATCGGCTCAGGCTCGGCCGCGCAGCCAACCAGGACGAGCGCCCCGCAGACGAACAACGTGGACATCAAATAACGTGACGATGACATGTTCTCTCTCCCATTCGGCAGACACGCAGCGAGCACGTGTTCCAGCGCCAACCGGCCCGCCGCTCCACAAGCTATGGTCGGATGATAGCCCGAAGCCGGGGTGTATCCGAAACGGGTCGGGTGTCGTCCTCGTGGGTGGGAAGCCGAGAGAGTTGCGGCCGGCGCGGTCCTGAGGGATCATGGGCACATTCCGATCAACGGCGCGGCCTCGCAAGGAGGATTTGACATGCACCATCGTCTGAGAACGGCCGCAACGGTTCTGGCCATCGGCATGCTGGTGCCGGGTCTGGCACGCGGACAGGCGCAGCCACCCGGCGACACGGTCGCGGACCCGAACTGGGAGATGCCACGCCTCGCCAGCGGCGACCCGGACTTGCAGGGCTACTGGACCACTCAGACGTTCACGCCGATGGAGCGCCCCGAATACCTGGGCAACAAGGCGTTCTATAGCGAGGAGGAGTGGGCGCAGCTCCAGGCCCAGCTGACCGTCGCCGGTGCCGACCCACTGGCCCGCAGCGTCATCACCATCGCCGACCCGGAGGAACGGTCGCGGGTGCTCGACCAGAGCCACCGCGACGAAACCTACGTCCACTACGACAATGCGGTGTGGCTGGCGACGCGGGTGCCCAAGGGACTCTCGACCCGGCGGACCTCGTTGATCACCGACCCGGCAGACGGACGGATTCCGCCGCGCAACCCTCAGGCCGATGCGCGGGCGGAGGACCGGCGCGCGGCGCGTGGCGACCGGGGCGCCTTCGACGGATATGAGCTGCGCCCGTTCAGCGAGCGGTGTATCTACTACGCCTACAACGGTCCTCCGCTGCAGCCTCCGTCCTACAACGACGTCCACCAGATCTTTCAGACGCCTGACCATGTCGTGATCTTCACGGAGCAAAACAACAACGCCCCCCGGATCGTGCCGCTCGACGAACGCCCCGCCCTGTCAGAACGGATCCGCCAATATCCGGGGGACTCTCGCGGACACTGGGACGGCGACACGCTGGTCGTCGAAAGCAGCCACTTCAACGATCGGTCGGCCTGGGAAGGATCAAGCCGTGACCTCAAGGTGGCGGAGCGGTTCACCCGGGTCGGCGACGACCGGATCCACTACGAATTCACCGTGGAAGACCCGACCACTTGGGATCAACCGTGGAGCGCCGAGATTCCGATGATGGCCACCGACGGTCCGATGTACGAGTACGCCTGCCATGAAGGCAATCACGACATCCGACACATCCAAGAGGTCTACCGCCACATCGAGCGACAGGACGCAGAAGGCGCGCGGTAGGTTAGAACCTCTCCCCGAGCATTGATACCGCGAGAAAGAACCCGTAGATCGACACCGACCATGCCATCTGTCCGCGTGCTCTCGACCATCGCCGCCACCACCATCTTCGGCCTCGCCTTTGCCGCCCTGGTGGTGGCGACGCCGCAGCAGCAGACGCCATCGCCGGCGGATGCCGACCCGCGGCTCGGCGACTTCAAGGCCGAGGTCCTGGTCGACGTCGAGGCTCGGCGCGACTTCACCCAGAAGATGGTGGACTCCATCTTCAGCTTCAACGAGCTGGGGTTCCAGGAGTTCGAGACCCAGCGGTACGTCACTGACATTCTCGAATCGCACGGGTTCACGGTTGAGCGCGGCATCGCCGGCATCCCCACGGCGTGGGTCGCCACCTGGGGATCGGGCTCACCGGTCATCGCACTGGGCACCGACATTGACGGGATTCCGCAGGCCTCGCAAAAACCGGGGGTCGCCTACCGCGACCCGCTCGTGGTCGGCGCGCCGGGACACGGTGAAGGACACAATTCCGGCCAAGCCTTGATCGTCACCGCCGCACTCGCGGTGAAGAAGATCATGGAGCGCGAGAACATCGGCGGCACGTTGAAACTCTGGCCCGGGGTGGCCGAAGAACAGCTCGGGGCCAAGGCCCACCTCGTACGAGCCGGGCTGTTCGACGATGTCGACGCGGTGCTCTATTGCCACGTCGGGACCAGACTGGGCACAAGTTGGGGCCAAGGCTTCGGCAGCGGCCTGGTGTCGGTCGAGTTTCTCTTCGAGGGCGAGGCCGCGCATGGCGCCGGGTCCCCGTGGGATGGACGGAGCGCGCTCGACGCCGTCGAGCTGATGAACGTCGGCTGGAACTACCGACGAGAACATCTCCCGCCCCAGCAGCGGTCACACTACGTCATCACCGACGGGGGCGACCAACCCAATGTCGTCCCGCCCACCGCGTCGGTCTGGTACTTCTTCCGCGAGGTCACCTACGAGCGGATCAAGAACCTCTGGGACGTCGGGGAGCAGATCGCCGCCGGCGCGGCACTGATGACCGACACCGAGGTCCGCTCGCGGGTGCTCGGCGCCGCCTACCCGATGCACTCGAACAAGCCGCTGGCCGAAGCGATGCACGCCAACATTACTCAGGTCGGCATGCCTGAGTGGAGCCCGGACGACCAGCGGATGGCGCGGGCCGTGCAGGAGATGCTGGGTGTGGAACCCAGCGGCCTGAGCACCGAGGTCAACACGGATCTTCGTGGAGGGCCGGCCCTGCCGCCGAACCAGCTGCGCGGCGGCCCGTCGGATGACATCGGCGACATCATGTGGACCGTGCCCACGGTCACGCTCTCGTTCCCTGCGAACATCCCGGGCGGGCCTGGCCACAACTGGAACAAGGCGATTGCGATGGCGACCCCGATCGCACACAAAGGCGTCACTGCGGGCGCCAAGGCCTATGCGACAACAGTGCTCGACCTGCTGCTGACACCGTCGGTGCTCGAGAACGCCTGGGATTACTTCAACACCGTTCAGACCGTCGACCACAAGTACGTCTCACTGCTGCGCCCAGAGGACGAGCCGGCCATCTGGCTGAACAAAGACATCATGGATGAGTTCAGGCCATTGCTCGAACCGTACTACTACGACCCCTCGAAGTACGACACCTACCTCGAACAGCTCGGAATCGAGTATCCAACGGTGCGGTAGACCGCCAACGGTCGTCCTCGTCTTCGTTCAGGCGCGACGTGCCAGGGCCACCACCTCGATGACGAACCAATTGGGCCCGGCAGACGTCTGAGGCAGGTAACATCCTTCCATCGGGAGTTGCCATGCTGAGAGACGTCACGCCGTGCGGGTGCTACTGCGGGCCAAGGGATGGACCCTCGTGGTCCTCGTGTCCCTTGCCGTCGGCATCGGGGCCAATACGGCGCTCTTCAGCGCCATCAACGGACTGCTGATCAAGACGATCCCCGTCGCTGACCCGGACGGCCTGGTCAGACTGCGCTGGACCGGCGACAACGACGCCTCGCGCAGCAATTCGGACTATGGCTACGCCGGCACGACCGCCGGCGGCGGACGGGTGTCGGCGTCTTTCTCGTACCCGATGTTCGAGGCGATGCGGGACGGCAACGAGACGCTCGAGGGCTTGGCGGCGGCCACCCCGTTTCCGCAG
>CAWWAF010000149.1:0-7159 GCA_963934795.1 uncultured bacterium
GTCGTCAACACGACTACAAAAAACTGGCTCGGTACGTATGGCAGACAGAATCGGTATCAAAGACCTTGAGGGGCGCGGCGTCGTCGCGTTGGTATCCGGCGGCCTCGACAGCGTGACCTTCACTCGATGGGCTCGGGACCGCGGGGTCAAGGTCCATTGTTGCACCGCAGATCTCGGGCAGCCGGATGAACAGGACATCGGCGACATCGAAACCCGGATGCGGCAGTCTGGCGCGGAGACCTTCACATTGGTGGACGGGCGTCAGGCGCTGGCCGAGGCTGGCCTCCTGCTGGTGATCTGCGGCGCCAGCTACGAAGGTGGCTACCTGAACACCACCGGTATTGCCCGAGCGGTCACCACCCAGAAGGCGTTGCCGGTCCTGGCCGCTCACGGTGTCGATGTGCTGTCCCATGGTGCGACGGGCCGTGGTAACGACCAGACCCGTTTCCAGTTGTACGCCAACATGCTCGACCCGACCATCAAGGTGTACGCCCCGTGGCGGGACCCCGAGTTCTTGGCGCAATTTCCCGGTCGGTCAGAAATGATTGACTACTGCGAGTCCGAAGACATCCCGGTGCGGGCCACCCGCGACAAGCCCTACAGCACTGATGCCAACCTCTTGGGGCTCACCCATGAAGCTGGCAAATTGGAGCAGCTCGACGTCGGCCCCCGTTTCATCACGCCACAGTTCGGGGTGCATCCGCAGGATGCTCCCGACCGCAACGCGAGACTTGCAATCCGGTTCGAGCGCGGCATTCCCGTCCAGGTGAACGGAGAAGCACTCGGCGTGGTGCCGTTGTTCGACCGGCTGAATCAGGTCGCCGGTGCGAACGGCGTCGGCATCGGGATTCACGCCGTCGAGAACCGATACGTCGGCATCAAATCCCGCGGCGTGTACGAACAACCCGCGATGCAGGTGTTGCACACGGCCTACGAGTACATCTATCAGCTCATCCTCGACCGGCGATCGCTGGAACTCTACAAATTTCTTGCCAACATGGTGGGGCGCCAGATCTATGAGGCAGCGTGGTTCCACCCGAGCACCGCGGCTGCCATTCGTGCCATTCGCTCGTTCTCAGACACGATCCACGGTGAGCTGACCGTCGACCTCTATAAGGGGCATGTCGACTTCGTGAAGGCGGACTTCGAATCGATCCTGTACTCGCCAGAGGACGCGTCGATGGAAGGCGTCGGCTCGTTCGATCACGGCGATGCCGAGGGATTGCTCGGGGTGCTCGGGGTGTCGGCACGAGGACTCCACGCCGCAAAACAGATCCGACTTGAAGACTTCGAGCTCTAGTCGTCCGCGTCCTGGCGACTAGCGCGGCGAGGCGTCGAGTGGGGTGTCGAGCGCGAAGATGGCAATCCGCTCCGCCGCGGGCAGTTGTGCGTTGGCCCAGACGAGACGGAGACGCTCGACGCACGGGCCATAGTCGTACTGCGACCGATAGGAGCCGAAGATGGGTGCGATCGGAGGCTCGGTGGTGAAGTCGAAGAAGTCGACAAGATGGGTGACGCCCGTGCGGTGCCGGTCTCCGTCCGCGCGCCATTGTTTGGCACGACCTTGGCGAGTCCGAAATCAAGAATCTTGATCCGCCCGGAGGGCGTCAGCTTGATGTTCGCCGGCTTCAGGTCGCGGTGCACAATTTCCCGTTCGTGGGCGGCCTCGAGCCCGCGGGCCAGCTGAATAGCCAGGGGGACCGCCTCCTCCAGCGGCATTGGGCCGCGGGCGAGGCGCGCTTCCAGGGTGATGCCCGGCACCAGCTTGAGCACGAGGGCGGCTGTGTCTGTCGAGTCTTCGAAGCCGTAGATCGCGCCGATGTTCGGGTGACACAGCGACGCGAGCGCCTTCGCCTCACGGTTGAAGCGCGAACGGCGGTCCAGGTCGTCAGAGACGTCATCCGGAAGGATCTTGAGCGCCACGACCCGGTCGAGGCGGTGGTCCCTGGCGGCATAGACCTGCCCCATGCCGCCAGCGCCGATCAGCCCGGTGATTTCGTAGGGGCCAAAGCGGTCGCCTGCAATAAGACCCATGGTGCGTACTTCCTTTCCGTGCCGGTGTCGGATCGGCCGACACACCGTTGATGCGGAGGATATGGGTCTGATGCCGAAGCGGCGCCGTCGGTTTCACATGAAACCCTTTCGCCAGATCCGCATCAAAAGGACGAGAGTCGAGATCGCGACACCCGTCGCACAGAAGCCTGAGATGACGCATCCTGCCCCCGAGCCAAGAACCACGCCCTGGGGCAAGCTGGCCGTACTCGCCCTGGTCCTGGCCGCCATCGTCGGCGCCTATCTGCAGTTCGGTGATGCCCTGTCGCTTGAAGGGATCGCGGCGCAGGAATCCTCGTTGCGCGGCTATCAGACCGCGCATCCAGTCTTGGTCTTTGGCCTGGCGTTCGCGATCTATGTGGCCGTGACTGGCCTGTCGCTGCCCGGCGCGGCGGTCCTGACCCTGGTGTTCGGTTGGTACTTCGGTTTCTTGCCTGGTCTGCTCCTCGTAAGTTTCGCCTCGACAACCGGTGCATCGCTGGCGTTCTTGATGAGCCGCTACATCTTGCGTGGCTCGATCCAATCCCGCTTCGGCGACAAACTGGCGACGTTCAACGACGCATTGGCGCGTGACGGAGCGTTCTACCTATTTACGCTGCGGCTGGTGCCGGCCGTGCCCTTCTTCGTGATCAACCTCGTCATGGGGCTGACACCGGTCAGGCTGGGGACCTACTGGTGGGTCAGCCAGCTCGGCATGCTTCCCGGGACGGCCGTGTACGTCTACGCCGGGGCTACGGTCCCCGATCTCCAGACCCTGAGCGAGCAAGGAGCCGGTGGCATCTTGTCGCCGCAGCTGCTGGCCGCATTCGTCTTTTTGGGTCTCTTCCCTCTGTTGGTCAAGCTCGTCATGAAGCGGTTTCGTCCGGCCGCGGCGGAGCTGGACGGAGAAGTGTCATGAGCGCGTCTGATCCTGCCGACCGGGCCTCGTTCGACGACGGAGATAGCCAGGCACTCACCGAGCGTCTACGTCTCCTGGTAGACAGACGCGACCGGCGCCATGGGTTCCCGCCTCGCGTCTACCCGAAATGCTTCGTCGGAGCCGACGCCGTGCGGGCGTTGGTCGCCGAGAACATGGCGGCCGATGTGGCCGATGCCATACGGCTGGGCAACATGCTGCTCGACGCCGGGGCGTTCCACCATGTGCTGAAAGAGCACGCCTTCAAGAACGAGGGGTTGTTCTACCGCTTTGCGGAAGACGAAGATCACGGCGCCGACGTTTCTGACGAAGGTCGCGCAGGTCGTTAGCGTCGAACCTGTCGGTGGCGTCAGCGCCCTCCGGTCATCCGACCCGGATCAGTCTCGGCCGCGACTACAATCCCCAGGAGTCGCGTGTCGCCCGTGTTGCCAGAGATGTCCAGAGGTCGTCTTGTTGCCCTGAGCGTATGGGTCGTGCTCGTGCTCGCCCTGTTGGTGCTGTACGCGGCGAGACCGGAGTTGCTCGACCCGGCGCGTGTCGTCGCGACCCTGCGGGCGTCTGGACGGTCCGTGCTGCTGGGCTATCTGATCCTCAGTATCGTTCGACCGTTCACGCTCGTCCCGAGCTCGGTGCTCATCGTCGTGCTGACCCTGTTGTATCCGGATCGCCCCTGGCTCGTGATGGCCAGCTCGCTGGGGGGCATCGTGCTGGCGGCGCTCCTCATCTACTACTTCTTCGACTTCCTGGGTCTGGGCGACCTCTTCGAGCGGAAGCACGCCAAACAGGTGCGGTGGCTCGAAGGGCAGATGCACCAGAAACGGTTCTGGATCGTGGTCGGCTGGTCCATGTTTCCGTTCGTGCCGACGGATGCCATTTGCTACGTGGCCGGCACCGTGCGGATGCCCCTGCAGCAATTCGCCGTCGGTGTCGCCTTGGGCGAGTTGCCGCTCGTGGTGTTCTACGTCTGGGCGACCGGTGCCGTGCTGGCCGCCTAAGGGCTCCTCACTGTCCTGTCTCGATTCGGCTCCCAGATCGGTTAGATTGATGCCATGAACTACCTGTCACGCCCTGGCGTCGTCGTCCTCGGCCTGTCTTGCGTGCTCGTCGCCGGTTCCGTGTCGGCGCAGCGACGCGACCTTATTCCTCCCGTCCCGCCGCCGATCGAGTCCGTCGTGCTGTACACCGGAGAGGTGCAGCGCATTCGCGTCGAACCAGTGGTGGGCGGCCTGTCCCATCCCTGGGGGATGGCGTTCCGCGAGAACGGCGACATCCTGATTACGGAGCGCGACAAAGGCACGCTGCGGGTCGTGCGCAACGGCCAGTTGCTGGATCGCGATATTCCGGGGGTGCCGGCCGTGGCCGCCGAGTCTGACCGGGCCGGCCTCATGGACGTCGCCGTACATCCGACCGACGACCGCATCGTCTACCTGACCTACTCCAAGCCGATCGTTGTCGACGGCGAGCCGGGGGTGACCGTGGCACTGGCGCGCGGGCGCCTGGACGCCGGCAACCTGACTGAAGTGCGAGACATCTTCGTCGCGCAGGGCGTCGACACCGGCATCGCCGCGTCGCGACTCATCTGGGGACCCGACGGGAAGCTGTTCATGACGGTTGGCGGTTCGTATGTGTTCGCCGACACCGGTAGCTACGCGCAAGACCCGGGTACTCATTTTGGCAAGTTGATGCGGATGAACGATGACGGCACGGCCCCGTCCGACAACCCCTTCCTCGGCGATGCCAGCTACCTCCCCGAGATCTACTCAATGGGACATCGGAACCAGCTCGGGCTCGCCTGGCACCCGGAGACCGGCGATCTGTGGGCGACCGAGAACGGGCCGCAGGGAGGCGACGAGGCCAACATCATCAAGCCGGGCGCCAACTATGGTTGGCCGCTCGCGTCGTACAGCCGCGAGTATTCCGGGGTCCGAGTGACCGAGACGCCGTGGCGGCCGGAGTTTGAAGATGCCGACGTGTTGTGGTGGCCGTCCATCGGGCCGTCAGGTCTGACGTTCTATACCGGGCCACACTTTCCGGAGTGGCAGGGCAACCTGTTCGTCGGGTCGATGATGGAAGGCCGGATGCCGCGCACCGGACACATCGAGCGCATCGTGTTCAATCGCCGCGGTGAGGAGATTCGCCGCGAATCGTTGCTCACCGAGCTCAAGCAGCGCATTCGCGACGTGCGGCAAGGCCCTGACGGCTACCTCTATGTGTTGACCGACGAGGACGACGGCGTGCTGTTGCGGATTGAGCCCGCGACGGCCCTGGTCGATCCGCCTGGGAGCGCGATCTTCATCGACCGGCTGACCGAGGCGCGGGTGCCCCCGTTGCCGGAAACCGACTGGTCCGCGGAGCAGCGGGCGCTGGTGGAGAAGTATGCGCCAGACGGCAACGTCGGCAATGCGCTCCGCACGCTGATTCGTGTGCCTGCCCTGGCCGATCGGTTCATGCCCTTGCTGACCTATGTCAGCAACGACTCAACGCTCCCACCGCGGCACCGGGCGATCTTGATCCTGCGCACCGCGTGGCTCGCTCAGAACGGCTACCTCTGGTCGTCGCATGCCGACCGTGGAGACCACGGGTTGAGCGCCGCGGAAATCAGGCAGGTCGCCGAAGGAACGGGCGACAGCTTGACGACGTTTGATCAGGTGTTGATTAACCTCGCCGACGAGATGTTCCGCAATGCGTCGGTGACCGGTGGCACCTGGTCCGAGCTGTCGCGTATGTATGATCTGCCCAACCTGGCGGACGCCGTGGTGACCGTGAGCGAAACCACGTCCTCGTCCATCCTGTTCAATACGCTCGGCGTGCAGCCTGATACCGGCGCCACCGAGTTGATCCCGAGTGCCGACGTCGCGTATCGCATCGACGTGCCGACGGCGGAAGCGCCGCTGACCTCGCCGCGGATCGACCCGATCGAGGGCGACGGCATCCGTGTGGGCCGCACCCTGCGCCAGCATCCCCAGATGGAGGCCCAGTGGTACGCCAATCCGAGTTACGTGCAGAGCCCGGAACGGTCCGGGATGACACCGCACGACCGCGAGCTCCTTATTCTGCGGACCGGTTGGAATGCACAGTCGGTCTACGAATGGGCCAAGCACGTGGGTAGCGTCGGGCGCGCCCGTGACCATGGGCTCGAGCCGCAGTGGATCGCTCAGGGCAACGACGCGCGGGGATGGAACGCGACCGAGCGGCTGCTCATCGACGCCGCCGACGAGATGTACAGCGACACAATCATCTCGGATGAGACCTGGGCCGCGCTGTCTGAGAGCTACGACAGCCGTCAAATGATGAGCATTGCCGCTATCACGTCACGCTATCGCAAGGTCTCGATGACGCTGAATACGCTTGGCGTGCAGCCGCTACCTGACGACGAGCGACTCCCCCAACTGACCGGGTACTAGCGGCGGCTGGGGTTGCACCAGCCTACAAAAAAGGCCCCGGCCCTGTGGAAGGACCGGGGCCGGACAAGCTGGTTCTGCGTCGGTGGCGTTGGGTTAACCCCGTTTGGGGAGCCCTCAGGCGCCACCTATGCGCTGGAGGTCCCTACGAGGACGCCACCTCCGCAGAGCCACTAGTTAAATCGTCCACAGGATCACCTCCTTCGCGGGCGCGTCAGACTGTGGCGGGTCCCAACCCGCCCGGTCTCGGGGCCGCCCAGTGCCTCTCCAAGACCGCCGCTGTTACGCGGAAACACGTCGTCTCATCCTCAAGCATGCCGTTGGTGGATGTCAACCGACGCTCGCGCCAACCGTGAGATAGTTAGCGCGTAGACTATTCTGTCGTTGACCCCTGCTTCTCATCATGCCCCGACGCCCACACACTCCATCGTCGCTAGCCAGTGTTGAAGCGCTCTGCGCGGCCGACCGTATTCGCGTGCGTGCGGCCGCAGTGGTGAGCGCGGCCGGGCTGACGTTGCCGCAGTTCAACACCCTCCGGATTCTCCGTGGGGCGGGCGAACCGCTTCCGATCATGGAGATTCGCCGCCGTCTGATCGAGCGCACGCCCGGAATCACTCGTCTCATCGATGGCCTCGAGCGTATGAAGCTGGTGACCCGGTGTCCGTGCGACACCGACCGGCGGGCGACGATGTGTACGATCACAGACGCCGGTCTTGCGCGTCTTGGCCAGCTCGACCGTCCCATGGCTGACAGCGACCGTGAGGCGCTGGCGGAGCTCTCGAAGGCGGAC
>CAWWAF010000150.1:0-6936 GCA_963934795.1 uncultured bacterium
GGACTCGATAGGGCTCAGTTCCGCGTGCCGGTAAAAGATGGGCGCCGCTTCGCTCAGGCCGAGGCCCCCATTGAGCCCCCGATCGATGCCAATCCATCGATAGTCTGGCAGCATCTCGTCCAGATAGTCGATCTGTTCGCTAAGCGCCTCCTGCATGCCAATGACATGCGGGGCGGACCGTTCGATGGTCTCCACCAGCAGGGCTCTACGGTGGGGCCAGGCGTTGTCGCCATCGCGCCCGGCCGCGGTCCTGATATTGAAGGTCATGACGTCGAGTGGCAACGGCGCGCGCGCCATGGGCGACACCATCATGGCGACCGCTGCCACCGTCACGACGCCCGCGGAGACGACACGACGATACCCGCCCGGTCCGATCACGGAGCGCCTCCATCTCCGAACGCGTCCAGCAAGATGGGCAGCAGCGTATCCATTCGAGCGACCGTCCGCTCGCCGGGGTGCAGCGTGTCCGTGAACTGGTGGCGCTCCTTGAGCCGATCCAGCACCGCCGGCCGGCTGGCAATCACATGCACCGGCACATCCCACGACGCCCCTTCGCCACTCACCAGAGCCGGCGGCTGGTGGTCTCCGACCAGCACCACCACGAGATCGCGGTCGGCGCGCAGGCGGAGATAGCCACCAATGTTGCGCAAGGCGTAGTCAAACGCCTCGAGATAGCTCGGTCCCAAGTTGGTCCAGTCGGGCCAGGCGGACCACGCGTGGTCAAGCGCGTCGGCGTCATACGGGTCTGTCGTCAGCACCCGGTTCCAGTCCGGCTGATACGGCGGGGCCGGCACGAACGGTGTGTGCGTCGAGATGGTCGTGAAGAAGACGAAGGCCGGCTGGTCGCGCGCGGGCTCGATTTCCAGGGCGTCGACCCGCGCCAAGGCGTATTGATCGTTGATGTCCCACCAACCGAACTGGGGCCCCAGATAGTCGAGCCCGTCATGGTCGTAAATATGCTCGAATCCGTAGAACGCGCCCTCGGGCCAGGCCACCAGCATGCCGGGCATGATGGCCACCGTCCGATAGCCCCCTCGCCCGAACAGCTTGACCATCGTGTCCCGCTCCTGGGCCATGAGTCGGACGTTCGTGGCTGGGTCTCGGATCTCCGTGCCTGACAGCAAGCTCACGTGCGCAAGCCACGACTCGCCACCGAACGTCGTGGACTCGACAAGCCCAGACGCCACAAAACGCCCGGTGTCGGCGATGTCCGCGTCGAGTCGCGCCATGGCCGGGACGAGTGGTTCGGCCAAGTGGGGGCGCTGCCAGGCGACGGCACCGTAGGACTCAAGAAAGACCACGAACACATCGGCACCGCCGAGGCGAGATAGATCTGAGCGTAGGACGGGCGGCGGGCCCAGGTCGCGCACGCCGGCCCCACTCAGTTCGTACGCGAACTCACCCACCTCGCGAGCGTAGGCGGCCACGACCGGGCTCGCAACGCGGATACCGGTCGGCAAGCGAGCCCCCACGGCCTGGCTCAGCCCACAGACGAGCACCATTGCCGCGAGCGCCCCCAGGACCCGCTGGGCCCGATGCCCGCGGGTACCGACCGCAACCACCTCGAGGGCCCATCTCGATCCGAGATACAAGAACGCCAGCCCGACCGGGACCCCGACGATGATGCCGGCCTTCAGCCATGGATTCGTGACGACCGCGAACATGCCGCCAACGCTGGACACGTGCTGCAGGTCCCAGTACAGGCTGATGTTTCGACCGTACAGCGAGCTGACGGTCACCTCGGTGTAACGCCCGATCACCAGCAGGACCCACATCGCACCCAGCCACCGGAGGGCTACCAGAGAGGGCGCCTCCCACCACCGACGCGCGGCCAGGAACCCGAGGACCAACACCGCTGCCTCGACCGAGAGGTCGGCGGTCGGGCTGATACCCAGGGTGGGCCAGATGTTGGAAAACGTCAGGGAGAGATTCAAGAACAGGAGCGCGGCCAGCAGCGCCGCGACGCTCGCGCCGCCGCGGGGACGATGCGGTACTGGTGGCGTCAGGTCGCTAGTCACGGCTCTCGGCTACCGCTGGACGCGACACGGTACCCGTGCGGGTCTCACGCTCAGGATGGGGCGAGCCACATCCGGCGGTACGCACCCACATGGCGGGCAGGTCACGGCGCCACGCGTCACACATGAGAGCACACATTGACCGCCTACGGCCGACCGCTGCATAGCGTCATTGTAGCGGGTCGGGCCCACGACGCCGACACGGGGGTGAATCACCCGCCTGCCGTGGAAACGCCTGACGACGCGGTTCAGGATACGATCAGCGCCGACATGCCCCAATTCGGCCGGACGATCAGCCTGCTTCGGTCCCTCATTGTCTACCATGGGATCCCGCTCAGGCAGCGCCGACTGAGACGCCTCTACAACGCCTTCGTGGAACGCGGCGACCTTGCTTTTGATGTGGGAGCCCACCTTGGGAACCGGACGCGCGCACTCTCCGCACTCGGATGCCGGGTGGTAGCGCTCGAGCCGCAACCGGACGTCGCGCAGCTACTGCGCACACTCGTCGGGCGACGACCTGATGTGGAAATTCTGGAGGCCGCGGTCGGGGAACACTGCGGTCGCGCGGCGCTCTCTATCAGCGATCAGACCCCAACGATGACGACACTGGCCGTGCAGTGGCGTGCCGAGCGCGAACGGGACCCGGTGTTTTCCGGCGTGGCCTGGAACCGGGAGCTTGAGGTCACCACGACCACGCTCGATGCATTGATCGCTCAGTTTGGCGTGCCCGTCTTCGTCAAGATCGACGTCGAGGGCGGCGAGCCCGAGGTGCTCGCTGGGCTCACGCAGCGAATCCAGACCGTCTCGTTCGAGTATCTCCCCCACGCGCTCGACTACACTCGCGCCTGCGTCACACGGCTCGGCACCTTGGGAGCCTACAGCTTCAACTGGTCCCCGGGGGAATCCTACCGACTGGAGTCGGAACAGTGGCTCACCGGCGAGGCGCTACTGCGAGCCCTCAAGACCCCGGTGGCCCAGCAGCGCTCGGGAGACGTCTACGCGCGGGTTCCACCCGCGATGCCAACTGGAGCTGACGCGAGATGAGGGGACGCGATCGGCGACGGCCAGGAACCGTCTCTGCGCGGTGTACGACCAGATGACCGAGTTCGATGCCGCCGATGTGCGGCGCTACTACGACCGGAACACGCGCGACTTCGTCACCCATGGTCAAGGGGGTGGGGTTGGCGCGATCCACCGCCCGGTCTGGAGCCCTGGAACCAAGAGCGCCGCGGCAGCGTTTCGATACGTCGAAGACCGCATCGTCGCTCTCGCCAAAGACCTCCAGGCGGAATCCGATCCACTCCATGTCGTGGATCTGGGCTGCGGCGTTGGGGCCAGCCTGTGCTACCTGGCCCAGCGCCTGCATCTGCGGGGCACCGGGTTCACCCTGAGCCCGGTGCAGGTGCGACAGGCTGACCAGCGCATTCGAGAGGCTGGGCTCGGCGGTCGTGTCGTCTGTCGCGAGGGGGACTTCTGTCAGCTGCCGGACGATCTCGCCCCGGCCGACCTGGCCTACGCCATCGAGTCATTCGTCCACGGACCAGACCCCGCCCGTTTCTTCGAGTCCTGCGCCGGGCTGGTGCGCACAGGCGGCGTGTTGGTCGTCTGCGATGACGTCCTGCGGGGGAGCGATACCGCCGCCGCGCGGCGAACGGTCAGGCGGTTCCAACAGGGGTGGCACCTCAACACGGTCATCACCGCCGATGCGCTACGGCGCCTGGCGAGCGACGCCGGTTTTGAGCACCTGTCGACGGACGACCTCACGCCCCATCTCCAACTCGGCCGACCGCGCGACCACCTCATTGCGTGGTTCGTGGCACTCTGCGGCTGGCTCCCCCTCGAACGCACCAGGTTCGGTCACCTGATCGGCGGCAACGCGCTACGCAGCTGTCTGTCCCGAGGCTGGATCGGATACGATCTCGCCGTCTTCCGACGGCGGTAATTCGTGGCGCGGCCGGCGTCGGTGTCCGCGCCCAACCGAACACGCCGCGCCAGAGCACACCATCATGCCCGACACCCCGATTCCGTTCTGGCAGCTGCACACAACCACGGAAGTGGCCGGCTTGGCCGGGCGTGACCCGGTGGTGGTACTGCCACTCGCAGCCATCGAGCAGCACGGACCGCACCTGCCGCTCTCCACCGACCTCGACATCGGGCTTGGCCTGCTCGCTGAAGCCTGTGGGCGTCTGCCCACCGACCTACCCCTGTCGGTGCTGCCACCGCAAAGCTGTGGCAGCAGCCGCGAGCACGCGCGATTCCCCGGCACGCTCAGCCTGGACCCGGAGCTGGCGGCCGAGACCATCCGCCAACACGGCGCCACCATCGCGGCCACCGGCATCCGCCGTCTCGTGCTCTTCAACAGCCACGGCGGCAATGGTGCCGCGCTCGATACGGCGGCGCTGACACTCCGAGCAGAGCACGGACTCCTCGTCGTCAAGGCCACCTACTTCGCGTTTTCCCGTCCACCTGGAGTCGTCTTACCGGACACCGAGTGGCGTCACGGACTTCACGGTGGGGCCATCGAGACTGCCATGATGCTGCATCTGAGACCCGAGCTCGTCCGCACGGACGCCATCCGAACATTCTCGTCGCTCGGACACGACCTGCAGCAGTCCATGCGTCGACTGGCCCCGGAGGGCGAAGCGTCGTTCGCATGGCTCGCGGGTGATCTGAACGCGGAAGGGGTGACCGGCGACGCCACACTGGCGACGGCCGAGATGGGAGCCCAGTTGGTGAGTCACTACGGCCAGGTCCTGGCCGAGGTCATCGAGGACGCCCGCGCGTTTCCGCTCGACCGGCTGAGTGAGTGAGCGAGAGGGAGCGCGGGACCCGACTACTCGCCCCGGATCGGCCCAGAGAGCATGTCGGTGAGCCAGTGACCGGCGCGGTCCACCTTGGCCCTGACATACGGCAGGTTGTGGCGATTGAGCGTGCCATACAGCGGTTGGCGGTCAGCCACGTCGATGCCGCCGTCTTGCAACGCCCGGACTTTCTCGGGATTGTTGGTGAGCAACTGGATCCGGTTGATCTGCAGATGGCCAAGCATCTCCACCGCGGCGTCGTATCGACGCTCATCCGCACCGAACCCCAGGGTGCAGTCGGCGTCGACCGTATCGAGTCCCTGCTGCTGGAGCGTATAGGCGCGTAGCTTGTTTCCCAGGCCGATGCCACGCCCCTCCTGGGCGAGATAGAGCAACACACCACCGCCCCTCGCAGCAAACACGCGAAGGCTGCCCCGTAGCTGTTGGCCGCAATCACAGCGGAGGCTCCCAAACAAATCGCCGGTGAGACAGGCCGAGTGCAGGCGCACAGGTACAGGCTCCGGCCAGTCCTCCCGGACCCCGATCAGGATCGCCACATGTTCAAGGATGCCGTTACCTTCGCGGAAGCACACGAATCGTGCCTCCTCCGCTTCTTCCAGCGGCACGGGTCCGTCGCTCACGTAGGTGACTTCGACCCGATTGTTGGCGGCCAGGGTTTGGATCTGTTCGGCCGTCACCGTCGAGATGGCATCGTCGACAGAGACGCCATCCGGCGCGTCGCGCTCGTCCAGCGACACACTGACCACGGCCGGCAACAGTTGGCCGAGCCGCGCCAGGGTCAGCCCCCCGATCTCTGGAATGGAGGCGGCCCCCATTTCCAGAGACGCCCGTTTCGGACGGTCCAATCCACTGGACAGGTTCCACACCGCATCTGGGGTCGTGTCACTGTGGAGCCCAAGGCTGACGTCGCCGGTGTGGACTCCGGTCGAGCGATCGGTGGTCTGGCCAACCGGCGGGGCGGGCGTTAGCCCCATCGCATGCGCGCGATGATGGGTGACCGCGAGGCGCAGCGGGCGCCCAGCGGCGCCACGCAACTGCTCAAGCGTTCCATGGGAGAGCCCCTCGACCGCCGCAAGCAGCACAGCATCGCCAGACGCCGGGCCGCCAGTCACCCGGATGGGTAGACCGCGGCGCAAGTCGAATAGGCCCTGCTCTGCCTCACGCATACTACCGTCCAGCCTGAACCCCGTTTCTCGTCGCGATACAGTTACGGATCATGGAGAACGACCGAGTGCCGACCCTGGTGACCGAATCCAGCGCCTGGAGCTTGATTCGCGCCGTGCCCGCCACCCCTCGTGGCATGCACGCGTCTGTGCAAGTCCATTCTAGTGCAACTACTGCCGAGTGGCTGCAGATAGACCCCGGCGGTACGTGGCTCGCCTCGGCTCCGCTGACCGAGAACGCCAGGGCCCTGGTGGACCTGTATCTGCCGCTCCAACTGGACCCGGACCTCGTGATCGGCCAGATCGGACAGAGTGTGGACGGCCGGATCGCCACCGAACAGGGGCAGTCGCACTACATCACAGGCCAGGCCGACATCCTCCGTCTCCACCGGTTGCGCGCGCTGGTCGACGCCGTTGTCGTCGGGGCCGGCACGGTTGCGGCAGACGACCCGCGGCTGATCGTCCGCGGCGTCGAAGGCTCGAACCCCGTCCGCGTGGTGCTCGATCCTGACGCGCGGCTGTCGCGCACGCACGCGGTTTTCTCTGACGGCGCAGCGCCCACGTTGATCTTCCGCCGCGCACAGGCCGGTGAGAACTCGACCGGCAGTACGGAAGTGATCACACTTCCCGCCGCCGCCCGTCCGGACCACGGCGACCGCCGTGACACCGATCCGCCGGGATTCGACCCGCGGACGATCGTCGACGCGCTCCGCGCGCGCGGCCTCAGGCGGCTCCTCATCGAAGGCGGCGGCATCACCGTCTCGCGCTTCCTCCAGGCAGGAGCCCTCACCAGGCTCCACGTCGCGGTCGCGCCCATGCTGCTCGGCTCTGGACGCCCGGCGCTCACGCTCCCACCGATCACCGCCCTGGACGACGCACTCCGTCCATCATGCCGAACGTTCCATCTCGGCGACGATGTCCTGTTCGACTTCGACC
>CAWWAF010000151.1:0-6908 GCA_963934795.1 uncultured bacterium
CCCCGGGGGGATCGCTCTCGAATCTCACCGCCATGCTGCTGGCCAGAAACGAGGCAGTCCCGAACGCACGGGAGGACGGCCTCTCGGGGACGCCGCTCACGGTGTACACCTCCGCGGACGGTCATTATTCCACTACCAAGAACGCAGGCATCCTTGGATTGGGCCGCGCGCACGTACGCCGCGTCGGCACCGACTCCGAGGGGCGTATGAAGCCTGACGCGCTTGCAGCGATGATCGATGCTGACCGTGCAGCCGGCTTGACACCGGTGTTCATCAACGCGACGGCGGGCACGACGGAGCTCGGAGCGTTTGACCCCATTCGCGCGCTCGCGCGCGTCGCGAAAGCGCACGGCGTGTGGCTTCACGTCGACGGGGCCCTCGGCGGCACGCTCCTCATGAGCACCCGACACCGACGGCTTCTCGACGGCTGTGAGCACTCCGATTCGTTCACCTGGGACGCGCACAAGATGATGGGCGTGCCGATCATATGCTCGGCGATTCTCGTGCGCGAGCGCGGGCTCCTCCAAAAACATCTCAACGAGTCGGCCAACTATCTCTTCCAAACCGCGAATGACGACCTGAACCCGGGCGTGCGATCCATTCAGTGCGGCCGACGCAACGATGCGCTGAAGCTGTGGGCGGCGTGGAAGCTGCTTGGGGATGCTGGCTATGACGTGCGTGTCGATAAGCAGATGGCGCTCTCGGTGCGAGCGGCGGCGATGGTCGACGCGGACCCAGACCTCGTCCTCGTCCGACAACCCCAGTCGATCAATGTCTGCTTCGAGGTGCGCGGATCGACGAGTGTGGAGGTGTGTGCTGAGCTGGATCGCACCGGGGTGATCAAAGTCGGGTACTGCACGATAGGAGATCGGTGCGCGATCCGTCTCGTGTGCGTGAACCCCGACATGACCGACGCGGACCTCGAGCAATTCTTCGGTGAGGTCAAGGCCTGCGCGGCCCGACTTGTACGTGACGAGCTTTCTCCCACGTCTCCACCGGCACGAAGATCTCCGAAGCCATAGCGTGAGCCCGGCAGGCCATCGCCTTCCGACTGGGCCCGTCGACCGTCTTGCTCGCGAACGTGATCGACGCCTCGAAGCGGGGCACTTGGAGCAGGCCATAGAAATGGTCGAGAAACGTCATATCGCCCCACCAACAGATTCGAGTATCGAAAATAGCCGTTTCGCCATCTGTGGCGTCGCGAGTGGGGTCTCGTCGGTAAACACGCATCCCATCGTGTGCGAGCCGATGTGCGAGAGCCGCAACCGCTCCCCGTCATTCAGCACACGTTGCATGTCGAAACCGTGTACGAAATTGTTCCAGTGAAAAGTGTATCGGTCATGAGCTTCGATGAGTGCTTGCACCGTGCGCTGACCATCACCGGTGATCGTCGGGAAAGACTTGCCGTTGATGCCCACGATGCGCGACGTGTCTGCGTGCCTGACGTAAAAGACGCCGTACTCGACTGGGAGATCGACGTATGTTTGAACCAGGTATGACGCGGAGATTGCGCTCACGAGGTGATCGACGTCGTGTGCGTCCCGAAGAAATTTGATCGCCTTGCCACATTCGCTGATCTCTGGCTTGCCCATAAGCGGGAACGGATGTGTTCTCGCGAATGCCAAGATCTGTTGCTTTTTGTCATCGCGAGACAGGTGCCTCGGGATCAGGAGTGTTGTCGGAAAATGCTGTTCTCCAACGAGTTGCTGGATCGTTTACTTTGAGGCGCGAAGGTCCCCGTTGGGTATGCCGTAGTCGGCCTTGAGGATATCGCGTGGGCCAATGCCGGCAAGTATCATCTTGTCGAACAAGTACACGTAGAACCGTGCGTTGAAGACCGGTGCGCTCCAGAACTCGTGGTGCTTCATCTCACGTCGCAGATGATGGCGATGGTCAACCGGCCCGGGGCGTGACCGTCAGATCTGGGCGGCTCGCGCGATCTGGGCGATGGCCCAGGAGTGGCCGGTGCAGTGATAGAGGCACGTGGCGAGGCAGTGCAGCGTGACGTATGCCGATGTCGCGTTCGACTGGGCCCTACACGGCCACTTTCGCGGTCCCGGCGATCAACTCCGCCATCATTTCGGGACCACGAGCGAACAGCTCCTCTCGCGTGGTCTTCCCGGCTTCCACGTCTGCCAGGAGCGTACGCTGGGCGATGTATTCCTGGTTGGTGATACCGGCCTTGCTTTGCAGCAAGCGCCAGGCCTTTCGTCGTTCGACACAGAACAGCACGAGTTGTCGTGACAGCGCGACCACTTGAGGCTTGCCGTCTGGCCCCGGCACCTTCGCAAAGACCCCGAAGTCGGGCACAAAGGCGACGTGCTCGGGGATGAGGTGGCGGCGGTGGACGACGTCGTGCTGAGTAATCCGGAGGAGCATGTTCTCGAGCGGAATCAGGCGCTCGACTGCGCTCTCGTCCTTGATGCGCTTCAGGTGGTTCCGGAAACGGGCCTCGGTCGCGCACCAGTGCGCCACCGTGTAGCGATACTTCTCGCCCGTGCTCTTGAACTTCGTCGTGTACCAGTCCTTGTCGGGATGGGGGTTGCCCTTGAGGTCGAGGGCCTCGTCGTAGGTCTCACCCAGCGACGGATTGAAGACGAACTCCGGCGCCCCACGTGAGTCGCGGACCCGCTGCGCCTGATCGAGCGCCATGTCGTCGGCCACCCCGTGCTCCGGCTGGCATGTCGTGAAGCACTGGAGGAAGCCGGTCCCGCGATACTCGAGCGCGTCGAGGATCGCCCGGAAGAATTTCGGCGCGTTGGCGATCGAAATTTGCGAGACAAACGGCGACCCGTGGCCGGCCAGAAACGTTTCAGCCACCGTCTTCTTCTCGACCGCCTTCCCCTGCGTTGCCGCGCCAAAGGAGTTCATGTCGCCGCCTCCCAGCATCGGCGTCGAATCGGAGTTTTGACCGCCCGTATTCGAATAGACCTGCGTGTCGAGCATGACGGCTTTGACGTTGGGACGATTCTGCAGCATCACCTTGGACACGTTTTGGTACCCGATGTCCCCCATGCCCCCGTCGCCGCCAACGATCCACACCTTGGGCAGCTCCTTGACCTCGTCATCGGTCATCAAGTTGTCGCTGAAGTGGGTGTAGTCGTAGTAGTGCTGGTCCGTCATCGCGGCGCCCGTCTTGGTCGGCTCCTTGAGCCACGTGATGAGCGTATCGGCCAGACGCTCGGGCACGACCGAGCGACGTCCGTGATCGACCATGAAGCTCTCGCCAAAGAGCCACCCGATCGTGGCGCCGTCCTGGAACAGCGAGTTCATCCAGGGATAGGGATGCGGGTTGTTGGGCGGGGTTGACCCGTAGACGGTATTGCACCCGGTATGGGCCGCCATCGCCATGACGCACTGGCCATTGTCGAGCCGGCCATCGATCGGTTGCAGCTCTTTGTGATTGAACGATTCCTGCTCGAGGACCGTCGCCAGGGCATCGACGACCTCCCCATCAGATATGGGACCACGCGCCTCGAGTCGCGCGTCGGTGTCACTGACGCTGTCGCCGCCAAGTCCCATGATGGCGTGTGCGACCGTGCGCACGAAGAGCGCATGCTGTTCAGGGTGTAGCGCGGCCAGGGCCGCCAGTCCCTCTTCACCGCCCTGACGGAGCTCGCCCGCCTTCTCGGAAAACCGATCCGCCTTGGCGTGATACAGCGGTCGCATGTACGCCTCGGTCAGCGACGCGATGGCTCGCAAGACGCTCTTTTCTCCACACCCGGCACAGGCGCCATCGCCTGACACCAGCGCGTCGTAGTTGCGACGCACCATCAAGTGATTCCGCAGGGTCGCCGTCTTGGAGTCGGCGGGGTATTCGTCGTTGTAGAACCCGAGGAATTTCTGCTCCGTGTCTGGCAGCAGGTCGAGAAATGCGGTGCCGGTCTCGTGCTCCGCGTTGACACTCTCGCTCTCGGCTACCATCCGCAGCGCATCGTGATCACCGCACGCCGTGACGCACGCCGCGCACCCTTTACAGAGGTCAGACACGAAGATCGAGAACACACCGCCACTGCCCGGGTTCTTCTTTTCTGGCCCTCTGAAGATCGCGTTGACCTTGTTATATGCGACCGGTGCCTGGTCGAGGATGGCCAAGAATTGGCTGCGGGCCGTGTCCGAGAAGCCGTTCAGATCGGCGCTCGCCTCGCGGACGAGCTCCGGGAACGGCGTATTGGTCTTACTGCCGACCGCATCGTTCATCAGTGACCGGGTGCGCTTCTCGATCTCTGGGACGTGGGCGATCAGTTTCGCACGGTCGTCCGTGTTTTCGACGTAGTGGTTGATGGCCGTCCGCAGCACCGTGTCTACGTCCTGCGAGCAGTTCGGGAGCGCTGTGTCGGGACAGACCGCGATGCACTCCATGCACTGGGTGCAGTTCTCGGCGATGAAGAGCGGCGTTTCGCGGCGGGCGACGTACTTGGAGGCCGTATCGCCGGTCCCGGCCGCCATCACGCCCATGGCCGCGAGCGGTGAGGCCGGTTGGTCGTAGCCGTAGTCAGACCGGAACTGTGAGTCGAAGACCCCGACCTGTGTCACCGGGGTCCGCTCGGCCTGTCCCTCCGGGGCCGGGATGGAGCGGCAGGTGCCGCACCCGCCGCCATCGATGTCGATCGGCAGCATGGGAAGGCCACGGAGCGTGGAACGATCCGCCGCCGTGATCTCGCCCACTTTGATCTCGGTCACACGACTGAAACCCTGGTTCATGACCTCCATATTGGAGTCGACGACCGCCGAACCAAGTTTGCCAAACTTCTTTTGATACTGATTGCGGACGACTTCTTCAAACTGCTCGGTGCTGATGTCGAACTCCTGCAGCAACGGGGACACTTTGAAGAACGCGCCGAGAAACGCGTTGCCCTGCATCCTGAGCTGCAGGTCAGCGCGATTGGTCGCCTTGCGGGCAATGTCAAACCCCGACAGCGTATACACCCGGATCTTCTTTTCCAGGATCTGTGTACGGGCCCAGATCGGCAGCCGCTCCCAGGCTTCTTCCGCCGTCTCGTCAGACTCCCAGATCAACGCGCCGCCTTCGGACATCCCGTCCAGTGGATTGGTGTGTGTGAAGGCTTTGGGGTCGCAACAGAGCACCACATCGACATGCCGGAGGTCGCAATTCACCCGAATGCGTTCAGGCGCCACCACGAGGAAATACGAGGTTGGCGCGCCCTTTTTTTCTGATCCGTATTTGGGATTGGCGCTGACGTGGATCACCTCTTTGAGTCGGCCAAAATCGTCCAGCACGGTGTTTCGGGCTGAAAGGAAATCGTTGAAGTCGCCGATGATCGCGCCCAGGTTCTTGCCGGTCGTGATCGCCCCCCAGCCGCCGATCGAGTGGAGCCTCACCGCGATTGCACCCTCGGGGAGCAAGGACGGCGTTTCCTCCGACTTGACCGCGTAGGGGTGGGGAATACCGAGCACGAAAAAGGATGCCCCGTCCTTCGCCTTACGACCGTCCGTCCGCGCCCGATCCGATGTTGCGTACTCGTACGCGCCTAAGATGTGCTCGGGACGAAAGTCGCGTGACCCCAGACCGTAGATGCCGTTGAAGATCCGCGGCACGTCGGAGGGGGCGATGGCCGGAAAGCCCTCTTCGAGCGGGTGTCCTTCGATGACCATGGCCTTGTTGAGCGCGGTGCGAATGTCGCGGCCCAGTGGGTTGTCCCCGGCTAGCGGTTCGTCGGTCCGCTCCAACACGATGGCGTTGCGCTTGCCTGCGAGGGCCTTGGCGATGGCCTGCTCCGGGAACGGCCGGAGCACATTGACGTGAATCGACCCGACGCTGGCGCCTCTGGTTTGTCGGAGGTGGTCGACCGCCGCCTCGCAATTTTCGGCCGCCGAGCCCAGCGAAATGAAGACCGTCTCGGCGTCCTCGGTCTTGTATTCCGTCAGCAGGCCGTAGTGACGCCCCGTGAGACGACCGAACTCTGCGTGTGATTCCACCAGATACTGGAGAATCGGCTCGATGAAGTTGTTCCGGCGGGCCGCCACGCCCTGCATGTAGTGCTCTTGGTTCTGGACTGGTCCCAGCAGCACGGGATTGGCAAGGTCGTACATCTTAGGCACACGCCGACGTGTCGGACCGAATAGTGCGCGCTGCGCCTCGGTCGGCGAGTCGATGATGTCTTCCGGCGCCCCCAGAAATTGTCGAATGAGCTCCGACTCGTGCTTGTAGAAGGTCCGCTCCAGGTGCGTGGTGAGGAACCCATCCTGCACGTTCATCCCCGGAGTCAGGCTCTTCTCCGTGACCCGGCGCAAGATGAGGGCTTGATCCGCGGCCTGCTGGGCGTCCTTGCCGAACACGATGATCCAGCCGGTGTCGAGCACCCCGTTGATGTCGTCATGGCCGCAGTGCACGTTGAGCGCATGTTTGGTCAGCGCGCGCGCGCCGACCTGTACCACCATCGTCGAGGCCTTGCCAGGCGCGTGATAGTACTGCTCGGACGCGTAGGGAAGTCCCTGGCCTGAGGTGAAATTGGTGACCCGTCGGCCGCACACGGAGTAGGCGGTGGCACCGCCCTGCGCCGCGTGTTCCCCCTCGGCTTCGATCGCCGTCGTGCTGCGACCGAAGACGTTGAGGTTCCCTTCCGCGAACGACTGCTGATAGAGTTCGCCGCCTTCCGTGGACGGGGTGATGGGGTAGTAGACGCCGGCGTCCGTCACCCGAGCTTCGGTGTGATAAGCCACGAGCTGGTTGCCGTTGGCCGTGACCCGAATTCCCGGGTAGGCAGGCTTGTCCCCGACGGTGTTGCTGGTGTCGTTTGCCATGACACTCACACTCCAATACGTCTATTGCGGCTCCCGGTCTGCCCGGGGCGCTTCGGACTATTCCCCATATCAATATGTAACAAGTTATATTATCCGCGACCGGGTAGGCACGGCAAACGCCAGCGCCGGGCCCGGGCGTCCAG
>CAWWAF010000152.1:0-6806 GCA_963934795.1 uncultured bacterium
GGTGCGACATCATCAGCGTCCTTCGCGTCGTTCCGGCAGGGCCAGGGCGATGAGTTCAGGTGTCTCACCCCCGATGGTCAGTGCGATGAACTGCGTGCCCTCATACTCATAGGTCATCGGCGTCCCGAGCGCGCCAGCCGGCAGGTCGACCGAGCCGACGATCTCGCCGGTGGCCTTGTCGCGCGCGATGAGGCGCGGACCGCCGTCGCTGGCGCCGGCGGTCAGCGCGCTGATCAACAGCGTTTTCGTGATCACCGGGCCACCGCGCCCGTCACCGCCGAGGGGCGGCAGATTCAGGTCGCGTAGCCGCGGATGGTTGCGATACCGATCCCCGTCGCCGTTGGGCTGCATCCACTCCGTTTCGCCCGCGTTCAGGTCGATCGCGGTCATGCGCGAGTAGGGTGGCTTGAAGAGCGGAAGTCCCTGGGGCAGCCGCGGCTGGCGGCCACTCCCGAACCCACTCTGGGTGTATCGCAAGTTGCCGCCCTCGGCCGGATCCGGTGTGAAGTACTTCAGCACCGAGAACGAGTTGTTGGAGGGGACGTAGAGCAGGCCGGTCTCGGGATCGACCCCCGAACCTTGGAGATTGGCGCCGCCGTCGATCGCCGGTCGCTGAATGGTGCCCTGGATACCGTCTTCGATGGTGTTCATCGGCGGCGTGTAGAGCGGCCCCAGGCGAAAGTCTTTGACCGCCTCGACCGCCATCGCCCGGATCTCAGGGGTGAAATCAACCAGGTCGTCGATCGAGACGCCTTGATACTCGAAGGGCGGCGGTTTGGTCGGAAACGGTTGAGTCGCCGACAGCACCTCGCCCTCCAGGCTCGTGTCGGTCTCGACGGAACGTTCCTCGATCGGCCAGACCGGCTCCCCCGTCACCCGATCGAAGACATAGGTGAATCCCTGCTTGCTCACCTGCGCAAGTGCCTTGACCTCGCGGCCGTCGACGGTCACGTCGACCAGGTTGGAGTGGGTCGGAAAGTCGTAGTCCCAGACGCCGTGGTGCACCGCCTGGAAGTGCCACTTGCGCGCGCCGGTCCGGATGTCGACGGCGACGATGCTCTCGGCGAAGAGATTGTCACCCGGCCGGTGACCGCCGTAGTAGTCGCTAGTCGCGGTGCTAATGGGCAGATACAGGTATCCCAACTCGTCGTCGGCGCTCATCGCGGCCCACACGTTGGTGTTGCCTGTGTACCGCCACGATTCGTTCCCCCACGTCTCGGCTCCGAAGTCGTCGCCGCGCGGCACCGTCCGAAAGACCCATCTGAGCTCACCGGTGATGGCATCGATGCCTTTCACCCACCCCGGCGGCGCCTCCTTGGCAACCACGTAGTCGGAGATCGTGACCGGCGTGACGACGACGCCGTTGGATACGATCGGCGGGGATGTGACCGAGATCCAGTGCCGACCGCGGCGGTCGTAGGTGCCCCGCTCGGCGCGGGGCACGCCGGTGAACAGATCGACCCGACCGTTGTCGCCAAACTCGGCCGCCGGTTCGCCCGTCCGCGCGTCGACACTGACTAGATACCCGTCGGTGGTCCCCCAGTAGACCCGCTCGATCTCACCGTCGGTCCAGTAGGCCGCCCCGCGCATGTTCGCCCGGCTGGCGGGTGGACCGTCAAGATGGCTTTCGGGGTCATGCACCCAGATGCTCTCCCCGGTGCCGGCGTCATAGGCGGCGCCCAGACTCAGTGGGGTCGCCACATACAGCCGCCCGTCGACCATGAGCGGGGTCGCCTTGAAGAGCCGGAGCGACAGACCGTAGTCGGGGTTGGTGCTCTCGCCGGGCGTTTGCCCCGTGCGTCCCCGACGCGTGAGTTCCTCGGTGATGGCGTCGAAGTCGAGGTCCGCATCCGGAGTCGGCGCCCGCCAGGCGATCTCGAGGCGCGAGAAGTTGTCGGCGTCTATTTGGTCCAACGACGAGTACTTCGTGCCGCCGTTGTCACCGGCATAGCTTCGCCACTCGCCGTTGGTGGCGCCATACTGAGCCGCAGCCGAGACCGCGGTGACCAGCAGCGCCGCGACGGTCATAGCAAGAGCGACGAATCGAAATCTCAACATCACAAGTATCTCCACCGGTGGCTCCAAGGCGGTGCGCGAGCAAGATCCTGCGGACGCGCAAACTCGTCATATTACAATGCGCGAGCGTTCACTCACCGGTTCGCAACCACCCGTCACGTGGGACTCAGAGTCAGAATAGGACACCCACGCCCATCAGGCAGCGCTATGGCGCCACAACCACAGGACACACCACGGCTGATTGCTGGCCGCCTTCGGACGGCGCTGTTACGCGAGTCGATCGCCCTGGTAGAGCGCGGAGTGGCCACACCGCAAGCCGTCGACACCGTCGTCAGCACCACGATCGGGCATCGACTGGCGGTGGCGGGGCCCTTCGAGATCTGGGAGCAAATCGGATGGGATCTGGTGCAGGTCATAGCGCGCGAACTGCTGCAGGACATCTCCAACACGGTAGACATTCCCCCAACGATCCCCATGCTCTCGGATCAGGCCGAAGACCTTCCGCCGTCGCTTGTCCTTGAACACGTTGCCGAACCGGCTGGCGCGATCGACCAGGTCGCGGTGATCGGGGCCGGCCTCATGGGGCACGGCATCGCGCTCGAGTTCGCCGCGTCTGGTCGATCCGTCTGTCTCCACGACATCTCCGCTGCCGTACTGGCCGATGGCCTGACGCGGGCCGAGGTTGGATTGCGGGCCTTGGTGCAAACGGGGCGTCTCTCACGTGCAGACGTCAGCGGCGCCATGGGCCGCATCCGCACGACCACTACGCTGGCTGACTGCGTGCGCGCGGCTGACCTGGTGATTGAAGCCGCCTCTGAGAATCTCGAGCTCAAGCAGACCATTTTCGCGCAGCTCGACGCCTGCGCTCCCGCGCACGCAATTCTCGCCTCGAACACCTCCACATTCTTGCCGAGTGCGTATGCCGCATCGACCACACGGCCAGGGCAGGTGGTCGGCACCCACTACTACAACCCGCCCCATCTGTTGCCGGGGGTCGAAATCATTCGCGGCCCGGCGACCACCGACCAGACGGCCGCGACGGTGATTGCCCTTCTCAGATCGATCGGCAAACAACCAGCCGTACTCAACGCGGAGATTCAGGGGTTCATCGGCAACCGGCTGCAGGTCGCCCTCTTGCGCGAAGCGATGTCCGTTGTGGAACAGGGCCTCGCCACCGCGTCCGAAGTGGATGCACTGGTGCGCACCACGTTCGGACAGGATCTCGCAAGCGCCGGCCCGTTCGAACTGGCCCGACGAAATGGCTTGGGCGCGACGCGGGCATTGCTGGCGGAGCATCTGCCACAACTCACCAATAGCCGATCGGTACCTGCGCTGCTGCGCCAGAAAGTCGAGTCTGGTGAGCTGGGCGTCAAGGTTGGCCGGGGCTTCTACGACTGGACGCCGGCATCGGCGGAGGCCTGGCGCACCCACATGGCGCACTCGCTGTTAGACATGACGACCTAGTATGACCGGTGACAATGGGGGCGCGCTTCAGGGCGCGGGCCCCAGACAGTATTTCGTAGGACGCCGCGCACCCGCGTGAGCCGTAATTCCTCACATTGCACCGCCTACCCGCCAGCGGTAAGATCGGGGTCCGACATCACATCGCTTTGAGCCGAGAGACCCGCATGACGCACGCCACCCGGTTCGTTGCCGTCGCCGTGTTGGTCGCGCTCGCCGTCGGTGCGCCGGTGCAGGCGCAGACGCCGGAGATCGATGCGCTGCGGGTGCGTGCAGAGGCAGGGGATCCCAACTCGCAGAACGACCTCGGGGTCAGGTACGCCAACGGTCGAGGCGTCCCGCAGGACTATGTGCAGGCGGACATGTGGTTCAACCTCGCGGCCTCACGAATGACCGGTGAGGATCGAGAGTCGGCAGTCTTGGCTCGCGACCGCGCTAGAGCCAGCCTGAATCACGCCCGACAGTGGCAGGAGCAGAGCGCCGCTTCTGCTCAGAGTGTGGCTCGCAGATGCCGGAGAGCGACAAGTTCTGTCGGAAGTGCGGGACGGTACAAGAGACTCTGTCCAGGGGTGTTCCGGCCAAGATCGTCCAGCAGCAGTTAGGTCATGCCTCAGTCACGACTACGCTCAATATCTACACCCACGCGATCGCGGACAGCCACCGCCAAGCGATTGTCGATCTTGAGCAGGTATTGTTCCCAAGCTGTTCCCAGGTTGGATCAGTCCCCGGTCAGGACGTGACCGTAACCCATTGACCAGAAAGGAGAAAGGTTGGAGGCGCCGCCAGGATTTGAACCGGGGATGGAGGTTTTGCAGTGCTCAGCACCGCGCGTAGATACAGGGAAACACGCGTGTTTCATTGAGATTTTCGCCCCCTAACTTGGTTGGCGTTGGACTGGATTGGACTGATATCGGCTCAGGGTTGGGCACAGTCATGGGCACAGTAGCCGTGTACCCGTGCGGGTCTCTCCAGAACGTGGATTCCTCACCGGATCGCCTCGCGCGGTTCCAGCGCGAGGTCTTGGCTAGCCTGAATTACCCCAGCATCGCCGCCATTCATGGCATCGAAAAGTCTGACGACACCCAGGCGCTCGTAATGGAGCTAGTGGAATGGGCGACCCTGGCTGACCGCATCAAGCAGGGTGGCATTCCAGTCAACAAGGCCCTTCCCATCACCAATAAAAACGTCTAGGCGTCGCGGGTGGCAAGACGGGTCGGATAACGAGGGTTATGTCAACGGGGTGGGCTAATAGCTCCTATTGTCAGGCCGCCATGCTCAATCTGCGCGTGGATGTGGTGCGGCGGCTGAGCCAACTGCTCGGCGCAGTGCTCAGCCAAGAAGGAGAGTGCTGTGGCTGAAGAGTGTCAACTCGAGAGGCGCAAACGGCTTGGCGTACGATTGACGCGCGGCGTTGCGGCCTGCCTGTCCTTGCTGGTCTTTGTTGGCCTCTTCAGCAGAGGAGTAGCACAGGCCGAGGTCGACGATGAAGCGGAGTCCGTGGTCGTTGGGTCGCGGCCGGATCCGGCTCCAGAGAGTGGCGGCAGCGGAAGCGAGACTGCCAGAGAGGGGACCATCCAACTCCCCGAGCGGGACCCGAACGCCTGCCGCAGCGACCCGGCGATGGGCCCGGAGATGGTCGTCATCGAGGGCGGTCATTTCAGGATGGGCTCGCTCGACGGTGACAGTAACGAGAAGCCAGTGCACACGGTTGCGGTGAAGTCGTTTGCCCTCAGTCGTTGCGAAGTCACCGTGGCGGAGTTCTCCGTCTTCGTGGAGGACACGGGGTATGTCGCGACGGCTGACAGCGGGGACTGTCGTGCGTTGAACGAAGCTGGCATCACCTTTGTCGACAGCGTGGACGCGTCCTGGCGAGATCCACGCTACCCGGAAGTCGCCCAAGTCGCTTCGATGCCAGTCGTGTGCGTGTCCTTCGACGATGCGTTGGCCTACACGCAGTGGCTCGCCGCGCGCACGGGTCAATCCTACCGGTTACCCACGGAAGCCGAGTGGGAATACGCCGCGCGCGCTCGCACGACCACCGCACGTCATTGGGAGGTCTACCGGTCCGCAAGTCCCTGCGATTTCGCCAACGGCGCCGACAAGGACGCCACGTCGCGGTTCACGGATCGGTCGAACGTAGAGTGTGCTGACGGTCATGTGGTCTCGGCCCCGGTGGGGACCTATCGACCGAACGCGTTCGGCCTGTACGACATGTTGGGCAATGTCTGGGAGTGGACGGCAGATTGCTGGCACGAGTCCTATGACGACGCCCCGATCGACGGCGATGTCTGGCAGGAAGCGGGCGACTGTTCGAGGCGTGTGGTTCGCGGCGGCTCCTGGTTCTACGGACCCATGGGCGTGCGGTCTGCCAAGCGGAGCAGCGACGACACCACGAGAACGTACAACAGCGTTGGATTTCGCGTTGCCAGGACGCTCTGACCCTGTGTGCTTTTCGCTCCCTCCCTCTTCACTGCCCCTTTGCTCGGCGTTTCGCCGTGCGGGCGGCCCGTGGCGCTGGCTGGCTGCAGTACTGCTCATCGTGCCCCTAGCTGCTGGCGCCTGTGCTGCTCGCTCCGCGGACCGAGCGGCTGATGAAGAGCCCGGTAGAGGGACTGGCGCTTACACCAGGAACCGGGACGTGGAGGGCGAGCGCTTCATGCTCGAAGCTGGCGCGGAGTTGTTCAGCGAGCACTGCACCGTCTGCCACGGCGAGCGCATGGAGGGGGCGGCCCAGGGCACGCCGCTGATCGGGGCAGCGCTCGCCGGCGGCGCGTCTGTCGACGAGCTGGTGGCGAGCATCAGCAACGGCTTCCCGGAGCGCAACATGCCGGCCTGGTCCGCCACCATGAGCGCCGAGCAGATCAAGACCCTGGCGCTTTGGATAGCCGAGGTTCGGGAAGGGTTGGTCTACTCGCAGTTCAACTTTATGGACGAGCTCACCATCCCGGAGGGCGCGACCCGAACCCAGGCGTACGACCTTGAGATCGACGTGCTGATCGCGGGGCTCGACCCACTGCCATACTCCCTCGCGGTGCTGCCCGACGGTCATGTGTTGGTCACCGAGAAGAAGCGCGGCCTTCGGCTAGTCACGCCGGAGGGAGACTCGACGCTTATCGGAGGTACGCCGGCGGTCTACGACGACAGCCAGCTCGGTTATGGTGGTGTCGAGGAGGGCATCGGCTGGCTCCTGGACGTAGCCCCGCATCCGCGCTACCGGGAGAATGGTTGGATCTACCTGGCCTACACCGACCGCTGTGGAGGCTGCAACGAGGCCAGTCGAGCCTCGCAGCGCCCGGTTTCCATGGTCAAACTCGTCCGTGGTCGCATTG
>CAWWAF010000153.1:0-6424 GCA_963934795.1 uncultured bacterium
ATACTTGAGGAGGGCGCCGCCGAACGCGACGACGGCCCCGTACACCGTGCCGTCCGCGGCCACCGCGACCCCCTCCGGATTTGACCCGCCGATGAACGCCGTGAGCGAGCCGTTCCGGAGGTTCCCGATCCGGATCCCGTAATCCCACCCCGGATGTTGACCGTTGCGGGACGACGCCGAGTCGGCGACGTAGACAGTGTCGTCGTCGGCGATGTGTAGGCCAGACGGACGGCCGTACTGATAGAACTCCTCGATAAAGGCCCCGTCCGGGTCGAACACCTGGAGGCGGTCGTTGCCGCGGTCGGCCACGACCACGCGGCCCCGTGAGTCGAGGGCGATGGCGTGTGGGGTCCTGAACTGTCCCGGACCCGTGCCGTGGGAGCCCCACTCCATGAGGTAGCTGCCGTCCGGCGCGAATTTGACGATACGCGCGGTCGTGTGAGGCCCGGCGCCCGGTAACTGCCCACCGTGGCCATCGGCGACGTAGATGGTGCCGTCGCCAGCGACGGCCACGTCGCACGGCTGATCGAGGGTTGTTCGGCCGGCGGCACCAACCCCCGCGGTACCCAGGGTCATCAGGAGTTCACCGTCCGGGCTGAACTTCATGACCACATGCCCCCTGCCTTCGCGTTGCGGGTCCTGCCCGTCTGGACCCGCCGCGTCGGTCACCCAGATATGACCCGTTGGGTCGACGTGCAGCCCGTGTGGCTGGATCAGCATGCCGCCGCCGAAGCTGGCGACCACCCGTCCGTCGGGGTCGAACTTGAGGATGGGATCGAGGGCCAGGCCGGCACAGCTGTTGTCGCCGCAGCGCTCCGCGACCCAAATGTGCACGCCGTCCCGGTCCATGTCGACGCCGCCAGTAGACCCCCACTGGCGGCCAGTGGGTAGCGTCGTCCAGTCGTCAACGGTCGCGTATGGATTGGGGGCGTCGTTCTGCGGGGCGATGTCGCGCTGCCCGAGAGTCAGCCCCGTCGCGCCGAGACTGGTCACCGCCGCCACCGTGATTGCGACCCGTGCCTGTGAAGCCGTCATCCGGCGAACCGTAGCATGGAATGCCGGAGTCAGCGAGGCCGTGCGGTGCCGGCACAGACGCCCCGGACCGCCGCGTCCTGGGGGCTATAATTTGCTCATGTCGTTGTGGTGTGTGGATCGTCCGAGTGGGGACGACGGGCCAAGACGCGGTTGGAGTGTGACGTGCAGATCCTGAGGCGAGCGGGCGTGCTGTGTCTGACGGCGGGCGTTCTGAGCGGGGCGCCGAGCGACGCATTGGCCCAGAGTGGTGGCCCCGCGTGGGACCCGGTGGCAGCGGCCCAGTACTTGGACCAACGGCAGTCGTGGTGGATGGATTGGCCGACCGCCGCGAGGGACCATGGAACCTCCTGCGTGTCCTGTCACACGACGGTGCCGTTCGCGTTGGCCAGGACCGCCTTGCGGGAGTCTGAGGGGCCCGGTCCAGTTGAGCGCCGGATGGTGGCGAACGTGGAGACTCGTGTCATGGCGTGGGATGACGTCGAGCCGTTCTACAGCGACGAACAGTTCCGCGCCGGGAAGAGCCTCGAGTCGCGCGGGACCGAGGCGATTCTCAACGCGGTGATCTTGTCGAGCCAGGATGCCTGGAGCGGTGCGCTCAACGAGACGACGCGCCAGGCGTTCGCGCATGTCTGGGCGCTCCAGCTCGACGACGGACTGATGGCTGGCGGCTGGCCGTGGCTCGATTTCGATCTCGAGCCGTGGGAGTCGGCAACGGCGCCGTTCTTCGGGGCGGCCCTGGCGGCGGTCGCCGTCGGGCAGGTCCCTGGCGACTACGCCTCGACTCCGAGCGTTGCACCCCATGTGGCGCGGTTGCGCGACTATCTCGCACGTACTGCCGACAGCCAGCATCTCTTCAACCGTCTGATGGCGCTCTGGGCGTCAGCCGGACTCGATGGAGTCCTATCGAGCACGCAACAGCGAGTGATCGTCGACGAGGTGGGTCGCTTGCAACGGGCCGATGGTGGCTGGACCCTGTCAACGCTGGGGCCGTTCGACCGTCAAGACGGAACGGCCGTCACCCTGGAAAGTGATGGATACGCGACCGGGTTGGTGACGCTGGCGCTATTGCGCTCCGGTGTGGCCAGCCTGGGCAGCCAGGCCGCGATGCTGCAGCGCGGCCTCGCGTGGCTCCGTCAGAACCAGGGAACTGACGGATCGTGGCCCGCATCGTCGTTGAACAAGAAGCGGGACCCGCAATCTGATCGGGGGCGGTTCATGCGCGACGTGGCCACGTCATATGCGGTCCTCGCCCTGACGACTCAGCCCTGAACGCCGGTGGCGACGAGGCATGCGCTGGCCCAGGCCGACGCTACTGGAAGCGGGTGAGGGTGATGTCGACGAGCCTGGCCCTTGGTTCAGATCGGCGCCACTGCACCAAGATGGGACTCTGATACTGGCCTTCGGCAACGCGGCCGTCACCCGGCGTTCCCCGGTCGGACACCGGGAGGCTGACCGAGCGCTTCATGCGGAGAAAATGGCGGGCCGGTGCCCCGAAGAAGCGAGACAGGATTTTCTCGATAACCGAGTCGCTGAGGCGCAATGCGTCGACCAGTTCGTTGAAGACCCGCACCATGTCGTACTTGGCATACTCGAGCGTCTTGTTCGGGATGGCCCTCGGGTCGCCGAGAAGATGGCGGCTCTTCTCGGCCATGAACCGCAGCGGATCTCGCAGCACATCGGCCAGGTCGTGGCGCATCAACAAGGTTTCATACTCATTGACGGTAAGCCCGGCCTGGTCTTCACCCGGTGCGAGCGCGAGCTGTATGCGGCCCTTCGTCACACCGTGCGCAGCGATCAGGTCCTGGCATCGTTCGTAGATGCCGAGCCGCGGGTCCTTCAAACTCACCGACTCGACGGGGTGTGCTGACATCGGGACGCTGACCCGGTCGCAGGCTACCGTTTCCTCGGTATTGAACCCGAGAATCGTGGTCACCCGTCGGCGCGGCCGGCCTTCATTCATGCCGTCGAGGTCGATGAAATAGACCGGCTGGTCCGCGCGACCGCGATACGTCACGCAGCTGCGGAGTCCAGCGCTGATGAACGCCAGGTGCGAATCAGCGTTGAGCGGCTCCGTCTCCCGCTGCTCGTCTGACAGCTCCTTGCGGAGCTGCAATTCGTCGTGCTTGTATCCAGCGCCTTCCGGGAAGACGTTGCGAAAGAACGACAGGTACGGGGCCAATCCGTCGCGTTGTCGATTGAGGCGGAGCGCGAGGCTCTGATCGAGATAGCCGGCTGTGGTGTGAAATGAGGAGTAGAGCGCCTGCGGAAACGGCGCGAGCACGTCCCCATAGGACGCGACAGCACGTTTCCGGACGTCAACAAGGTCGACGCGGGCGCGGGGACTGATCTCAAGCGCGACTTCAACCGGTGCCATCGCCACTACGCTGCGCATTTTAACCCAATATTCACATCAGGTTCGCGCAACCCCATCGGGAGGGCGTCGCACGCCGCCGTTCGTCGTCCCGACAGAGGTCTGGCCAGAACGAATATAAGGTAGGGTAGCCGTTGTTGGTTGACCACGTCGGGCGACGTACCCGGGACGCGCGGGTTGGATGCCCAGCATGTCGTACCGAGACGGGAGGCACGTAGTGAGACGAGTGGTGACGTTCGCGGTTGCGCTGATGGTGCTGACCGCACTGCCGACGGCGGGAACTGCCCAGCAGTGGCCCAAATTCCGAGGGTCGCAGGCGGGCAACGTGCCGGACGACCCCCTCCTGCCAGATACCTGGAGCGAAACAGAGAACGTCGCCTGGAAAATCGACGTGCCGGGGTTGAGTTGGAGTTCGCCGATCGTGTGGGACGACCACATTTTCGTGACCACGGCCGTCAGTGCGGCAGACGACGAGGTGCAGCCGATTCCGGGGCTCTACGACCCAGGCGAGCACAACGGCTCGGTGCCGGCTAGCGGGGAGCATCGGTGGTTGGTGTATGACATCGATTTCCAGACCGGTGCGGTCCGGTGGGTGAAGGAGCTGCACCGGGGGGTACCCACCATTACCAGGCACCTCAAGAACAGCTTCGCCTCCGAGACTCCGGTGACAGACGGGGAGCGCCTCTATGTCTATTTCGGGAGTATCGGGTTGCTGGCCGCGCTCGATTTCGAGGGGGAAGAGGTGTGGCGGCTGGACATCGGCACCTTCAACACCATGCAGGGCATGGCGACCGCCTCGTCGCCGGCGCTGCACGGTGACCGGCTGTACGTCGTCAACGACAACACCACGCAGTCATTTCTGACGGCCTTTGATACGGCCACTGGCAGTCAGCTGTGGAGGGTCGACCGGGACGAGCCGGGGCACACCTGGGCCACGCCGTTCGTCTGGGAGAACAACCTGCGGACTGAAATCGTCACGTCGGCCACTGGTCGCGTGCGCTCCTACGATCTGCAGGGTGAGCAGCTGTGGGAATTGAGTGGCATGTCGCTGTTGACGACCCCGAGTCCGTTCGCCAGTCATGGGCTGGTGTATATCAGCTCTGGATATCCGGGGGGATCGTTGCGGCCGGTGTATGCGGTTCAGCCTGGGGCGTCAGGTGATATTTCGGTGTATCAAGATGTGGCCAGCGGGCTGCAGGAGGGGTTCCCCGGTTCCCGGCACTACTCGCAGGACGACCATGTGGTGTGGGCCTACCCGCTGCTGGGCACCTACAGTACGACCGCGCTCGTGCACGGAGATATCTATTACACGTTGCTCGACCGTGGGTTCCTGACCGCGCACGACGCGGCGACTGGCGAGGAGGTGTACGGCCGGCGGCGCCTCGAGATAGGGAACGGCTTCACCGCCTCCCCCTGGGGCTACAACGGGAAAATTTTCCTCCTGAGTGAAGATGGCGACACGTTCGTCGTGCGGGCTGGATCAGACTTCGAGATACTGCACAAGAACTCACTGAACGAAATGTCGCTGGCCACGCCTGCCGTGGCACGTGGGAGTGTGATTCTCCGCACGCAGTCCAAGCTCTATCGCATCGCCCGTCCGTGAGCCGACGGCCGAACGGACCGAAGAAACGCTTATGTTGAATCTCTTTGAGAACTGGCTCGTTGAATTGGGCGCGGGTGCCGAGCTGGCCGCGTTGGGCACGATCGGCGCAGGGACCGCGGGCATCGTGCTCTTGGCCGTCATTGCCGACCTGGTCGCGAAGCGGGTGGTGTTGCGCGGGGTTGTGGGCCTGGCCGAGCGGACCGACACGAGTTGGGACGACGTTCTGGCCGAGCGGCGGGTGTTTCATCGGTTGGCTCACATTGCGCCGGCGCTGGTGGTCTATGTGCTCACGCCCGGTGTGTTGGGCACCGGCACGCCCGCCACAGCTTTGATTCAAGCCGGTTGTCTGCTTTTCATGATTGTGGTCGCCGTCTCGGTGCTCGACGGCGGCCTCAATGCGGTGGTGGATCTCCTCCGTGCGACCCGGTTCGGCGAGCGACTGCCCCTGACGACGTTTTCCCAGGTCGCGAAGCTCCTGCTGTACTGCCTGGCCGCCATTGCCGTGGTCTCGATTGTCATCGGGGAATCTCCGGCGCTGTTGTTCAGCGGCCTGGGCGCGATGACCGCGGTGCTGATGCTCATCTTCAAGGATCCGATTCTGGGGTTCGTGGGCGGTATCCAGTTGTCCGCCAACCAGATGGTTCGGCGGGGCGACTGGATCGAAATGCCCAAGTACGGTGCCGATGGCGATGTCCTCGAAGTGGCGCTGACCACCGTCAAGGTGCAGAATTTCGACAAGACGATTACGACGGTGCCGACGTATGCGCTGATTAGTGAGTCGTTCAAGAACTGGCGCGGGATGGCCGAGTCGGAGGGGCGGCGTATCAAACGGGCGATTAATATCGACCTTCATTCCATCGCGTTCTGCGACGATGAGATGCTGACCCGGTTGTCACGTGTGCCGTATATGGCGGACTACCTCGCCGCCAAGCAGGGGGAGATCGACACCTGGAGCCGGAGCCAGGGTGACGAGCCGCACACGGCGCAGCACCCGAGACGGCTCACGAATATCGGCACGTTTCGCGCCTATGCCGTCGCCTATTTGCGCGACCACCCGGCCATTCATCAGGAGATGACGTTCCTGGTCCGGCAGCTCGCGCCGACCCCGCACGGTGTGCCGATCGAGATCTACGTATTCAGCAACGACCAGAACTGGGTCAACTACGAGGGGATCCAGTCTGATATTTTCGACCATCTGTTGGCCGTGTTGCCGGAGTTTGATCTGCGTCCCTACCAGGTCCCGTAGGTCGGTGGCGCCGTGGGCGGCACCGGGCTCGCGCGCTCCGGACAAGTCCGCACGCCTATGATGTGCACCATGTTTTCTTATCCGCGTGTCATGGCGGTCGGACTACTGGCGCTTTGGCTCCCACCGTCCCCAGTGGCCGCTCAGTTGTTCGGCGGTTTCAGCGACGAGC
>CAWWAF010000154.1:0-6396 GCA_963934795.1 uncultured bacterium
CCAACGAGTGTCCTTCAGCCGTAGCCGCCTCACTACCTCATCCATGAAATCCCAGTTGCCTCCGTCTTCGATGCAGGAGTTGTAGAGCTCGTCTGGGAATTCTGCGGCGACAGCGTTGATAAGGGCTGATTCGTTCGGCAGCGGAAGCTTCTGACCGGGTGGTGGGTCAGCCGTGCGTGGCCCGCTACTGGTGCTGAACGTGAACGTGGAGATATCGGACCAGTCACTCACGACTGTCCCGTTCGTGGCCCGTGCGCGCCAGCCGTACACACCCGGCTGCAAGGCATCCTCGAACACCCCGCTGGTCGTGCCGCTTGCGCCCATCGCCACTTGGAACGTCGAGGGGCTGGACAGCAGCACGTCGTTGTCGATCTGATACTCGATGGCCACTGCGCCGGCACTCGGGGACACCGCTCCGTTGGTGACAATGAGATCCGGTCGGCTGGTCGAGACCTCGGAACCGTTGGCCGGCGATAAGGGGGTGGGTGCGCCGATCGTGACGAGGGTCGGCGTCAGGAACGACCACGCGTCAGACCACTTGCCATACTCATTACCAATACGCGCGCGCGCGCGCCACATGTATGTCGACGTTTGCTCGAGTTCGCCCGCGGGCACGGCATAGCTGGTAATACCGGGCGCTGCAATCACCGATCGGTTGTCGCCAACCGGCGCGATCAGCCCCCCTTCCATATTCTTAAAGAACTGGAAATCAACGGTCACGGGCTCACCTGCGTCTGGGATGAAGGTCGGCCGTGGACTGGCGACGGTGACCGTAGGAGTGAGCCCCACGGTTTCACTGTTGTTTGGCGGTGACTGCAGTGTGGGCGCTGCCACCTTCAACGTGACGAGACCGTCCTCCGGCAACGCCCTCAGCACATCGCCGAGCACGGCACCACCGGTGCTGCTGGGGGCCGCGGGGTTCGAACTGCCGCCACAACTGGAGATGAAGGCAACAAGCGTCAGCGCAACGAGCCCGTAGGCCCGCAATATATTTGTCCGGTTCATGAGCATGAGAGCGCGAATCCTCCACCTCTGCCGTCGGAAAAGAGCCTTGACCGAACGGTCATTCAAGAGGTCAGTGACGACAGCCTGTGATCATAACAGAAGCGCGGGGCGCTGATCCCATCCCGCGAGATGCACACATTGCGTGGTCTGTCGCTGTGGGCTTGGAGGAGCGTGGCCCAGATGCTGTGTTAGTATCCGTGGTTGGTTGGCGCGGTGCGTCGGCCGCGTACGCGGACGGAACGGCGTTGCGAACCGAGGTGGACACTTACATGCAGCAAATCGGCAAAACTACGAGAGCAGCAATCGCGGCGGTCGGCACCGTCTTCGCGTTGGGTCTGACTACCGCACCTGTGGCCGAGGCGCAGGTGCTGCCGCAGGTGCTGCCGTGGGAAGACAACGGCTACGTGAGCATCAACTACGCGTACGAGGTGGCCGATCGGGCATTCGCCGAGAGCGTGACCGTGCCCATCTATGGGGAAACTGCAACCTACTCGGCCAGCCATTCGAGTAGTGGTGGCGGCGGCTTCGACATCGGTGGTGGCGTGCGTGTCTGGGGCAACTTGGCGGCGGGCGTGGCGGTGACATCCTTTTCCAGCGCGAGTGCCGCTACCGTGTCTGGCACCGTGCCTCATCCCCTGTTCTTCAACCGTCCACGAACGGTAGGGGCTCACCTCCCGGGCCTTGAATACAAGGAAACAGGCGTGCATCTCCACGCAGTGTGGGTCATGCCGATCACTGAGAAGATTATCGTGTCGGTGGCTGGAGGTCCGTCGTTCTTTAGCGTGGACCAAGGATTGCTCTCGAGTGTGACGGTCGGCCAGGAAACTGCGCCGTTCAGTGCGGTGTCCGTTCTGCCGTCCTCCACGCAAGCGAGCGAGTTGGTGGTCGGTGGCAATGTCGGGGTCGACGTGAAGTACATGTTCACCGAGATGCTCGGCGGCGGTGTCTTTGTTCGCTGGGCCGGCGCGTCAGTCGACTTACCGACGACTGGCGGCGTGCAGTCGATTGATGTGGGTGGCGTGCAGTCTGGCGTCGGTCTCCGGATCGCGTTCTAGCGGGCGGTTGCGTTGATGCGGGCCCGTGGCGGCAGACAGCCACGGGTAGCGTTCGCGTGTTTGCCAGCTCGCCCTGGGGTGACGCAACGTGGCCCCGGTGCATGTCTCTTTGATCAGGCTGTCGCCGGTGGCGCGCTGTGATGCGGGCCACCGGCGACAGCGTCGCCTCTGACGTGTCCCACTGGACCTGTCGTGCCGGCGCGCGGACACGTTCCCCGAGTAGCGCTGGGGTCCCACCGAAGAAAGTGAATACCGCTCCCCGCATCTTGATGCTCGCCCCGGAGCCGTTCTTTGAGCCCCGCGGCACGCCGTTCAGCGAGTATCACCGGATCAAGGCACTTGTCGAACTCGGGTATGAGATCGATCTGGTGACTTATCCGGTCGGGCAGGACGTCCACCTGCCGAATTTGCGTATCTATCGATGCGCGCGGCCACCATTTGTCAGACGCGTGGCTATCGGTCCATCGTTTCGCAAGATTTTGCTGGATCTCTTGTTGGCCTTCACCGCGTTCAGGCGCGCGCGGCCGGGGCGGTATGACGCGATCCACTCACACGAAGAGGCTGGCCTTATCGGCGTCTGGTTGGCTCGGCGCCTTGGCATTCCTCACCTCTACGACATGCACTCGAGTTTGCCGCAGCAGTTGGCGAACTTCAGCTACTCCCGGTCGAAGCTCATCCGATGGTGCTTTGAGCGATCAGAGCAGGCCATGCTCGATGGGTCACAGGTGGTCATCACTATCTGCCCGGCCCTGCAAGAAACGGCCGTCGCCACCGGTGCCGGCGGTCGGGCGATTCTGATCGAGAACGTCATGGGCGGCGACGTCGAGCCTGTCGCGGACGTGATCCCGGTGCGCGAGCGATGGGATATCGGTGCGGGGGCGCCGCTGGTCCTCTATACCGGCACATTCGAATCGTACCAGGGCCTCGATCTCTTGTTCGCGGCAGCCTCGCATTTGGCCACGACACACCCCGAGGCCCGAGTGCTTGTGGTCGGCGGGAATCCTGACCAGGTTGCTGCCGCCAAGGCGGCGGCCGAGCGGACGGGCGCTCCACTGGTGTTTACGGGACGTCGGCCGGCCCACGAGATCCCTGCCTTCGTGTCGGCATGCGATGTGCTGGCATCGCCGCGTATCGCTGGAACAAACACTCCATTGAAGATCTACTCGTACCTGCGGTCAGGTCGGCCAATCGTGGCGACCGATCTGCGTACCCATACGCAGGTACTCGAACCTGGGACCGCGGTGCTGACGCCACCGGACCCGGCGGCGTTCGCCACGGCTCTGGCGCGGCTGCTCGACGATCCGGACGAGCGCCGACGGATCGCCGCCGCCGCCGCGGCCCTCGCCGCGGACAAATACAGCCGGGCCTCGTACCTCGCACGTACGCGCGAGGCGTACGACCGGCTGCTCGGTGCTGGGGCGGCGTCTCGACCCACCGGCGGGTCTGGAGCGCGGGGCGAGACCGGACCGGTGGCCACCTTGTGAGTGTGCTGGTCACCGGGGCCACCGGGTTTACCGGCGGCTGGCTGGCTCGTCACCTCATTCGGACCGGTGACAGCGTGCGCGCACTCGTGCGGCCCGCGAGCCGCGAGGCGGCGGACGGGCTGGTGAGCACGGGGGTTGATGTCCAGGAGGGCGACCTCAGCGACGCGGCGTCACTGGCGGCGGCCTGTAAGGGGGTCGAGGTCGTGTATCACATCGCGGCCAGCTACCGCGCGGCTGGACAGCCGGCGTCGGTGTATCGAGACGTGAACACCGAGGGCACCCGTCGGCTGCTCGCCGCCGCCGAGGCGAGCGGTGTCCGGCGCTTCGTGCACTGCAGCACCGGCGGCGTGCATGGGCACATCGAGCACCCTCCGGCCACTGAGGACGCACCGCTAGCACCGGGTGACGTGTATCAGGAAACCAAGCTCGAGGGCGAGCGCGTGGCCCGTGCGGCGGGAGCGTCGGGTCGTGTCGAGGTGGTGGTGGCGCGACCTATCGGTATCTACGGGCCGGGCGATACCCGGTTCTTGAAGCTCTTCCGTCTCGCCACCGGTCATGTGATGCTGGGCGCCGGGGCGGCCTATTATCATCTAACGTTCGTGGAAGACTTGGTCGAAGGGTTCCGTCTGTGCGGGACGGTGCCGGAGGCGGCAGGGCGGACCTATTTGCTGGCCGGACGCCGATACACGACGCTCAAGGAGCTCGTCGCGATGATTGCGTCGGAACTCGGGACGGAGTCGCCACGGCTGACGCTTCCGGTGTGGCCTGTCTGGTTGGCCGGCGCGCTGTGCGAACTCGTGTGTGTGCCTCTGCGGGTCGAGCCGCCGCTGTATCGACGTCGCGTCGAGTTCTTCACGAAGAGCCGTGCGTTCGACGCGTCGCGGGCAGGACGCGAGCTGGGTTTCTCGCCGCACGTGGAACTGGAAGAGGGCATCCATCGCACCGCCGTCTGGTATCGCGAGCAGGGGCTGCTCTGAATGAACGCGCCGTCAGGATCGGTAGCCGAAGGCCATGCGTAAATTGAATGTTGTCCATATTTGCGACCACCTCGGGTGGACCGGGTCGCGCATGCATGGGGTCAAGCGACTGTTCGCCTGGATGATCCCGCGCTTCGACCCTGAACGGTTCACCGTGTCGCTCATCAGTTTGCGGGGCCAGGACGAGTCGGAAGACAACCTGGAGCGGTTCGGCATAGATGTCACCTATCTCGGGCGTGGCAAGTTCGATCCCCGGACGCTGCCGGCGCTGCTGCGCGTGCTGGAGGAGAAGCAGGCGGACATTCTGCACATGCACGGGTACGGAGCGACCACGTTCGGTCGAATTGCGGCTGCGTGGCGCCGCACGCCGACCGTGCTGCACGAGCACGCAAACCTGACGTCGACCCCCTGGTTTCAGCAGGTGGCTGACGAGCTGCTGCTACCGTTTACAGACTTGGCGATTGCGGTGTCCCGTTCGACGGCGGACTTCGTGATTCAAGCCCGGCGCATTCCGGCCGACCTGACGCGGGTCGTGTATCTGGGGGCCCCGGCCAGCGAGTTCGGGCGGGTGCGGACAGACGGCGAGGTCAGCGAGGCGAGAGCTGCGCTTGGTGTGCCAGAGAGCTGCTTCGCCTTTGGGACAGTGACCCGGCTGATGCCGTCCAAGGGAAACCAGTATCTGATCGACGCGATCCCGCGAGTACTTGCGACGGAGCCGAACAGTCACTGCTACATCGTTGGCGAGGGCGAACTTCAGGGCGCGCTTGAAGCCCAGGCCCACACGCTGGGGCTCACAGACAAGGTAACGTTCGTGGGGTTCATGCGCGACGTGTCGCTGGCGTATGCCGCCCTGGACCTCGTCGTGTTCCCGTCCCTCTGGGAGGGCACACCCCTGACCGCGTTCGAAGCGCTGGCGATGGGGCGGCCGATCCTCGCGACCGATTGCGACGGACTACTCGACATTCTCACGCCAGAGGTTGACGCGAGGATCGTCCCGCGACGGGACGCCAATGCGCTGGCGGACGCGATTCTGGCGCTTCACGCCGACTCAGCGGCGCGCGACCGCTTGGGGCGTGCCGCGCGTACCACTGGCGCTGCGTACGACATTGACCGATTCGTACGCAAGATGGAGCGGTTGTACGACGTGATGCATGAGGTGTCCCGTCGTACGCATCGGGAAGGGGTGGCGAAGTCCGACCTGAGTTTTCTGGCGCGCGACGCGCATCCACCCGATGGTGCGTAGCTAGTCGGTGGTGGGCGTGAAGATCATCCAGTCGTGACACTCGCGGGGACGAGTGCTGGTGATGAGCGCGGTGTAATCAGGGAGCGTCACCGCTGTCAGTCCGTGCCGGGCGGCGGCGTCCTCCACCGTCGAGAGCTTGAATCGAGAAATGCCGGGATACACCCACTCTTCGTCCCTGGAGTCGTCTTCGTTCGGCGCTGGGGCGCTGCCGTATGCGTTGCCTTCCGCGAGGTAGATGGAGGCGAGGACGCGACCTGTGGGAGCCAGAACCTTCGCGACGCCCTGGAGAAACTGATCCAGTTGCCAATGCGCGCAGTGTGACAGGACCGAATGCGACAGCACATAGTCGAAGGCCACGCCCAGAGAGCTCGCGTCGAACGTGTTCACATGGAGAAACCGGGCCCGTTTATCCGTGACCAGCTGTTCAACGTCGGGTTCGTCCCTCGCGGTCTGCACGAGCCATGCGTTGGGGTCGACTCCGACGTAGTGACTCTCATCGAGGTAGCGTATGAGCTGTCTGCCGGCGTGCAGGCAGCCGCATCCGACTTCCAAGACCCGCGACGACGGCACGCATCCTTCACGCTTGAGAATCTCGAATTGCAGTTGCCCGCTCACCTCGTCGGTGTCGACAT
>CAWWAF010000155.1:0-6143 GCA_963934795.1 uncultured bacterium
AGAGCGCGAGGCATGCTGCTGTTGCGACGCGATAGGGTAACCGTCTGACCATTAATCCCCCCCTGTCATCGCATGATAGAGCGTTGTCTCCTGTGGTTCCAGACTCACCGCGAACACGCGAGCGGCCGGAGGTACACTTACCTCGATGAGCGACGAGAATCGGAAGGCAACGGCCGACCCGACGCGCCGCACGTTCCTGCGAGGGGCGTTGGTTGGGACCGGGGCTGGGCTGTTACAGGCGTGCGGTGGACCAGTGGACGCGCCTCGGGGCGCGACTGGGAAGGAGCAGCCCGGCGCGTTTGACTTTACGCAGTCCTCGCCGGTGCTCGGGGCTGATGCGACGGTGCGAAGCGCCTGCCAGTTCTGCAACGCGAACTGCGGCTTGGATGTGCACACGCGGTTGGGCCGGGTCACGTCCATCGAAGGCGTGACCGAAGACCCGGTGCAGGCGGGTCAGCTATGCGTCAAGGCCGACTTGATGGGCCAGTTGGTCTACAACCCCCGGCGCTTGACGCAGCCTCTGATACGGACCGGCGGCGAGAAGGGGGATCTCGACCCCACCCAGTTTCGTGAGGTGTCGTGGGACGAGGCGTTGGCGCACATCGCGACGCGGTTCCTCTCGTTGCGTGACGAGGGGGAGGCTCACACCATCGCGAACCGCACCACCGGCCGCATGTTGCGTGGAGCGGGTTCGGTCGTGGACCGGTTTTTCGCGCTGTTGGGGAGTCCAAACGCCACCGATGTGGGACCGGTCTGCAATGACGCCGGGGGCAACGCCCTCGCCTGGACCCTCGGCCTGGGCAACTTCACCAACGGATACGGTGTGGACGCCGCGACCGGCGAAGAAGACCTTGGCGCGGCGCAGTTCTTCCTGTTCTTGGGCACCAATCAGGCCGAAACGCACCCTGTCACCTTTTCCTACCTGCTCAGGGAGAGGGAGCGGACCGGGGCGCGGCTCGTGGTGGTCGACCCGCGAAAAACGCCAACCGGCGCGGCCGCGGACCGGTGGCTCGCGCCCAAACCGCACACCGATCTGGCGCTGGTGCTGGGTATGCTGAACGAGATCATCACCGAGCAGCTCTACGATCGGGACGCGGTCGAGCGGTGGGTGCTCGGGTTCGACGAACTCGCGGACCATGTGACGAGCCACGGGTATACCGCCGAGTGGGCGGGAGGGGTCTGCGACCTACCGGCGGAGAACGTGCGGCGTCTCGCGCACGAGTATGCCGCGGCCCGTCCAGCCGCAATTTTCTGCAACGCCGGCATCTCACACCAACTCAGCGCGTTCGACACCTACCGGGCCATCACGTTTCTAGCCGCCATCACGGGCAATGTGGGCGTAGCAGGCGGTGGGTGCAACTTCATGCACAATACCTGGCCCGGTGGTCTGAATTTGCCGGCGCTGACGGTGGACACACCGGAGCGCGGCCAGGCGCTGCCTGTCGGCCCAGACTTCTTCGCCGAGTCCATTCTGTCTGGTCAGCCCTATCTATTGAAGGCCGTGATGACCGAGGGGAACCCGCTGCTTTCCTCGGCCAACAGCACCAAGGTGCGCGACGCGTTCAAGGCGTTGGACTTCTACGTCTATACGGGACTCTTCATGGAGGAGCCGGCCTACTACGCGGACGTCATCTTGCCGGTCACCAGTGGGCTGGAAACGGCTGGCGTCTATATGCGTCGTGACGACCGGTCTATTCGTTGGCAGGACGCGGCGGTCGCGCGAGTGGGGGAGAGCCGCACGGACACCGAGATTTGGATCGACCTGGCCCACGCGATGGCCCGTCTCGACACACGCAACCCGCCGGCCTATTGGACCGACGCCTTTCCCCTGGCCTGGAGGAATTACGAGAACCTCTGGGCGGAATTCGTGACCCACACCCCTGGTGTTGGTGGCATGACCCGGGAGCGCCTGCGCACACAGGACGAGCCCCTCCGCTGGCCCTGCCCCACCACCGAGCACCCGGGCGTGAGCACGCTCTACCTGGAGCATCCGTCGTGGTACGAGGCCGCCGCCAGCTTGGGGGGGACTCAGGGCCAGCGCTTCTTGACCCCCAGCGGTAAAATCGAAATCTTCACGCCGGAGCAGGATGCCGCGCTAGCCACGGCCGGACACCGTGCGCTGCCCACGTTCTATACGCACCCGGAAGTCACCGGCCGACACCCCTCAATCGTGTACGACGACGAGATGGTGACCAATCCGGTCAACCCACGGGCGCTCACACCACGGGCACGTCTCGGCGAGCCCGCCGATGGGCTCGTGCACGCGGAGTTTCCGCTGATGGGAATGATCGGACGCTCGAGCGTGGTGCACTTCGCAGGGGTGACGCATTGGACGCCCACGGGCAAGCAGCTTGACGGCGTGCGACTGATTCAGTTGCATCCATCGGTGGCGGCCGAGGCCGGTATTGCCGAGGGTGACGACATCGTGGTGGAGAGCCCCAGGGGCCGCGTGGGCGGCACCGCGCTGCTCTGGGAAGAGATGCGTCCAGATACCGTGTTCGTGCCGAACGGTTTCGGGTTTGCGCAAGGCGTTGGCCCCGACACGGGCGCCCCGCTATACGAGGCTCCCGCCAACACGTTGCCGGACGACCGCTATTTCGACAACTTGTCCGGACAGCAGGCCTACAAGTGCTTTGCCTGTCGGGTCGTGCGTGCCTGAGGCGCGTCGGGCGCGGATGAGGTCATCGGTGGACGGCTGTGCGCCGCATCGCCAAGAATGGACGATGTGAACGAGTCGCGCGGCCCCTCGCCGCTGTCGTTGAACCAGTTCGTGCGTTTCTATGCACCGCTCGCCGCCACCAGTCTGCTCCTGACCCTTACCAACCCGCTGCTCACGAGCGCGTTGTCGCGTAACGTCAACCCGGCAATCGCGCTGGCCGGATTCGGTGTGGCGTTCTCACTCTGCGGCGTCTTGTACAGCCCCCTGCTCGTCGGCCAAACCGTCACCGCGACCCGCCTGCTGGCGGGGCGTCCGTTCGGTCCCATCCAAAGTTTCTGGCTGCGTATCGGCGCCGTGCTGTCTGTGCTGACGCTCGCTATCGCGACGACCCGGTTGGGCGACTGGGTCGTGGGCGGTCTCATTGGCGTCTCGGGTGACGTCTTCAATGAGGCGCGCACGGCGATGGCGCTTCTGGCGCCGGTTCCGCTGCTGACGGCAGCCAGAGCCGTGCACCAGGGGCGTCTGGTGGCGGGACACCGGACCAATCCGATCGCCGTGGCGACCGGGGCGCGCACGGCCGTGTTGGCAGTGGTCGCCATCGGATTGACCCTCTCGGCCCGCGGAGGCGCCTGGGTCGGAGCCGCGGCGTTCACCCTCGGGCTGCTCGTCGAAACGGTGATGGTGGTGTGCACGCGCACGGGTGACGGTGGTCCGGCGCATGCGGTCGCGGCCGAGGAAAGTGTGCCGGGGGTCGTCGGCGACCGCCTGCTACGTTTCTCCACGCCCCTGGTGGTCAACACCCTGCTGTGGTGGAGCACGCCGCTCCTGATCAACAGCGTGCTCGCACGCTCGCCGTTTCCGGCCGAGGCGATCGCCGCGTTCGTGGTGGTCGAAGCCGTGGCCTGGTTTCTGGCGTCGCCGGTGGGACAGTTTCAACATGTCGGTGTCGCCCTGGTTGATTGCAAGCGCAGTCATCGCGCCGTGCAGGGGTGGGCGTTGGCACTGGCCACGGCGGTGGCGTTGGTCATCGGGCTGGTGGCCACTCCGCCCGTTCGCCGCGTGGTACTGGGTGCGGTCTTTGGACTCGACAGCGGGCTGCTGGCCGACATCGGAGCGGCGCTTCCGTTCGCGGTGGCGTACCCCTGGCTGTACGGTCACCGCCAGTACTACCAAGGCCTCTTTACGCGGTGCCATCGGTCAGATGCCGTGGGCTGGGGTGCCGCACTCCGCGTGGTGACCGTGCTGGGTGTCGCGCTGGTCGGGCTGGGCCGGCTGGGAGACGCGGGCGCGACACTCGGCGTGCTGGCCTCCGTGGCCGGACTGTTAGTCGAAGGGGTGTTTCTCGAGCGCGTCGCTCGCACGCAGGTCATGACCGTGCTGCCGGAATCTGGGGTGGGGACGCGCGCGGTGGTGTTGGACGAAGGGGTCACATAATGCTGAGACAGCACACGAAGGTGGAGCAGGGCATCGTGATGGCGGCCATGCGCGTGGCGCTGGTGCCGGTGATGGTGCTCGGGCTGACCGCGGGAGGCTGCGGAGAAGCACCGTCCGCCGTACCGGCCGCGGACGCAGTGCCGGCGACACACTTGCCTTCGGGCTATGCCCTGCAACTCGATCGGGCGAATCGAGACCGAACCGACTTTGTGGTCAAGGCGGACGCTGGGGAATTGGTCGTGGAGACCGGCCCGGCTGGAATCCTGTATCGACCCGACGACCTCGAACACATCGTGCAGGCCGGCGAGGCCAACCTGTATCGCGTGCGTGGGACGTTCACGGAAGTCGGGGCGCCCATGGGGCATCGCGAAGGATTCGGACTTTTCATCGGCGGCCAGCATCTAGGGGGCGATGAGCAGCGCTACGTCTACTTCCTGGTGCGCGGCGACGGACGCTACCTGGTCAAGAAGCGCGACGGTGACGCGACCGTCGAACTCTCGTCTGGCTGGCAGTCGTCCGAGGCGGTGCGGGTGCCCACAGGCGACGGTGGACAGGTCACGAACGAACTCGCGGTCGAGGTCGACGGTGGGCAGCTCCGGTTGTTCTGCAATGGCGAGCCGGTGGCGGAGTTGCTGATTGGCGAGACGGTGGTATCGGGTCAGGTCGGGATCCGCGTGAATCACAACCTGCACGTGCGGGTCGGTGACTTGAGCATCGACCGGTGAGCGCAGCGGCCGGGGCGCATAGCGCACCCGGACTTCATGGGAGGGGTACAACGTGAGTGAGGCAGTCAACCGACAGTGGCGCCTAGTGGCGCGTCCAAGCGGGATGGTACAGACATCGGATTTCGAGTGCCGGGAAGAGCCGGTGCCCGTAGTGGGGGAGGGGGACTACCTGCTCCGCACGCTGTACGTGTCGGTCGACCCCGCCCAGCGTGGTTGGATGAACGAGGACCCCGGCTATATGCCGCCGATTCCTTTGGGCGAGGTCATGCGCGGCGGGACGCTCTCGGAGGTCGTCGAGTCACGTCATCCCGACCATACCGTCGGCGACATCGTCTCCGGGTTCTTCGGCTGGCAGGAATACGCGCTCGGTAGCAGCGGTCTCATGGGCGGACAGGCCATCACGCCAGAGCATCCGCTCCCACGCTATCTCGGCGTGCTGGGTGGCACCGGCTTGACCGCATACTTCGGACTGCTGGACGTTGGTCAGGCCAAGGCCGGGCAGACGGTCCTCGTGTCCGGCGCGGCGGGAGCCACCGGTTCGGTGGCGGCCCAAATTGCCAAAATCAAGGGGTGCCGCGTCATCGGCATCGCCGGCGGAGCTGACAAGTGCGCCTGGCTCACGGGCGATCTCGGTCTCGACGCGGCCATCGACTACAAGCACGAAGACGTCAGCGAGCGGGTGGGCGCCCTGTGCCCAGACGGCGTGCATGTGTACTTCGACAATGTCGGTGGCGCCATCCTCGAGAGCGCCATTGGCCACATGGCACAAGGTGGACGCATCGCGTGTTGCGGCATGATCGCCGGATACAACGACGCGGCACCCCAGCCAGGGCCGAACAACTTGTTCCTGCTGATCGCCCGGCGCATCACGATGGCCGGATTTCTGGTGCCGGACTTCGCGCCGCGCTTCGAGGAAGCCCGTCGCGAATTGTCGGCGTGGCTTGCCGCGGGACAGCTGCAGGCTCGCGAGGATGTGCAGGAGGGATTCGAGCAAATCCCCGCCACGTTCCTGCGTCTCTTCAGTGGGCGTAACGTCGGGAAGCAGGTGCTCAAGGTTGCGGATCGCACGAGTCCCACGGTGTAATTCGGCTCGGTGGGAGAATCGGAGCCTCCTCCATGCATGGCATGATCACTGACTTGCGGGTTGCGATACGGTCTCTCCGCCGCCACCGTGGCTTCGCGGTTGTCTGTATTGCCGCGCTCGCCATCGGCATAGGGGCGAGCACCGCGATGTTCAGCATTTTCCATGCGGTCGCGCTCGATCCGCTGCCCTTTCCGGACCAGGACCGCCTCGTCGTCGGTTGGAAGACCAGTCGCGTCGACCG
>CAWWAF010000156.1:0-6100 GCA_963934795.1 uncultured bacterium
AAATTGGCTCCTGAGGTAGGACTTGAACCTACAACCCTCCGGTTAACAGCCGGATGCTCTGCCAATTGAGCTACTCAGGAACACGTGGCAAGTCGTGGGGCTCAGCATTAAATCGAGGTGGGACGAGCGCCGAGCCGACGACGATTTTAGTTGAGTCACCGTCGACGGGTCAATCAATCCTCGTCGTCGTCCTCACGGCGAGCGGCGCTGGAGCCACGGAGCTGCACTAGCGCGGAGGCCAGACCGAGTCCAAACCAGCCCAACGCGAACGCCACCTGACCGTCAGCGGGCGCCATCGGGTACAGCTGCCACAGGTCGCCGGTGGTCGCGGCGAGCGCTTCGGTATGGCCGCCGAGCGCCAAGGCGCCGACGAGCGCGGTCCAGGCGCCGCCGAATGACGTGCTGACAATGATGACGTAGCGCTGCAGCGTCACAGCCGCCACCGCGCCGACCAGGCAGGCGCCGATGATGACCCACAACTCGGCGTCACCAGCTTCTGGGGTCCAAAACAGACTCACGGCGAGCGCCCCAAGCCCTGCCCCCAGCACCGCGACGCCAGCCAGGTAGACCACCAACAGCAGCATCGCGCCCAGCAACCCGCCGGCGACCATCACGCCGATGGAGGCCCACTGTCCCAGGTCTCCGACGAACTGGGCCGCGAGAAACGCAGCCCCCGCAAACCCATAGATCGCCAGCAGCCACCGGAAGAGCCGATAGCCCTGGAAGCAAGCCAGCAACCCGGTCGCAAGTAGAATGAACGCTGCCGGCAAATGGAACGCCGCAAAGGGCATTTAGGTATTATGCTGGCCGGCGCCAGATCGTCGCAAGGCTTGAAGCGGCATGACGGACCCACATCTGACCGACCCACCCCGCACCCGTTTGCCGCTGATCGGCATCGTGGCCACCCTGCTGGGCACGGCGCTCTTCGCTATTTCAGTACAGCAAGCCGGTCCCGGCCAGATCGTCGCCAACGTGCAGCGATTGGGGTGGTGGTTCCTGGCTATCGTCGTGGTGGCCGGACTGCGGTTCGCGGCGCGCGGCATGGCCTGGCGCAGTTGTCTGGATGGCCCCCACGCGCTGCGGCCCTGGTTGGCGTTTCGCGCCGTGGTCGCTGGCGACACTCTGGGCAACCTGACCCCGCTGAGCATCCTCGTCAGTGAGCCGGCCAAAGCCTTGTTCGCAAGCAGCGATGAACCGGTCGCCCGCACCCTGCCCGCGCTGGCGGTCGAAAACCTGTTCTACACGCTGTCGGCCGCGGTGGTCATTGCGGGCGGCGCGGTCGCCTTGGTGCCCAGTCTGGGCGGCTCGGAGTCGTGGGGAGTGGCCGGCGTGGCGCTGGTGACGACACTCATCATCCTGGTCTCGGCGGCGCATACGGTGATCTGGAAGCGGATCAGCGTGGCCAGCGGGTGCCTCGCTCTGGTCCCACCAGCCTGGGGGTCGTCGGACGCGGTCACCCGCTGGAGCGACCGGATACGGCGGATGGAGGACCGGGTCCACGCGTTGTACCCGCGTGAGCCAGGTCGGCTCGCCAGGATCGCCGGCTGGGAACTGGCCTTCCACGCGCTGGCCATTTTCGAGATCTTCATCGTGCTCTCACTGATCGATACCGTCCTGCCAACCGTGGTCGATGTATTCCTCTTCGAGTCCGGCAACCGTTTCATCAATGTGGTCTTCAAGGTGGTACCGATGCGTCTGGGCGTGGACGAGGCGGGCACCGCCGTGATGGCCGAGCTGCTGGGGTTCGGGAGCGCGGCCGGTGTGACGCTGGCCATCGTGCGCAAGGCACGTCAACTCGTCTGGATGAGCGTCGGCGGCCTGTTCCTGCTCGGGCGGGGTCTCTCCGTCAGCCGCATCATTGCGGAACGCAACGGTCCCCGCGACGACGACAGCACCGATGTCTGACCCGGAGCCGATCGTCGTCGTCATGGCGCGGTCTCCGCTCGGTGCGCGGGCACCGAAGAGTCGACTGGCCGGGGTCCTTCCGAACGAAGCCGATCGACGCCGCCTCGCGGCCGCCTTTCTCGAGGACGTCCTCGCCACCTGCCGCACGGTCAACAGCGCCCATCTTCGCGTCGCCCACACCGTCGACGGCGGCACGGACGGTTTTGAGGCCGCCGGCGCGACACCTGACCAGCTGCTCCCGCAACGCGGCGACAGCCTGGGCGACCGAGAACGCGGCGTCTTCGAAGATCTGTTCGGGTCTGGATTCTCGCCGGTCGTGATGATTGGTGCTGATCTCCCGACGCTGCCGGCGACCCAGATCCGGACGGCCATCGACCATTTGCAGACAGACCAGAACCAGGTGGTCCTCGGTCCCTCCGAAGACGGCGGCTACCACCTGATCGGACTCGCGCGCGGCGCGCCTCCCACCGCGGTCCCCGATCTCTTCAGCGACATCCGCTGGAGCACGGAGTGGACCTATGCCGATACCGCGACAGCGGCCGAACGGTGCGGCCTAGACGTGCACCGGTTGGCCACCTGGTACGACATAGACGACGCGCCAGGCCTCGCACGTCTACGAGCAGACCTGGCCACGAAATCCGGCCGAAGGCAGGCACCGGCCACTACCCGTGTGCTCGAAGCGCTAGACGCGGAGAGGGTTTGGCGGAGCGCAGCGTCCGCCTGGCAAGGCGCAAGGAGAGAGCGGCCAGGCAGGCCGTGACCGACGAAGCAACGCCGCCGGGCGGACGCTGCGCTCCGCCAAACCTAGAGTTCGCGGCGGCCTTCCATGGCCTTCAACATCGTGATTTCGTCAGCGTATTCCAGGTCGCTGCCCACCGGCACCCCCATGGCAATCCGGCTGCACCGTACGCCGAGTGGTTTCAGAAGCTTGGCCAGGTAGATGGCGGTGGCCTCGCCCTCAACATTGGGGTTGGTCGCCAGAATTACCTCGGTCACTCCATCGACGCTGACCCGCTGTAGCAGCCCTTTGATGTGCAGTTCGTCCGGGCCCACGCCCTTCAAGGGAGACAGGGCGCCCATCAGCACATGATACGCACCCTTGAAGTCGCCGGTCCGCTCAATCGAGGCGACATTGTGCGGGTCCTCGACCACGCAGATGAGCTGTCGGTTGCGACTCTCGTCCGTGCAATAGAAGCAGGGGTCGCGATCGGTAATGTTCGAACACACAGAGCAGTTGGTGATCTGCTCCTTCACATCGCGGAGCGCTTCGCACAGGCGGTTCACCTGGTCGCGGGGCTGTTTCAGAAAATGAAAAGCGAGCCGTTGCGCACTCTTGGCGCCGATACTCGGCAGCTTCTGAAGCTCTTCGGTCAACCGAGACAGCGGCTCAATCTGGTTCATGTCAGCCCGGGGATATTCATGCCGCCCATCATGCCGCCCATCTGTTGAGACATCAGCTCGTCGGCGCGCCGCTGCGCCTCGGCGATGGCGGCCACGATCAGGTCTTGCAGCATCTCGACGTCCTCCGCGGACACCACCTCCGGATCGATCTTCAGCCCCTGCACTTCCTTCACGCCATTCATGGTCACGGTAACCATGCCACCGCCGGCAGTTCCTTCGACCGTCGTCGCGCGCAGCTGTTGTTGCAGCTTTTCCTGCATCTCCTGCGCTTGCTGCATCATTTTTTGGATGTTCATACCTGTCCTCTAGATCTCCTCGACGTCCTTGATCTCGGCCGGCAGGACTTCAAGCATGTTCTTCACGGCGTCGTCGCCCATCGCCTGCGACAACAGATCATCGGGCGGTCCGTTGCTCACCGGCGGGTCCAGCCCCCGTGTCGGTGGCTGCGACCGTGAGCCGCCCAACACCGGGCTGTCGAGCATCGGGCTCCCGAGCCCCGACCCGGCCACTGCGGGCTTCGGTGCGGTCTGTGACACAGGCAGGTCGAACGGCTCGTCCTGCAACAGATCGACATCGCCCGGCGGTTCAGTCGGCGGCGGCGGCTCCGCTGGCGCTCCGAGCGTCGCCTGCTGGGCCTCGACCGGGGCCGACGCGGCCCGGACCGGCGTCGGCGCTGGCGCCTCGCCCGGCACCTGCGTCACCGAGACCACCATCTTCCGGCCAATCGTCTTGGACGCCAGGGCCTCGAGCCAGGGACGACTGGTGCCCACCTGCTCGGCCAACGTCCGCTGCGCCTCCGAGAAGGTAAACGCGATTTTCGCCCCGTCAACGTCGATCTGGCGTGCCTGCGCGACCACCGTGCCGTAAAAGAACTTCTTCGTCCGTTTCAGCTCGCTGAGGAAGGCCCCTTTCGGGTCACCGGCAACTGGCTTCGCGGGTGCGGTCGACTCGGCCCGCGCAGGCGTCTCGGCGGGCCGTGTCCGAGCGGGCGGTGGTGCCGCCGGACGCGCCGGGCTGGGCCCCGTCGGCGCTGGCGGAACGGCCGTCGCCTTGCGCGCCGTGGCGGCGGGCCGCGGCTTCGACGCGGCGGGAGCTGGGGCCTTCGGTGGCGACGAGACGGTGCTCGCCGCCGCCCCGGTGGACACCACCGGGCCCGACGCTGGTATCGGCGCGGCCACAAGCGCCGGGGTCGGCAGTTGCTCGATCCCGTCGACCAATTCCGCCAGCGGCACCAGCTTGCGCAAGTGCATCCAGCGCAACATGGCCATCTCAAAGTGGTACCGCGGCTGCGCCGCGCTTCTGATCTCGAATTCGGCGCGCGACAGCACGTCAAAACCCCGTAGCAGGTCTTCCCGTGAGAAACGGGTCGCCAGCGCCTGGAGACGGTCGCGCTCCGCCTCAGCGGCAATCTCGGGATCCGTGAGCCGGCTGGGGTCCACCTTCAGCACGAGCAGGTCGCGCACCAACCGCGACAGTTCGCGGCACACCGCCCGCAGGTCGTAGCCAGACTCGATGAACCGACCCGCCAATTCGAATATGCGCGGCGCCGTCTCGTCGGCCACCGTTTCAGCCACATCAAAGACGGTGTCGCGGCCCACCAGCCCCAGCACCGACGCGGCCTCGTCGACGGTCACCGCATCGCCCGCGAATGCAATCACCTGATCGAGAGCGCTCTGGGCGTCGCGCATGCTGCCATCGGCGGCCCGCGCAATCAGCGCGAGCGCGGGCGCATCAATCGCCACCCCCTCGGCTTTGGCGATCGTGCTCAGCTGGTCGGTGATGGCCGCGGTGCCGATGGTCCGAAATTCGAACACCTGCGAGCGCGACAGAATGGTGTCCGGGATCTTGTCGAGCAGCGTGGTCGCCATGATGAAGACGACATGCGGCGGCGGTTCCTCGACGGACTTCAGCAACGCATTGAACGAACTGGACGATAGCTGGTGCACCTCGTCGATGATGAACACCTTGTAGCGGTCACGCACCGGCTGAATAGCCAGACCGGCGATGATGACTTCCCGAATGTTTTCAACCTGGGTGTGCGTGGCGGCGTCGATCTCGAGCACGTCGATATCGCGCCCTTCCGCGATCTCCAGACAGGCGTCGCACTCGCCGCAGGGGTTGGCCGTCGGTCCGGTGACGCAGTTGAGGGCGCGCGCCAGAATCCGCGCAGTCGTGGTCTTCCCGACGCCGCGGGGACCGGCAAAGACAAAGGACTGCGCCAGTCGGTCATGTTCGATGGCATTGCGCAGCGTCTGCGTGACGCCCCGCTGGCCCACAACGTCATCGAATCGCTGGGGCCGCCACTTACGGGCGATTACCTGATAGGCCATCGGAATCCGGAGGTCGGAATGTGGGCGCTAGAATCCGGCAGCCAGTTGGTGGCGAGTCCCAGTCGCGACCCGGAAGAACCTGCGGCACATCTCAGTGACTCCTTAGCGCTGCTGCCTTCCGGCCCTGACGCGGTTCACAGGCTGAGATCGCACAGGATCCGAGCCGCGCTGCGACCCGTCACCAGACTGGCGAACGGCGGTTCCCGATGACCCAGTCGTCGATCGGAGGCTCCCTAGTCTATCCCCGGGTCCAGACCCAATCAAGCGGCTTCCCCGTCGCCACCTGGCAGCGACGGCGCCCCCAACCGCGCGTGGTAGACTGCCCCCGAGGCCGCTCATTCCTGGATATTCGCCCGTCCCAGGGCACCCTGCGGAGAGATGTCAGAGCGGTTGAATGAGCACGCTTGGAAAGCGTGTGTAGGGGTAACTCTACCGTGGGTTCGAATCCCACTCTCTCCGCCATT
>CAWWAF010000157.1:0-5680 GCA_963934795.1 uncultured bacterium
TCGACCGGTACATATGCATGAAGGCGGGGACTCCGACGAGTGGACACTAAGGGTGGAACTTCGCGTTCGGAAGGGAGGAGACGACTCCGGCCGTCGCTTTGTTTACGACGGCCGGATGACTCGATCGAGGATTTCCTGCGCCATGCGGGCGCCTCCGATGGCCTCCGGGCTGCCCGGCAGGAGCAGATCCGCGGTGCGATGGCCCGCCGCCAGAGTCGCCCCGATCGCCTGCTCCACCGCGTCGGCTTCGACCGCCGCGTTCAACGAATGGCGCAGGAGCATGGCGGCCGACGCAATGGCGCCAATCGGATTGGCGATATCCTGGCCCGCAATGGTAGGCGCCGAGCCGTGCACCGGTTCGAACAGGCCGGCGCTCCCGCCGATGCTGGCCGACGGCAGCAGACCGAGCGAGCCGACGACGGCACCGGCCTCATCCGACAGGATGTCGCCGAACAGATTCCCCGACAGCACGACGTCGAACTGGAGCGGAGTGGTCGCCAGGAGCAACGCGCACGAGTCGACATACTGGTGTGCGAGCTGGACATCCGGGTAGCGAGCACCCACCTCCGTCACGACGGTGCGCCACAGCCGTGAGGTCTCGAGCACATTGGCCTTGTCCACGGACGTCACCAGTCCACGCCGACCCGCCGCGGCCTTGAACGCGACTTCGGCGATGCGTTCGATTTCCGGCCGCGAGTAGCGCATGGTGTTGAAGGCCGACTGGCCGTCGTCCGCCATCCCGCGCGGTTCGCCGTAGTAGATGCCTCCGGTTAGCTCGCGCACGATGAGCAAGTCGCAGCCGGTGACCAATTCGGGCTTGAACGCGCCGCCGTTCTCTAGTCCCGGCCACACATGCGCCGGCCGAAGATTCGCGAAGACACCGAGCGCCTGGCGCAACTGTAACAACGCCGTTTCTGGGCGCCCCGCGCTGGGGCCCGTATCAAAATCCGGGTCACCAACCGCGCCGAGGAAGACCGCATCCGCGGCGAGACACGCCTCGCGGGTGGCGTCCGGTAGCGGCGGTCCACCAGCCCGCAGTGCGGCGCCGCCGATGGGGTGAGCACTGATGGTAAACGTATGGTTGAACCGGTCCGCGACAGCCCGCAGCACCTGTTCGGCGGCGCGGGTCACCTCGGGGCCAATGCCGTCGCCCGGCAACAAAACGATAGTCGAATGCATGTTGAATGCTCAGGGGTCTTGGGGTGACGAACGTGAACGGTGTCGCGTCGGGCCGCAAGACAGCCGGCCTGACGCCCGTAGGTACGAGGCTATCGCGTTGTCGTAGGACTGGCTGGCGTTGTGTGCAGCGGGCGCTACGCGGCGCCGACCGATTCCGATGCCCGTATGTCGGCGACGATCGCCGACAGGTCCGTATCCTCGATGGTCTTCTGGCGATCAGCCAGTTCAATCATCGCACGATACACGCGGTCCAGTTCGAGTCGGCTCAACTCGAATCCCAGCCCCTCGCACCGATGCTTGAGCGCGTGTCGTCCAGAGTGCTTGCCGAGGACCAACGTTGACTGGGCCACCCCGACATCGGCCGGCAACATGATTTCGTAGGTGCGGCGGTCTTTAATGAAACCATCCTGGTGAATACCCGCTTCGTGGGCAAAGGCGTTCCGTCCCACGATGGCCTTGTTGGCCTGCACCGGCTCGTGGGTCAGTTCTGACAGGAGCTGGCTTACGCCAAGAAGGCCGGTGGCGTCGATGCCGGTCGTAAAGGGGAATCGGTCGCCGCGCACCTTGGTCACCATCACGATTTCTTCGAGCGACGCGTTACCGGCCCGTTCGCCGACGCCGTTGATCGTGCATTCGATCTGACGGCAGCCACCGCGCACGGACGCCAACGAGTTCGCCACCGCCAGCCCCAGGTCGTCGTGGCAATGGGTGCTGAACACGGCCTTGTCGGAGTTGGGCACCCGTTCGATGACGTCGACAAAGAACTGCTCGATCTCATCCGGCGTGCAGTAGCCGACCGTATCCGGAAGATTGATGGTCGTGGCGCCACGGGCAATGGCCGTCTCCACGACGCGGCAGAGAAATTCAGGGTCGGTACGCGTCGCGTCTTCCGCTGAGAACTCCACGTCGTCGGTGAACGTGCGCGCCAATGACACGTTGTCCACGATGGCTTGCAAACAGTCGTCGCGCGAAATCCGCAGTTTGCGTTCCAAATGCAGATCCGACGTTGCAATGAAGGTGTGAATGCGAGCCCGTTCGGCCGGCTTGACCGACTCGGCTACGCTGATAATGTCCGCCCGCTCGCAACGGGCCAGCCCGGCAATCACCGGGCCTTTGATCTCCGTCGCGATCAGGCGCACGGCTTCCGCGTCATCACGGGACGCAATCGGAAAACCGGCCTCGAGCACGTCAACCCCCAGCGACTGCAGTCGGCGGGCCAGTCGGAGTTTTTCCGGGGTGTTCATGGAAAACCCCGGGGCCTGCTCGCCGTCTCTCAGCGTCGTGTCGAAGATGATCAGTTTGTCCGCCACCGCGTCCTCCTTGTCTTGGCGTAACGCACGCCAGGTCACCTCTACTTCAAATCGAGTCGCATATAATGTCAAGATTATAATAATTACAATTTAATAAGTTTTTGTTATATTGCAAAACGCGATGGAATTGAACGAGCTCGAAGTCTTTCAGGTCGTAGCGGCTGAACACAGCTTCTCGCGGGCCGCGACGCGTCTCCATCGGACCCAACCCGCCATTAGCCAAGCGATCCGGCGGCTTGAGAGAGAGTTGGGCGAACGCCTATTCGACCGGTCTTCCAAGAGCGGGCGTTTGACTGAGGCAGGCACCATCCTGCTTGACTACGCAGAGCGGCTGACCCGACTGAGAAACGAAGCCGAGCAGGCGGTGCGCGAGCTGCAAGAGCTCAGACATGGGCGGGTGACGATCGGTGTCAACGAGGCAGCCGTGCACATCCTCCTCCCGATCGTGGAGCAGTTTCGCGAAGCGCACCCCTCAGCCCAGGTCGAGATGCGACGGGTACCCTCGCGGCAGATTCCAGGCGAGGTGCTGAATCGGAGTCTCGACTTCGGCTTTGTCACCTTCGAACCGGCCGAACGTGGCCTGCTCTCGGTGCGGCTGGGGGTGGACGAACTGGTGATGCTGGCGCACCCACGGCATCCGCTGGCTACCCGGCGGCAGATCACCATGGAGGAATTTGGCCGACAGACGGTCATTGCCCACAACGACTATTCACCCAGGCGTGAGCGTGTGCTGAGACTGTTCGAGGAGCAGCAGGCGCCCATCAACATCCAGATTTCGCTGGCCAGTCTGGACGGCATCAAGCGCGCGGTCGAGATGGGGCTAGGAGTCGCGCTGCTGCCGCGTCGGTGCGCGCTGTCTGAAATCGCGCGCAAGCAGCTTGTGGCGGTACGGGTTCCCAAACTCGGGATGCCGCGCGACCTGCGGCTGGTGCATCGCCGAACCGGCGAGGTCTCGCACGTCGCCGCCGCCTTCCTCACCGCCGCCCAGGCGCACGCCGTCGACCCGTAGCGGTGCGCCTCCCGGCGACGACGTGCCGATAATCCGGAGGCCCGACGGCTGGCTACTAGAAGCCGCGGATGTAAGGTAGGCGGGAGGCGACGCCCCGGACGACGTCGAAATCGTCGAGCAGCAATCCGGTCGCATCCCAGGTACCGGCAAGAAAGGCGTCGCGGACAGAATCGTCGACACCGATCGGAATCCGTTGTCCGGCCACGGCGAGGCTGCGATCCAACAGCGACAACGCGAAGACCGTGTCCGGGGTGTGCTCAACCAGGTCCATCAGGCGACCCATGTCGCCGGGAGACACGGTGACGCACGGCAGACCGATGGCGAGCGAGTTCCCCCGGAAGATCTCGGAAAAGGACTCACCCACACACGCGTCGATGCCCCATCGATTCAAGGCCTGGGGCGCATGCTCGCGCGACGAGCCGGAGCCAAAGTTGTCATTGGCGAGGATGATCCGTGCCTCCTGATACACCGGATTCGAGAACGGGTGGTCCGGCCGCGCCGCCCGGTCATCCTCAAAGACGTGATCCCCGAGACCGTCGAAGGTGATGGCCTTGAGAAACCGGGCCGGGATAATCCGGTCGGTGTCGATGTTGTTGCCGCGTAGCGGTAGCGCGGAACCCTCGATGCGATCTATTTCACGGCTGGACACGGTTCTATTTCCCTGTGAGATCGTGAGGCCTACAATGCGTCGCGAACGTCAGCCACCTCGCCGGCAAGCGCGGCGGCCGCCACCATGGCCGGGCTCATCAGCAAGGTGCGGCCCGTCGGGCTGCCTTGTCGACCTTTGAAATTTCGATTGGACGACGAGGCGCACAGCTGATTCCCCTCGAGTCGATCGGGATTCATTGCCAGGCACATCGAACACCCGGCGCCGCGCCACTCGAACCCCGCCTCGCGAAAGACCTGGTCGAGGCCTTCGCGCTCAGCCGCGACACGCACCGCCTGCGATCCGGGCACGACCAGTGCCGTCACGTGCGACGCCACCTGCTGCCCCTTGGCGATCCGCGCCGCTTCCCGCAGGTCGGACAGCCGGGAATTCGTACAGGACCCGACAAAGGCCACGTCCACCTTGGTCCCCTTGATGGGCGCACCGCCGGTCAGCCCCATGAACTCAAGTGCCTCGGCCACGGCGCCATTCGCCCCAGCCGTGCCACTGACCGGAATACGCTCACTGACTCCGACAGACTGTCCCGGGTTGATGCCCCACGTCACGCGGGGCTCTATCTCCGCCGCCGCCAGTTCCACCACGTCGTCGTAGTTCGCGTCCGCGTCCGACGCGATGGATCGCCACCACGAGACCGCCCGGTCAAACGCGTCATCCTTCGGCGCGAACCGACGTCCGCGCAGATAGTCGAATGTGATCTGGTCCGGGTTGACATACCCAACCCGTGCGCCACCCTCAATCGACATGTTGCACATGGTCAGCCGCTCGTCGATACTCATCCGATCGACAGCGGTGCCCCCGTACTCGTAGGCATGGCCCACCCCCCCCTGCACACCGAGCCGGTGGATGATCTCCAGAATCACGTCCTTCGCAAACACGCCGTCGCCCAACGTGCCGTTCACCTCGATGCGTCGGACCTTCAGCGGGTCGAATGCCAGCGATTGCGAGGCCAGCACGTCGCGGACCTGCGACGTGCCGATGCCAAAGGCCACCGCCCCCAACGCACCGTGAGTGGAGGTGTGGCTGTCGCCGCACGCGATCGTCATCCCCGGCTGCGTCAAACCCAGCTCCGGACCGATGACATGGACGATACCCTGGTGCGCGCTATCAAGATTCCACAGCGGGATGTCGTATGCAGAACAGTTCCGCTCCAGCGCCGACAGCATGGCTTCGGCCAGCACGTCCTGGAATGGCCGGGCCTGATCCAACGTTGGAATGATGTGGTCGGTCGTACCGAACGTCCGGTCCGGAAACGCCACACCTGCACCGCGTGCCCGCAACATGTCGAACGCCTGTGGCGTCGTGACCTCGTGGATCAGATGCAACCCGATGAAGAGCTGTGTCTGCCCCGTCGACAACGGTCGAACGGTGTGAAGGTCCCAGACCTTCTTGAGAAGTGTCTTACCCATGAACCGTCTAATTTACCGCAGATCGTCGCGCGGATGAATCCTAGAACATCGCGATGGGGTTGATGGGCGACCCGGTGCCGTGTGGTATCCGAACTGGACTTGCCATGAA
>CAWWAF010000158.1:0-5402 GCA_963934795.1 uncultured bacterium
ATCGTCGAGCAAGAAGACTCGACCGACATCCTCGAGCTCAGCGGATGCACCCACGTGCTGCCGCTCAAACAGCGACTCGGCGAGTACCTCGCCAACCGGGTCAGCGCCGGACTGGGCACCGCGGATCTCCTGGGTAGCTATGACGTGCTGCAGATTGCCGAGTTCTCGGTACGAAACGGCCCGCTGGAGGGGCTGGCCGTTCGAGAAACCCGGTTGCGGGAACGGACGGGTCTGAACATCGTCGGCGTGTGGCATCGGGGACGGCTGCAGCCGGCGTTTCCCGGCACCCGTCTCGCAGCCGACAGCATCGTGGTGGTCGTGGGTTTGGCGGAGCAGCTGCGTGCGCTCGAGGAGCTGCTCGAGACGCCGCCGCCGTCGGACGCCCCCATCATCGTGATCGGCGCAGGGACGGTCGGCGAAGCCGCGACCAAGGCGCTCAAGGCCAAGGGGGCGACGGTACACGTCGTCGAGCGTGACCCCCAGCTACAGTCGCGGTTGCAGACCATCGCGGACCAGGTCTTCGTCGGTGACGCGAACGACCGGGAGGTGCTCCGCGAGGCCGGGCTCGAAGATGCGCCGTCAGTGTTGCTGTCGACGAACGACGACGCCGTGAACGTATACCTGGCGGTGTATTGCCGTCGCCTCAAGCCGGACCTGCGGATCAGTAGCCGAATCACCCACGACCGCAACCTTGAGGCGATTCACCGGGCGGGAGCCGACTTCGCGCTGAGTTACTCGGCGTTGGGGGCGGAGGCGGTGCTGTCGGTCATCGCCGGCCACCCGATCGTCATTCTCGGTGAAGGGGTGGATCTCTTCTCCATGCGTCTCCCGGCCCGGCTCGAGAACGTGAGACTGGCCGACTCCGGGATTGGGTCCAAGAGTGGTCTCAGTGTCGTCGCCGTGCGTCAAGCCGGGGAACTGGTTACCCAACTGCACAGCGAGATGCTCCTGCGCTCGGGGGCGGAGCTGGTGATGTTCGGGAGCGTCCAGCAACGGCGCGCGTTCGTCGAGGCGTTCTAGTGGTGCTGACGCCCTGCTTCCTCAGACGTGCGCCGTCAGCCTGTCGTGACCCATCGGTGCCTGCTCGAGCTGCGTCAGAATCATGTCGCGGGTGATCGGCGACCGGAAGAAGTCGCCGTCTTCCTGCCCCAGCGCATCGGCGACGGCGTTGACGACAGCGCCCGAACCGGCGCCCTGCGCCGCTTCGCCGATCCCCTTCGCGCCCAGCGGGTTGAACGGGTCCGGCAAATCAACGGCTCCCCACTTCATCGGCTGCTCGTAGGGCACGTCGAGGATGCCCGGCGGCCGATTGCTGTAGAACTTCTTCGACACCAACAGTCCCCACCGCCGGTCGTAGACCCACTTCTGACTCAGGGCCACCGAGAATCCCTGAATCGCTCCACCGAACACCTGTCCCTCGAAGTTCTTCGGATGAATGACGGTGCCGACATCGCATCCCGCCGCGTAGTCGACCATCCTGATGGCGCCGGTCTCGACGTCCACTTCGACTTCAGCGAACCCGGCGACGAACGACATCCGCCGACCGCCTTCCTCGAAGTTGTCCTTCGCGACACCCATGAGCCCCTGCCCGGCGAGTGCCGTCGCCGATCTCGTGGTCATCCCGTTGATGTCCTCCGGTAGCTCATGGCCGTCATACTTGCCACCGAGGGCGATGGCCCGCTCGGCGACCCGGGCGAAACTCATCCCCTGCGAGCGATTCCCCCGCCGATACACCCGCTCTTCGCCGATCTCGTAGTCGCTCGGCGACCCACCCAGATCCCGGGCCGCTATTTCCTGCACCTTCCGGCGGCCATCGAGCGCCGCCGCCCAGTTCGCTCTGGTATGAGCGTGAGTCGTGGAACTGCCGCCCTGCGTACAGCTCCAGGGCAGATGCTCGTTGCTATTACCCCAGGCCACCTCGCACCGGTCCCACGGCATGTCCATGCCTTCGGCCGCCGCGCGACTCATGTCGAAGGTGGATCCCGTGCCCAGGGGCCCGATGCCAGACTTGATATACATCCGGCCGTCTGGCTTGATGACGAACAGCCCATCGACGCCGGACGCGCCGGCCGCGAACGTACTCAGCGCGACGCCAATGCCGGTCACCTTCGAACCGTTGCGCCGGCCGCGGCGCTGCACCCGTTCGCGCCAGTTGAACAGTTCGGCCCCCTTGTCGATCGCCTCCCTGGCGAACGCGCTCGTCACATGGCTCTGCCGGCCGTCTCGCCCCGGAGCCCCAAACGTGGCCTGGCCCTCCGGGGCGTTGACCTTCAGTACCTCGACCTGGTCCAGGCCAAGTTGTTTGGCGGCTTTCTGGATGATGGGCGAGAGCATCGTCATCGACTGCTCGCCACCTGGCGCCCGCTGCGCGCCGCGCGGGGGCGTATTGGTATACACGCCAGTGCCCCGCATCCGCATCGCCACCGGTGTGTACGCGAGCGACCCGATGACACCGACATTGTTGTGGTCGCCAGAGCGTCCATAGGGGCCGCCGTCGCCGATGGCGTGGATGTCCACCGCCGTGATCCGGCCGTCGCGGCGCATCCCGAGCTTGATCCGCGCCTGCACGCCCGGGCGCGCCTTGCCAAACGCGGTCTCGTCACGCCGTGTGACCCGCATCATCACCGGTTTGCCGATCTTCTTCGACAACAGGATCGGAATCTGCGCTTGTGGATAGCCAGCGCCCTTGCTGCCGAATCCCCCGCCAGTAAACTCGTTGATGAGGACCACCTCCGACGGCTCGACCCCGCCCCATCTGGCCATCGGACCCACAGAGCGGGCCGTACTCTGGACGGACGGGTAGACATAGAGCTTCCCGCCCTCCCAGTACGCCATGGTCGTCCGGCTCTCGAGCGGCTGGTGCGACAGAGACTGATGGTAGGAGTGCTCCTCGACGACAACATCCGCCTCGGCAAAGCCGGCCGCGAGGTCGCCATACTCCCATTCCGCGCCCGCGGTGGCCGCCATCGGAATCTCGCCTGGCGCCAATCCCGCCACGTCGGCCTCGGTCCATTTGATCTCGCCCAGTTCCCGCCCGAGCGTGGTGTTGCCCTCGGTGCGGGCGTTCGGTCCGCCGGGACGAAGGCTGTCGAGGGGATCGAGCACGAATTCAAGCGGTTCGAAGTCGATATCGATGAGCTCGATCGCGTTGGCGGCGGTCAGTTCATCCACCGCGGCCACGGCCAGAATCGGCTCGCCTTCGTATCTCGGCTCATTGGTCAAGGCCGACTCGTTCGGCGCCGCCACATCCGGAAGGTCGTCGGCCGTCAGGAGGCCCTCGACACCCGGGAGCGCCTCGGCCCGACTGGTGTCAATGGACCGCACGCGCGCGTGGGGCATCGGGCTGACCAGTAGCTTCGCGAACAACATGCCCTCGGCCCGGTGGTCCTCCGCGTACTTCGACCGCCCGGTGACCTTCGCATACAGATCCGGGGTCTGGTAGTTCTTGCCGAGCAGTTTGTAGTCAGCCATGTCATGCCCTCCGCATAGTCTCCGCCGCCCGCTCGACGGACGTCATGGTTTTGTCGTAGCAACCCCAGCATGACACAGCGGAGCGGTCACCCCAGGGCGGGATGGATTTGTCAACTTCGAGTGCCCAGCGAACGCTTCCAGCCATGGCATTGAAACCGGCCATTGAGACACGGCGTGTTGACATCGGAGGCACACATCCGTACAATTCGATTGTTGTCGAAGTATCCAAGTGACAGCATGAAAACTGACGACCGATGACGACGCTCAACACCAAGCGGCTGGCCAAAATCATGAAGGCGTTGGCTCATGAGCATCGACTCGCGCTCTACTTGGGAATCGCTCACAACAACGACCCGGAGATCGACGCCGAATGCCGTGTCCGAGAGGTCGCGAAAGCACTCACGCTCACGGCCCCGACCATCTGCCATCATCTCAAAGAACTGGTCAATGCCGACCTTATCGTCACCGAGAAGCGCGGCAAGTGTCTGGTGGCAAGGGTCAACCGGGACACACTCGCTGAGGTGGAACAGGTGCTCGTCGCCGTCAGAAGTGGGTGACGTCACTTTTTTTGATCCGTCGATTCGATATTTTTGCAACCGTGAAATATTTCTATAAGAACAGTATGACAATCAAGACGTTTCTGGAATTGACCGCAACAACCCCGGCGCCGGCGCTTCGCCGGGCCATCACGGCGGCGTTGGTTGTGGGCAGACCCTCTGCAGGCGATGGCTACACACGCTTCTACCGACGCGTCATCGCCGAGCTTGGTCGCGCCGCCGGCAACGCTGACCAGCCGGCAGGTGAGACCGGCTTGGCCTTCTCGATCTTTCCGACCGGCCCTTCTGTGCCTGAGACGAACGAGGTTCCGTCGACGACCCAGCCCTGGCGGCGTGGGGCCGAACCAATTGGCGCTCGGCGCGCCCGGTGCGGGTGAATGGCGCGCTTGCGCAACCGGAAGCGCCTGTGCTCCCACCTCTGAACCGCGACACGAGAACGGCCTATGATCCAGACCATCGTCACGCACCCGGGCGGAGCCCACAAGGATGACCTGCTGGCCGTCTGCCTAATGGTCGCCAGACACGGCGCCCCGGTGGTCCGCCGAGACCCCACCGACGACGACCTGAACGATGCGTCCATCGCCGTCGTCGACATCGGGGCCAGACATGAATCGGCGAAATCCAACTTCGACCACCATCACTTCGACCGCGACCACCCGCCCATCTGCGCGCTGAGCCTCGTGCTGCAACATTTCGGTCTCTACGAGGACGCGCGTCACTTCTGCGACTGGCTCGAGGTCGCCGAGTGGTTCGACAGCCGCGGCCCCAAAAAGACGGCCGAATGGCTGGGTGTCCCGCGCAAAGCGATCTCGCAGCTCAACTCGCCGATCGACATGACGCTGCTTCGACGGTTTGCCCAGTCACCGTCGCATCAGCCGGGCGAGACGGTGTACGAGTTCATGCGGATGGTGGGCGACGATCTGTTGGCGCACCTGCACAAGGCCAGAGAGCGCATTGCATTCGCGGCCGCCCACGTCGAGCGGTGGTCGATTCCCCACGCGGCTGAGACCATCGAAGCGCTCTTTCTGCCGCGCACCGATCCGGGGAGCGACGAGCCGAGCACCGCGGTGGCGATGTACATCCGATCCGAAGGCCTCGGCGATGTCATTCAGGTCATCGTGTACCCCGACCGACGTGGCGACGGGTACGGCATCGGGCGGTATGAGGACCATCCGCGTTTCGACTTCTCGCGCGTGCAAGACGAGGCAGACGTCCACTTCGCACACAAGAGCGGGTTCATGTGCAAGACGACGGCGACCGACCCCGACCGATTGCGGGCGTTAATCGCGGGCGCCCATATCGACGCCCCAACCCCCGTCTGACGCATCGCAGCGGCCGCACGGCGACATACCCTGGCCGTTGCGTAGGCAGACG
>CAWWAF010000159.1:0-5386 GCA_963934795.1 uncultured bacterium
GGATCAATCCGGCGAGACCAGACCCCAATCGGGCCAACCACACGGGCGTCGAGCCGACCGTGGTCGTGCGCCCCAGCCGACTCGCCGTTCGCTCGATGAGTTCGCGATAGCTCAGGGTGGTGGGCCCCACCAGATCGAGCGTCCTGACTCCGGCTACCGGCGGCTGGCCGCATCCGACGATACCGGCGCACAGATCATCGATGTCGAGCGGACGCAGGCGGTGCGCGCCTCCCCCCAGAACCCGCACCGAGGGCTGCGACGCGGTGCGGACAAGCGCGCGGCCGCCAGAGGTGTCCGGGCCCAACAGCAGCGGGGTCCGAATGATGGTGGCGTCGATCCCCGAGTCGGCTACCACCTGCTCTGCCTCGCCCTTGGAACGAAAGTAGCCATTTGACGAGTGCGGGTCCGCGCCGAGCGAACTGATAAAGACGACATGGCGCACACCCGTCGACTGAGCCGCCTGAATGAGCGCACGGGTCGTATCCACGTTCGCCGTCTGATAGTCGGTGGTCTTGCTCTCGACGAGGATACCGGCGAGGTGCACGACCCGGTCGACATCTTTCAGCGCGGCGACCAGGCTATCTGGTCGGTCGTAATCGATGAGCACCGGGGTGATCTGCGCCGCACGCGGAAGGTCCTCCAGCGCCTGCTGGCGGCGTACGCCCGCCACGATCCGGATATTGCCGCCGGCGCCGCCGCCTTCATCCAGGAGACGGGTCAGCAAGCGCTTGCCGACCGCGCTGTTGGCCCCGGTAATGGCAACACTCGGACTACGCACAGCTACCGGAGTGTCCAGAGAAAAACCTCCCAAGATGCCTGTTGTCGTGGTGCCTCCCCGTGGGAACCCGCCGGGGGGAGAATGAACCGTCGGTGGATTATAGCGGTAGAGACGTAGCCCGTTGGCCGCCGCCAGCCGCCGGCCGTCGCTTGGCGGCGTGCCGGTCGCATTCCCACGGGCACGCTCGATCGGGTACGCTCGACCCGCACCGTCTATCATTCTGGCTGGAGGACGCACATGATTCATCACGCCGCGCGCATTGTCGCGCTCGCTATGGCCATCACTGCGTGGAGTTCGCCCACCCACGCGCAGCAACCGGACGCCGAGGGCGCCGCCGCGGTGTTGCCGTGGGCCTACGTGCTCAATGAACCGACGTCAGGCGCGGCCGAGGCGGACGACCCCGCGGAGGTCGTCACTGTCCCAGGCTCCAGTGTGTCCATGCCTCGGTCGGCGATCAGTATCGCCGCCGGACCACCCGATTGGCATCCCGACGGCCACCCCCCCATGCCGGAACTGGTTGCCACGGGCGGCGGTGACGGAATCGCAGCGTGCGGCTATTGCCACCTGCCGAACGGCCAAGGCAAACCGGAGAATGCCAGCGTGGCCGGCCAACCTTACGACTACATCGTGCAACAGATGACCGACTGGCGAAACGGCCTCCGCACGACGGGCGAGCCGCGAATGGGACCACCGGCGTTCATGCAGCGAATCGGCCTGGCGGCCACCGATGCGCAGGCTCGGGTGGCGGCCGAGTACTTCTCGTCGATGGACTACAAGCCGTGGGTTCGGGTGGTCGAGACCGACATGGTGCCAAGAACCAGATTGGCGGGATGGATCCACCAGGTGATTGAAGGTGGCGGCACGGAGCCAATCGGCACCAGGGTGGTCGAGACACCGGAGGATCTGCATCGCACACACTTGCGTGATGACGCGTCAAGCTTTGTCGCCTACGTCCCCACTGGCGCAATCGCGCGGGGGGAGCAGCTCGCGAGTGGCAATGGCAAGACCGAAGCGTGCGCCGTCTGTCACGGCCCCGGATTGCGCGGTCTCGGCCCGGTACCCGCGCTCGCGGGCCGGTCGCCGAGCTACCTCGCTCGCCAGCTCTACGACCTGCAAACCGGCGCCCGCAATGGTGCGTGGTCAGACTTGATGGACGCCACGGTGGCCGAGCTCACTCCGGAGGACATCGTCAACATCGTCGCCTACACCGCCAGCTTGACACCGTAGGCGCTCGGTGGGATCGGCTACCCGCCGCCGCCGGTCTCATCCGCGACGGCCACTGTTTCTGGCGTGGGCGGCTGCGCACCGACCGGCGGCGGTGGCCGCATCACCGCAAACACGAGCAGTGCCACCCCGAAGATGACCACCAGTCCGTGCCACACGACGCCGTCGTCAATGAACAAAATGACCAACAAGAAAAGCACGCCGAGCAGAAACCCAACCGCTTCGATCGTGACCTGACTGGTCAGCCTGAGAGCTTCGCCGCCACTCGGCACGCCCTCGATGCCAAACAGCGTGTTCGGTGCTGTCGCCGCACCGGCGGACCGGGCCTGACCGGGGGATCCAATGACGTGGCTGACGCCAGCCGCACCGGCCGCGAGCGCCTGACCGACCGCCGACTGGCGAGCCGGGTCATGGGTGAGCAGCACCACCAATATCGCCGCGACCATCAAAGCCCAGTGGCGACGCGCCCGACCTGGCTTCCGTGGCGACTCCTTCGCGGCCGGTCTCCATCCGCTGGTCCTCAGCCCGGAGATCGTCGACCAACTCGGGCCAGCCATCACGGCCCGGCGGGCGCTCTTTCTCTATGGGTCACCCGGCAACGGCAAGAGCGCCATGGGCGCGGGCATCGGGCGCGTGCTAGGCGGCGACCTCTACATTCCGCACGCCCTGGACATCGACGGACAAACCGTCCAGCTGTTCGATCCGGTCACTCACACGGCGGTGCGGGGCGAAGAGGACAGCGCGCTGATCCGGTCGGCAGACTCCACCGATCAGCGCTGGATCCGGGTCCAACGTCCGGTGATCACAGTCGGGGGCGAACTGACGCTGGACATGCTCGACCTCACATTCAACCCAAACTCGAGCTTCTACGAAGCGCCGGTCCAACTCAAGGCGAACGGCGGGGTCCTCATCATGGACGACTTCGGTCGTCAGCGCGTGCCGGCGCGCGACCTCTTGAACCGTTGGATTGTGCCGCTCGAGGCCCAGATCGACTTCCTCACGCTGCACACGGGCCGCAAGTTCGAGAGCCCGTTCGACGTGCTCATCGTCTTCGCCACGAATCTCGACCCTCGGTCGCTCGCCGACGAAGCGTTTCTGAGACGTATTCCGTACAAGGTCCTGGCCCAGAACCCAACCTACGAGCAATTCTGCCGCATCTTCTCGCAGGCCTGTCGGGGGCACAATCTGGGCTTCGACCCGTCGATGGTCGACTATCTGCGGGAGGCGTACTACAGGCCGCGTAGAATCGAGATGCGTGGATGCCATCCCCGCGATCTGATCAATCAGGTCGTCACACTGTGTCGGTATCACAAGCGTGAGCCGGTGGTAACCACGGAACTTCTCGACGCGGTCTGTGGCACGTATTTCGTCGCCGAGACCGCGGGCGACGACTCAGTGGCGGTGGCGTCATGACTCAATCCGCGCACCGTCTTCCGGCGACCGCGCCATTCGTCGTCCCGGCCCGAGCGAATCCGATACGCCCCTACTCCGCGGACACAGACACGGAGACCCGGGCACCCGCCAGTCACCCGCGGTTGCGGATAGACCTGCCCGACCTCGTCGCCCGAGCCCTGATTGTCGGGCTGTTCCTGGGTCTGGCGTTTCCCGTTGGCCAAGATGCGCTGATCAGCGGTCGCCCCACCGGCCTGTTGCTCTTGGCGAGCGAATTACTCGTGGTCGTACTGACGCTGGCGCGCCGGAAAGCCGGTACGGTCGACCGCCGGTGGCGGACCCGACTGATTGCAGGGATCTCCATCCTGGGCCCCTTCCTGCTGCGGCCGAGCGATGGGATATGGCCGTCAGTGGAGATGATGACGGCCGCGGTATCCGCCGTCGGTCTTGCGATTGTGGTCGTCGCCAATATGTCGCTCGGACGCAGCTTTGGCCTGCTGCCCGCCAACCGTGGGGTTGTGTCGTCCGGGCTCTACCGTTTGGTGCGCCACCCGATCTACCTAGGCTATCTGTTTACCCACGGCGCCTTCCTCGTCGCGAACCCAAGTTGGTGGAACGTGGCGGCGTTAGCAACCGCGGATGTCGCGCTTCTCGTCAGGTCTGCCTACGAGGAGGAGACACTGCGACAGGACCCTGTCTATGCGCGGTATACAACCCGGGTGCGGTGGCGGGTCGTGCCCGGTGTGTTCTGACCGTTCGGCCCACGACGCGACCTTCAGACTCGCAGACGGTGTCACGCATGTCCCTCCATCGCGGGTTCGCGCCCGGCTCGCTAGGACCGAGTTCATCGCGATGCGGACGGCCACCCGAGGCCGGCGGGGTTCACTCGGTGTCGAGAGGCGGACGCGCGAGACCGGCGATGTGCCGGGCATGTCGCCCCCGGACGTACTGCGGCGGGCAGAACACCTCGGCTCCGAGTTCGTCAGCGGCATCCCACACCCAGCGCGGATTGCGCAGGAAGGCCCGCGCCATGGCGATGCCATCGGCACGTCCGCTCGTGATGATCTCATTGGCCTGCGTGGGATTCGTAATCAGGCCTACGGTGAACGTGGGAAGCCCAACCGCCTTCTTGATCGTGGTCGCGTAGTCGACCTGGTAGCCCGGAGCGAGGTTGATTCGCTGGGACGCCGCGACACCACCGCCGGACACGTCGACGAAGTCGCACCCGAGATCGCGGGCTGCCGCCACGAAATCGCACACGTCCTCGACCGACAGCCCATCGGGAATATAGTCGGTGGCGCTGACGCGCAGGCCCAACGCCTTATCTGCAGGCCACACCGCGCGCACGGCCTCGACCACCTCGAGCGGATATCTCCGCCGGGCCTCGGCGCTGCCCCCATAGTTGTCCTGGCGCCGGTTGGCGTGCGGTGACAGGAACTGATGCAGTAGATAACCGTGCGCCGCGTGCACCTCGACCACATCGAAGCCGACACGCGCCGCGCGGCGAGCTGACTCGACGAACTCCTCTTTGATTCGGGCGAGGCCCGCCTCATCCAATGCTTCCGGCGTCTGCCACCCCTCGGCATGCGCAAGGGCCGAAGGAGCCACGATGGGCCAGGTCTGGTCGACCGGCAGCGCCCCCCCGCCGTCCCACGGGCGTTGGTTGGCGCCCTTGCGGCCCGCGTGGGCCAACTGCACGCCGATCGGACACTCGCGATGCGCCCGAATGGCTCGAATCACCCGGGCAAGGCCGGTCTCGCACGCGTCGGAATAGAGTCCCAAGCAGTGTGGCGAGATGCGCCCCTGCGCGGACACATGGGTAGCCTCGGTCATGACCAATCCCATACCGCCCATGGCCAATTGCAACAAGTGCGCCAAATGCCAGTCGTTGGCCACCCCGTCGTCGCTGCTGTACTGGCACATCGGAGACAACATGATCCGATTGTCTATGGTCACCGGCCCGAGGGCCAATGGATCAAACAGGTGCGACAT
>CAWWAF010000160.1:0-5379 GCA_963934795.1 uncultured bacterium
GGAGTCGATTGGCGCGACCTGACCCTCCTGCTGCTCGCCGAAGTGGCTCTGGGGGGGGTATGTGGCGACCTCTTGGGGCTCCTCATGGCGCAGCCCAGCCTCCAGGCGGCCCACTTGCTCTTGCCCCAGGACCTGCGCCTGCTGAAGCCACCAATCATCGACTGGCGCGTCGCCGCGTTCGCCATGCTCGCGGCAATCGGCCCGATCGTGCTGTGCGCGCTGGTGCCCGCCGGGACTGCCAGCGGCGCGGCGATCGCGGGCGGCCTGACGGGCGGTATGACCGCCACGCCGGGGCGCTCGCGCGGCCGTTCCTTCCTTCTTTCGGCCCAGGCCGCCGTCGGGCTGGTGCTGACCGGCGCGCTCCTGTTGACCAGCTTCGCGGTGTTGCGGGCGGGCGACACAGGGTTCGACCACGACGGCCTGGCCGTCGTCGAGCTGCTGATGACCGACTCGCCGACCGCGGAGGAATAGACGGACCGCCAGGAGGCGGCGGTCGCTCGGATGGAGCGGGTGTCCGGGGTGCGCGGTGTGGCGACGCTTGGCGTGAACCTACTGGACGGGAGACTCGCCGGATCGGATTTGGCGTTGCCCCTTGGCGCCGAGCCGCGTCGGGTCAGCGTGGTCCCGATCGGCGGCGCGTTCTTCGACGTGGCCGGACTCGAGCGGTTGGATGGACGACTGCTCACCGAGGACGACATCACCGCGGAGCGCCCCCTGGCGGTCGTCAGTGAAGACACGGCGCGCGCCTACTGGCCGGGCCGTCGGGCAACAACTGGCACGAGATGGCCTGACCGTCACAGTGGTCGGCGTGGTGGAGAACGCCCGGCTCGGCTCCCAGGAAGAGCGCCCCGTTAGTGAGATCTAGGTACCGGCGGCCCAGTCACACCGTGGCCCAGCGGTGTTTCTGGTGCGTTCGAGTCGGCCATCGCCGGCGCTCGCGGAGGCGCTCGGGGAGGCCATCGCCGGGTCCGTCCGAGTCCAGCGGTTTCGTATGGCCCTGTCCGTGCTGGCCAGCGGAGCAGGCCTGCTACTGGTGGGTGTCGGCGTCTGGGGGCTGGTCGCGATGGCGGTCGCTGGACGTCGCCGAGAGCTCGGTATCCGCGCGACCCTGGGAGCCGTGCCGCACGCGCTCTCTCGCATGGTCGTCGCTGAACATCTTCGCTCGGTGGGCGTGGGAGCGCTCGCGGGGCTGCTCGCATCCTGGTGGACCACGAGGCTGGTGAGCAAGTTCCTCTACAGAATCGACGCGCACGATCCGTGCGTCTGGTCGGCCGCGACGATCATGCTGCTCCTGGTAGCCACGTTGGCCGCCTGGCTGCCTGCTCGGCAGGCCGGCCGAGTCGACCCCGTACAGGTGCTGCGCGCCGAGTGAAGATTCCAGGCGCCCTCGGACCCGCGTCGGGCGGCATCACAGGACACGGCCCATCGTGTCCCCCATCCGGGCATAGAGCTCAATGTGTTCGCGGGAATGACGCTCCAGGTCATCTGCGAGCGCGATGGTGCCGGGCTCGAACAGCGTGACGGTCGCCGATCCGCCGAACTGAAAGAACCCCTTTTCGTCGCCTGCCGCCACTAGCGCGGCTGGCACGTAGGTGTGTCGGACGCTGCCGACATTGGTGGCTCCGATCTCGAAGCACAGGATGTCGCCGGCTGTCTCGGTGCGCAGCACCGTGAGAAAGCGCTTGTTCCGAATAAGGAAGTCGATGTTCCGACGCAGCGCGATCGGGTTCACCGAGTAGAGGTCTCCCGGCGCGAGTGTCGGTGCTGACGGCGTGCCGGCAGCGGGGAAGTGGAAGCGGTGGTAGTCGACCGGGCACAGGCGAGAGATCACCATGACGCCACCGCGGTATCGCTGGGCCAACCCGACATCCCCGAGCAGACGCGCGAGATTGAACGCTTGGCCCTTCACGTACAACCCGTCGGTGTCGTCGATGTTCGGGACACCGAGGTGACGCCCATCCGCCGGAAACACGACATGCGCAGGGTCGGAATCGATGGGTCGCGCGCCGGGGCTGAGCCGGCGACTGAAGAACTCGTTGAAGGATGCGAATTCCGCCGGCGCTTTCTCGAATTCAGCGGCGTCGAGTCCGTATTGCGCGATGAACGGTGCTATCCGTGCGCGGCTGGACGGAGCGTCCATACGCCAACCGTATGCGCGCGAGAAGAGCGCGCGCTTGACCACCGCCCTGGTCGCCAGTCGACCTGATGCGGTCTCATAAGCCCACCGCAGCCACCGCTCACCATAGATATCCTCGGTGCGCCGTTCGCCGGTATAGCGGTCAATGAACTCAACGGGTGTGCGCGACGGTCGGGTCATGCTGACGTCATGCCCTCACATCGATAACTGACTGAGGTGCTTGCGCTTGATCTTGAAGTCCTTGCTGTAGCCGGTCCCCTCGACCCGCACGAAGAACTCTCCGGCCGGCCCACCACGCAGCACGTCCAATGCCCCGAGATGAAACGTGGCCTCCATCCCATTGAGTGCACGCACGTTGCCCAGCAGTACGCGGTGCGAGGCCGCGAAGGACTGGGAGTCCTCTGGTATCAGCTCGCCCCGACGCCGGTCATCGAGCACGGTCACCCGAAGCACGGCCGACGAGTGGGAACGGGATGCCCCGACCGTTGGCGCACTCGGTGAGGCGACCACTCGCAACACCGGCGCGCGATCGGTCACCCCCACGTCCGCCACGGACAACCTCGTACCGACGCGCGCAGCCTGCCGCGCCAGGTGTGTCACCCAGATGTCGGGCGTGTACACCGTGATCCGGTACCCGCCACCCGCGCCGGAGAAAAGTCCTCCACGGTCGCGTAGTTCGAGCGGCACTGGCCGAGCCCCGAGGTCGCTGATGGCACGCGCCACGGCCGCGTCGTCCAGGGGCCCGAGAACCGGTGGCATCGATACCGCCAGAACGACGGCGGGTGGCTTCGCGTGCCAACCCAGCGTGGCCACAAGCAGCGAGAGTGCGACGAGCACCGAACCGGGCAATCGCACCATCTTGCGTGTCTCCTGCTGGGCCCCGGAACCGTTCAGTGAAGCAGGGGCACGACGCCGGTCGTCCCAACCGCGCCGAGCGATAATGACCTGATTCACTGCCATGGGCGACGCCGGGGATACGTGGGGAAAGGCGAGCACATTGTACCATTCGGTCTCCCTCGGGCACGCACGGTCGGATATAATCGCGCGCTGCTGGCAGGACAAGCCACCCGGCGCCAGGACATCAGTGATTCGAGCACGACATTTCTTCATCGAAGGCCGCGTACAGGGCGTCGGATTTCGATTCTTTGCCCGCGGGGCGGCCGCTCGTGAAGGTCTTCGCGGATTCGTTCGCAACCTGCCAGACGGCCGGGTCGAGGCCCAGGCTGAGGGAGACCAGGCCGGGCTAGACCGGTTTGAGCGGGCGCTCCACCAGGGGCCACCCGGTGCGGACGTGGTGAGCATCACGGTGTCCGATCTTCCGCCCATCGGCCAGACGCCGCTATTCCAGATCCGCGTCTGAAGACGGACCACAGAAAGGCACACCCAGATGCAGCACCTCAAAGACAAGATTCGACAGGTCCCCGACTTTCCCAAGCCGGGCATCCTGTATTACGACATTACGACGCTGTTGCGGGACCCGGTTGGGCTTGGCGAGGCGCTCGATGGTCTGGCCAACCCATTTCGCGACGCGCAGATCGACCTGGTGGTCGGCATCGAGAGTCGCGGCTTTATTTTCGGAACAGCGGTCGCGGACCGACTGGGAACGGGCTTCGTGCCCGTACGCAAGCCGGGCAAGTTGCCGGCCCGCACCATCCAACAGTCCTACGATTTGGAATACGGATCCGACACGCTCGAGATTCACCACGACGCGATCGAAGCGGGGCAACGGATTCTGATTGTGGACGATTTGCTCGCCACCGGAGGCACGGCGCGCGCGGCGGTGGACCTGGTGACCGCCGCCGGGGGCACGGTCGCTGGACTGGCATTCCTGGTCGAGTTGCAATTCCTGAAGGGTCGAGACAAGTTGGGCGAGATCCCACTGTTCGTCGGCCTGCAGTACGCGTCCTGAGCGAACCCTCCATGTCCAGTCTCACCATCGTTGTCGGTCTGGTAGCCGTCGTATTGGCCTGTGGGCTGAGTGGCCGCCGTATCCACGATGTCCTCCGCGAGCGTCGACGCGACGCCCAGGTGCTCGGCCTGCTGGCAACCTTTGGGCCTGTCATGGAGCGGGCACTCACCGAGCCGCGAGTGCTGCTCACGTGGCATCCCATCGCCTTGGCCGCGCGGCAGAGCTTCCCAGAGGCGTTTGCGTCACTGGACGGCGATGAGGCGCATCGATTTCCCTTTGGGTCGGCGCTGCTTGAAACTGCCCACGCGACGTGGACCGCTGATTGGCTGACGTGGGAAGGGGATCACGACGCCGAGTTTCGACGTCGTGCAGCAACGCTCGAGGCCAAGAGCGGGGACACCGACCCGAGCGACATACGGGCGGGGCACGACCTGCTGGAGCGAGAGCAATTGGAGCGGTATCAACGTCAGTACGAAACCTACGTCAAGGTCTCAAAAGCGCTGGCGGCACTAGCCGATACGCCGGTCAAGCGCTAGCGTGGCGCCCGGCAGGGGAGCCGTTTGCCCGTCGGGTGCGCGCTCGCGCCGCGTGTCCCCGGGTGGTAAGATCGTACGGCTCGGTCGGTCCCGCGTACGGCGATAGGCGTGGCCGCATTACCAAGAACGACGTATCGCAATTTCATCCAAAGGAGAACAACTTGGCGATTTATAGCTGTCCGAAGTGTGGCATGAGCGTTGGCACCATGACCTGCGGAACCTGTGACAAAGAGCTGGTTCACGACACCCTGAAGCTCGACGACGGCCGGTCGGTCGATATTGCCAAGTGCCCCGATGGTCACGGCAAAGTAAAGTCACCGCAGTGCTGCGGCGAAGACATGAGCTGCAGCGTCTAGTCGCTGCCGTCTGGTTCTGCGCGGCCCGTGTGATTCCTGTGAGAATCAGCGGGCCGCTCGACCGTACGGCGGTGTGAACCGCACCGGATGCACGAATCGCGTCGTAGGGACGGGGTTGACCGCGCCTCGCCCCGGAAGGACCAACTGACCGATGGGTAGCCCAGATCTGGCCAGCTTCATGAACGGCCTCATTCGTCGAAATCCGGGAGAACCGGAATTCCACCAGGCGGTCGAGGAGGTCGTGAACTCTTTGATGCCGTTTCTGCGGGATCACCCGAGATATACGGACGCGGGTATTCTCGAGCGAATGACCGAACCGGACCGCGTCATCATGTTTCGGGTGTGCTGGCTCGACGACGATAATCAGATTCGCACCAGCCGCGCCTACCGGGTGCAGTTCAACAACTCCATCGGACCCTACAAGGGCGGACTCCGGTTTCA
>CAWWAF010000161.1:0-5352 GCA_963934795.1 uncultured bacterium
CGCCGCCCAGCCGCGCTGCGCGTTTGTGCGTGCGCCGAGTGTGAAGATCGAGCCGACCGTCAGGGCGCCATCCGGGACAACGGCATCGAGCTCGAGCTCAATCTCTCCCTCCTGGAACCGGAGCAGACGGGGGGCTGGGTCGCGAGCCACTTCGACATCGTCGACAAGATCAGTCCCGGCGAGACACCGGACGCCGCCAGCGTCTATACCCACAAACTCAACTTTGAACCTGATACCGGCTTTTTTCCGTCAGCCGACTCTGCAAGGACAACTGGCTGCGCCATCTCGAGGTGGAGGGGTCGCTCGACTATGTCGCGACTGGGCTCCCCAGGGCCGGGGATGTCATCGGGAATCAGCGCTATCTCGACGATGCCAGCCGGTGGTCCTTCTCTCTTGTTGGCGTGATCCCGCTGGCGCCGCTCGCCCCGTGAACCAGGTTGTCCGGTGTAGGGATGTCTGCTAGCGTGCGCTCGTAAGGAGATCGTTTTCATGACGAAGATGAAGAGCGGCTGGCGCCATGGGCGTCTGATCGTCGGCAGTCTGTGTGTGGCGGTCGTGGTATCGGCCTCGACCTGGCAACTCCGAGCGGCCGAGGACCTGCCGACGGTGACACCGGAGTCGGTCGGGATGTCGTCCGAGCGGTTGCAGAAGATCGACGACTACTTCCAGCGTTTCATAGACGCCAACCAGATTGCCGGCGCCGTCACCTTGGTGGCGAGACGGGGCAAAGTGGTGCACTACTCCGCGGTGGGCTCGAAGTATCGGGAGGAGAACATCCCGATGACCACCGACTCCATCTTTGCGTTGGCATCAATGACCAAGCCGATTGTGTCAGCGGCGCTCATGATGTTGTTCGAGGAGGGACGGTTCCGCCTCGACGATCCGATCTCGGACTGGATTCCCGAGTATGCGGACCATATGGTCCGAGAAGACGATGGGCCGCGTGAGCGTCGGGTGCCGGAGGCCCGCGCTATTACCATCCGGCACGTACTGACCCACACCTCGGGTCTCACCCTGAACGCGAACGGGGCGGGTCTGTCCGAAGAGGACCGCCGCTGGGTGACCAACGACGGTGAGCCGTTTGCCACGCTTGGCGAGCGTGTGGCGCGGGCGGCGAGGATTCCGGCTGCCTTCCACCCGGGCGACCACTGGCAGTACGGGTCCTCCACGGATTACGTCGCCGTGCTCGTCGAGAAAATCTCGGGCGCCAGCATAGACGTGTTCCTGAAAGAGCGGATCTTCGACCCGCTCGGCATGCCCGACACGTTCTACAACGTGCCGCGGAACAAGGTTGACCGGGTGGCCGCGATGTATCGGCCGACCGGGGACGGCGGGTCGGAGTTGTCGCGTGCGCCTGAGTTCCGTGAGCCGACCACCTACTTCCCCGGAGTGTCCGGACTCAACAGCACGGCCGCCGACTACTTTCGGTTTGCCCAGATGATTGCCAACGGTGGCGAGCTCGACGGTGTCCGGCTGCTCGGTCGGATGACGGTCGACCTGATGATCAGCAATCACACCGATGACAAGAGCGTCTACATCCGAGGGGACGGCTACGGGTTTGGCCTCGGGTTCGGCGTACTCGTCGACCCAACGAAGTCGTTCGATACGCTCTCGCCTGGCAGCTATGGGTGGGGCGGCGCGTTCGGCACGCTCTACTGGGGTGACCCCGCCGAAGACCTGGTCGGATTGATGTTCATCCAGCTCCGAGGCCACGGCCCGCTGAATATCCGTCAGCGGTTCACCAACGTGGTCTCGCAGGCCGTGGTGGACAGTGTCGCCGACCAGAAGCCGACGGTCCGCGGATACGCGATCCCGCACTAGCAGCCCGTGGTGAAAGTCCCGCGTCGCTGAGACCGGCGCCGAGTCAGTCGCGTTCCGGGAGGGCGAACACAAAGATGTTGTTGCCCCGGCTGGGTTGCAACTCCGGTGTCATCCTCAGGTTGATGCTGGAGTTCGCGGCATTGCCGGTGCTGGCGACGACGTATTGGCGTCCGTCGACGGCAAAGCTGATCGGAAAGCCGGATACTGGCGAGCCGAGATTAATCTCCCAGAGGACCTCGCCAGACTCCTGGTCGAAGGCACGGAAACGGCCGTTGACGTCGCCGCCGAACACGAGGCCCCCGCCCGTGGCCACCAGCGAGGTCGTTCCAGCGCGTTGCTCATGAATCCAGGAGGTGACACCGGTCTCGGCGGAAATTGCGCGCACGCTGCCCTGCAGCTCGGTGCCTGGCGCCAGCTCGAACCGGGCCGCCAGCCGGTAGATCGAGAGCCCGCCGTCCATCGTGGAGAGTACGCGGGCGCACGTGCTGCGTAACGGGAAGAACATCGTGTTGGTCAACGGGCTGTAGGCACCGGCTTCCCAGTCCTTGCCGCCCGCCCACGACGGGCACGACAGCACTTCCTGGCCCAGCCCGGTGAAGACCACCTCCGAGTTCTCGGTGACCGCGCCGGTGGTGCCATCGATGTGGCTGATCACGTTCTGCGTTACCGTCGGGGTGGCCCAAAGAAATTCGCCGGTCTCTCGGTCAAGCGTGTAGACGACCCCGGTCTTCCCCGGAATGCCGGTCATCACCTTACGGACTTCGCCGGGGCGCAGCCTGGGGTTGATCCACTCGACCGCACGTGGGTCGGGCGCGACCACGGTATCGAGCAGTAGCCGTTCGAACGGGTGGTCGAGATCCCAGTGGTCGTTGAGGTGCTGGTAGTACCACCGAATGTCACCCGTGTCGGCATCAAGGGCCAGCGTTGAGTTGTGATAGAGGTGCGCAAGGTCTACGCCACCCAGCATGAACTTCGGCGCTGGCGAGGTGACCGACGTTCCGATGTAGATCAGGTTCAGTTCGGGGTCGTAGCTCGGCACCATCCAGGCGCCCACATGCTTGCGATCCTCATACGGGACCCCACCCCAGGTTTCGTCGCCCGGTTCACCGGGACGCGGGATGGTGCTCCGACGCCACAATTCAGCCCCGGTGCGGGCGTCGTGGGCCGTGATAACGCACGACTTCGTCGTGACACAGCTCCGGCCGGAAATGACCTTGCCATTGGCGACGATCGGACCAGAGCTCTGCAGGGCACGGTCGGTCTCGTAGTCGAGGATCTCCGTCTCCCAGACCATGTCGCCGGTGGCCGTATCGAGCGCGAAGACGTGGTCGTCGACGCTCGTGTCGATGATGAGGTTGTCGTAGATAGCGATGTTGCGATTGTTCGATGAGAGCCCGCGCCCGCCACCTTCGGGGACCTCGCGACGATGCTCCCAGATGAGGTCGCCAGTGACCGCGTTGATCGCCTGGATGACATCGGTGGGGTTCGGCATGTACAGCACCCCGCCGTAGGCGAGGGGGGTGCCCTGTTGCATGCCGTTTGAGAGTGCACGCGTCCAGACCATGCGGATCTGATCGACGTTGTCCCGGTTGATCTGGTCGAGTGGGCTATAGCCCCATCCGTCCAGCGTCCGCCGCCACATGAGCCAGTCGTTCGGGGAGGGGTTCTGGAGCATCGCGTCGGTGACCGGCACGAACGCGTCGAGCGTCGACGTTTGTGCCTGGAGCGGACTCGGGCTCAGCGAGAACGCGGCGCTGGCGGCCAGCAGCACGTGGAACACCAACGTGAATGAACGAGTCATGAATTGGCTCCAAGCCTTGGACAGGGCACGTCTTCGATCCGGAGTTACCGCCATGCGGGCGTTGTCGACCCTACGGCCACCTCTTCGAAGAGGTTCGGTTGCTCGGGCAGCGGCCGGGTGAAGTATTGCGTGAGCTGTTCGCGCAGCCACACGATGTAGCGACGATTTCGCCGGCGCTGGTCGATCGCCCTGCGACATAGCACTTGGACCGTGCGCGCGTGTCGCCGCCACGATCGACCATCGCAGTCCACCGGCAGATAGCATGGCTTTTCGTCTAAGAACAATGGGTCCCTGGCGAGGGTCCAGATATCGCACTGCACCTCACCGCTGGGAATCAGGGTCAGACCGGGTGGCTGCAGGAGATGTGTGAGTTCATGCCCGATGGTGAAGTAGGTCACCATTCGACGCCGATACGGGTTCAGGCGGATGAGCCGTTCGCTCGGGTAGGCCAGGCCGTCGAGCCACCGGCTTGCGGTCACCCCGACGGTGACCGGGTCGTCACCGAGTTCCGGAAACAGGCGGAGAGCCCGCTCGAGCCGTTCCACCAGCTCTGGCGTGGCGACTTTCGCCATCGGCGACGTGAGAACCAATCTGGCCACCGGAGCACGGTACCAGTTTTTCGTAAACTTTCCGACCTGTCGGCCCGTCATAGAGAGTGTGTTCCCCCAGCGGTCGGCCTGTGTCCCGCTGTGGTCTTCTGCTGACTCAATCTAACTCTGAGTCTTTCTTCCCGGCCACGTGATAGGCGTGTCGGATGCGTATCTCGCGAAGTCGGGTGCCTCGGTGCGCTCGGTCGTGATTAGATCGGACTGATATGAACGGCTTGATCAACTGGTTCGCTCGAAACCCGGTCGCGTCCAACCTGCTGATGGTGATGCTGGTGGTGAGCGGCGGCTTTGCGACGTTTACCGTCACGTCGGAAGTGTTTCCGGAATTCTCTCTGGACATGGTAACCATCGAGGTGCCGTATCTCGGAGCGGCGCCGGAGGAGGTTGAGTCCGCCGTCAGCGTGCGGATCGAGGAGGCGATTCAGGGTATTGACGGGATCAAGCAGATCACGTCCACCGCGTCCGAGGGCATGGGCATGGTGCAGGTAGAGCTTGAGCTCGGCGCCGACGCCCGGAAGGTGGTCGACGACATCAAGTCGAATGTCGATGCGATCACGACCTTTCCCATCGAAACAGAGAAGCCGATCATTCGAGAACTGACGACCCGCCAACGGGTGGTCGATGTGGCCGTATCGGGTGCCGCGGACGAATTGACGCTCAAGCGCGTCGCGGAGCGGGTGCGCGACGACCTGGCGGCCATTCCAGATATCACCCAGGCCGAAGTGACCGGCGCGCGGCCCTACGAAATTAGTATCGAAGTGTCGGAAACGGCTCTACGCCGCCACGGGCTCAGATTCGACGACGTCGCCGACGCGGTGCGTCGCTCGTCCCTCGATCTGCCAGGGGGGTCGGTCCGGGCCGAGAGCGGCGAGATTCTTCTGCGGACCATTGGTCAGGCCTATGTCCGTGAGGATTATGAGGACCTGGTCATCATGACGGGTCCCGATGGCACGCGATTGCGGCTGGCGGATGTGGCAGATGTCGTCGACGGCTTCGCCGAGACCGACGAGTCCGCGCGTTTCGACGTGGAGCCGGCGGTCCTCGTGTCGGTGTATCGAACTGGTGACCAGCGGGTGCTGGAAGTGGCGGCCGCAGTGGAGGAGTACGTCGAGACGGCCCAGG
>CAWWAF010000162.1:0-5254 GCA_963934795.1 uncultured bacterium
CGGAGCGCATTGGGGGCAAACCAGCGTCTCGCGAACCAGCGGCGGATCGTCTCTCGCACCCGGGTCTCATCCACCGCGAAGGGGAGCACGCTCTGCGGCCGGATGGGCGCCTTGATCTCGTCGTAGTCGACCAGCTCAGGCGACCCGCAGAAGTCACAGTTTTGTCCGACGCGCTCGGGGCCAAACACCGAAATCGCATGGCAGCGGCGGCACTTGACGCTGCGCGTCGCGGTGTTCCAGCCCCGCAGGTCGTCAGGCAGACCGCGGAGCGTGGTGACGAGGTCTATCTCGCGAATCTTGCCGGTGTCGGTGTCGATCTCGTAGGGTGAAACCGTTCCGCAATAGCGGCAGCTCAGCGCCTGCCGAGCGGGGTGCCATTCGGCCTGGGCCCCACACGCGGGGCACGAGTTGCTGTCGATGGCCGCGGTGTCGGCCATGGCGTCAATTTACCAGGAAGGTGTTGCCCATAGGGTCAGTCCGCCAGGAAGGCATCGAGCGCCGAACGTTTGATTCGATGGGTCGAGCCGATTTGCTTCGCCTTGAGTTGACCAGACTCGATGATGGCGAGCACGTCGCTGTCGGCGCCCCCCAGGGTTTGTGCAACCTGGGCGACGCTCAGCAGCTCTGGGAACGGCTGGACGACCGGGGTGCCTCCACCCGTCACGGCGCCGGTGGCCGGCGATGCGGCCCCTGTTCCTCCGAACAGCCCACCCCCCGTCTGCTGCATCATCTGCTGCGCGATGGCGAGGCCAACCGCCATCTCGGTGGCCATCCCGCCGGAGCCGCCGCCACCGCTTTCCATCCCCTTACCGAGCTGGAATTTCACGTAGTCGTTCAGATTGCCGACCGCCGCCATGCTCGACCGCTTGTCGATTGCTTCTTCGACCTCCGGAGGGAGCGAGAGGTTCTCGAGCACGAAGCTGGTGATCTCGATGCCGTATTTGGCGCTGACAACCGGGTTGATCAACGGCAGCAGCGCGTCGCCGAGCTCGCTGTAGTTGGACGCGGCGTCGGTTCGAGGTGGCGAGCGCGTCGCTGAACACGCTGATGATCCGCGACCGCATCGTCTCGGAGAACTCGTCGAGCCGGAAGGTGTGGTCCGATCCGGCTACCTCGCGGAGAAAAAGCTTCGGCTCGACGATCCGAAAATCGTAGGTGCCGAAGGCCCGGGCCCGGACGATACCGAAGTCGTCATCCCGCATCATGACCGGATTGGAGGTCCCCCACTTGTTACCCGTGAACAACCGCGTGTTCAGGTAGTAGGCGTCGGCCTTGAACGGCGACTCGAAACCGTACTGCTACGACTGAAGCCGGGTCAGGATGGGGATGTTGTCGGTGGCCAATGTGTGCGTGCCCGGGCCGAACGTGTCTCCGAACGCGCCGAGATACACGAACTGCACCACCTGCGATTCGCGCACGATGAGCTGTGCGCCCCGCTTGATGGCTTTTTCCTCGTCTGGATAGCGATACGACAGCGTGTCACGCGAGTCGTCTGTCCACTCGATGATCTCGAGTAACTCGCCCTTGATGAAGTCCAGGATGCCCATTGGCTGGTTTTCTCCCAGGTTTGGTAGGCGGCACTGCGCCCGCGTCAGTCTACACGCGGTGCGGGCGCAGGGCCCATACGTGGACGCCGGGTCGGCCGACCCAGTGATCAGACGCCCGGTGTGCCCGCTACCGGAAGCTGAACGAGGTGGTGAGCAGTAATTGCCGCGGAGCGCCGGGATCGGCCGATTCCGCCCGCGAGGTGTCGCCGTTCCAGTAGTACTCCTCGTTCAGCAGATTGTGTGCCGACAGCGTGATGCGCGTTGGGCCGCGGTACCAGGAGATCGATGCGTCCACCAGCGTGTAGGGATCCAATTCGAAGGTGTTGCCCTGGTCGACCATGACGTCACCCACGTGCTTGACGTCCAGACGCAGGTTCAGGGCTGGCGACGGCGTGATGACCACCCCGCCGTTGATGATTCGGTCCGGCGCAATCGGTAGACGGTTCCCGGTCAAGACGGTGTTGCCACCGGCACTCTCGATGACGAAGTCGCCAAAACGGTTTCGGTAGAACGCCCCGTTGACGTAGAAGGACACCTGGGGTGAGGCGGTCCACGTGGTCCCCAACTCCACCCCTTTGTATCGATGTTCGCCCGCGTTCGTCGGGACGAAGAACGGGCCCTGACGCACCGAATGCACGATGCCATCCCGCTTCATCCAGAAATACGTGCCCTCGAACGACACTTTCCCGTCGAGCACGCTGGCTTTCACGCCCGTTTCGTAGTTGTCGATGTCTTCCGGGTTCAGTCGAATGTCGTCATCGCCCGGTCGCAGTCCGCTGGGGCGTCGTGGCGGTAGGAACGCTTGCGAATATTGCCCGTAGAGGTTGACGTCGGCGCTCGCCACGTCCGGCAGCAACTTGAACGTGCCGCTCACCTTCGGACTGAACGCATCGAACGTATCCTCGACGACCGGGTTGCCGTCCCGGAACGTGAGCGTGTTGTCCAGTTCCATGCGGTCGTAGCGTCCGCCGGCCGTCAGCCGGATACGGCGGGTTGGTTCGACGCTCACCTGGCCGAACAGCGCCGCAATACCGACGTTGTAGTCGTTGCCACCGAATCGAAAGAACTCCCAGTCGCTCTTCGCCGGATGGACTGGATCCAGATAGTTGAGCGGCCATCCGAACGTATCCGCATCGGTATACATGAGATTCCCGGCGCCGAATCCGCTGGTGTACTCGTACGAACCGCCGGCGATGACCGATGTCTCCATCCCGCCAAGGTCCCCGTCGATCTCCAACCGCGACTCACCGTAAAAGATGTCTTCGTCGGTCTGCAGCTCGAAGGGGTACTGCGTCAGCGTGTTGGCCGCCAAGTCGAACGGCGCGCCTGTGATGTCGCCCGAGTCGATGAACTTGTACTGAATCTGGCGATAGCCGAACACATTGACGAGGCGTACCGGGTCGGCGAACTGGCGGGTGTAGTTCGCGGTGAACCGGCTCTCGTTCTGGCGGTAGTTCACCCCTTCGACATTCAGGTCGGTCAGGCGATCGAACTGCGGGTCGATGTCACTCAGCAACTGGCCGTTGCTGATCGGGACGTTGGTGGGCAAACTCTGGGCCGAGAGCACCCGGTTGGCACTGATGCTGCCGAAGGACTTCTTGTCCGGCACGAAGGTCACCTTGGCGAAGAGCGCCGTTTGGTCCACCGTGAAATCGAAGGGGCCAGTGTAGAACCCGGAATTTCGCTCGCTGGCGGCCGAGATGTAGTACCCACCCCAATCTGAGATCGGTCCCGATGCCTTTGCAGCACCTTTGAACAGGCCGAACTCGCCACCCGTCATGTCGAATCCGGTCTGGTGTTCCGGCGTCGGGTCGGCCGTGCGTACGTTGATCGAGCCGCCAACCGCCGTGCGGCCATAGAGGGCTGAATTCGGGCCGCGGACCACCTCGATGCTACTGGCATCCGTGATCGGCAGATTCACGACACGGGCGCTGTTGCGCGAGTCGGTCTGTGGCACCCCGTCGATGAGCAGCAACGTGCTTGTGAACTCATTGCCGCCGCGCGGCAACCCACGCAACGTCACGGACTCGAAGGAGCCCGCCTGGGTGCTCACCATGACGCCGGGTACATGCGCGATCGCGTCGGTGAGCCGCTGGTCGCCCCGCTCCTCGATCGTGGACCGGTCGACGATGTCGGCTTGCGCCGCCACCTCACCAATACTGAGGGGGGCTTTGCTCGCGGTCACCTGCACGCGTTCGAGATAGTTGGGAGTGAGGTCCAGCTGGATCCGTAACGACACCGGCGTCTCGGGTCCAACCTGTACCGACAAGACCCGCAAATCCAAGAATCCCGGAGCCTGGACAATCAGCACCCGTGAGCCGACCGCCACACCCTCGAGGACGAACCGTCCGACGGCATTCGTCACCGCGAACAGTGCGGTGCCCTCCACGGTGACCACCGCCTCCACCACGGGGCGCCCGTTGGCGCTCGCCGCCACCGTGCCCGTAATGGCGCCGACCTGTTGTCCGGCCGTAGCGACTCGAACGCTGCCATCCAGGAGCAGCACAGCGCAGCTCACTATCCCAACAGCCACGATCCGCCAACCGCCTCTTTCGCTACGCGTCACCCTGTCTGATTCGCCGTCCATGCTTATACCTGATCGTAGCGGGACCTCCGAGCGTAGTCACCTTAAGAGGTGCTGAACTCGGTGCGTACTGCCGGTGGGGCGTGCGCATCCTGGGGGACGGCTGAGTGGTGTCGATGGGGCGGGGGCGACGGGGCAAGGGTGAGGGCCTACGATATATTACTGACGCGCCACGAGTCGGCCGAAAGAGTGGCAGCAGGAGAACACGAATGCTGAAAAACACTGTTGCGCTTGGTTGCGTCGCCGCACTAGCCGCGACGCTGGCCTCCTCGCCCGCATCGGCCCAGCCCGCTGCATCTGGGGTGGCCATGCGCACGCCAGATGGTCAGCCGGACGTCTCCGGCATGTTCACCTTCCGCACCTTGACGCCGCTCGAGCGTCCGCAAGAATTCGAAGGCGTCGATCAACTTTCGGCTGAGGACGCCGCGGCGTTCGAGTCGGCCGAACGCGCGCGCCGCAACCGCGACCTGTTCGATCCGGAGAAAGGCGCGCTGTTCTACGCGCCACGTTCCGAAGGCGGGGTGTTGTCCTACAACGAGTTCTGGTACGAGCGCGGCGTCGAACTGACGTCGGACAAGCGGACGTCGCTGATCGTCGACCCCCCGAATGGGCGACGGCCGCCGCGTACGGAAGCCTCACGCGCCGCGGCGCGCGAACGGGCCGCGTATCGTCGGGAGCACATGTACGACTCGTATGAAAACCGAAGCTCCGGTGACCGCTGCCTGATGGGGTTCAACGCGGGGCCGCCGATGATCTCGGCGACGTACAACAACAACGTAATGATCTTCCAGGCGCCGGGCTATGTGGCTATCCTCAATGAAATGGTTCACAACGTCCGGATCGTCCCTCTGATTGATGCGGATGAGATCGAGACACCGCCGTTTGCGCAATACAGCGGTGTGTCCCGTGGTCACTGGGAAGGGGAGACGCTTGTCATCGAGACGGCACAGTTTCGTGGTGGCAGCAGCGGACTGACGTCAACGAGCATGGAGCTCGTCGAGCGCCTGACACGTATTGACCCCGACACCGTGGCCTACGAGTTCACCGTGAACGACCCGACGGTCTTCACGGCGCCCTACACCGTCATGATGCCGTTCCGTCGCACCGATGGTCCGCTCTTCGA
>CAWWAF010000163.1:0-5236 GCA_963934795.1 uncultured bacterium
CTTGTCCGATGATTTGTGTCAGTGTCCACATTGGGGATTGGTCCTGAAAGGCGCGATCCATCTTCGGTGATCCGATGGCACCTCTGTGGTAGTTAGGGCTGGCGAAGCCTTCTACATGCCGGCTGGGCAGACAGCATGGTTCAGCGAGTACACGGAACATTGTGAAGTGAGCCCTGAGAATGACTCTGAGGCTGTAATGACGCATTTCTCCAGGTAGAGTTGCAGATCATGTCCTTCGGCATGGGCGCGGTCACACCCATGATCAGCTTGGTGATGGTGATACAGCCTGCGACCGCGGGCTTTCAGGTCCTATCGAGCGAGATGACACACGGCACGTGGTCCGGCTTCGTCCCGCACATCCGGTAGGTCGTGTATTGGGCCGACTTGCATGGGAAGGACCATCTTGCCGCCGCAGCGTGGGGACGACCACGGGTTAGTGTCATATTCGGCTGGAGTGATGACCGTCCAGGCAATTACCGCGTCATCCACGCGTTCGACTGCCTGCTGAACCCGACGCCCTCCTGCATCTGCACCGCCAACTGCGCGCGATTTAGGCACATAATACCGGAGCACACGTACGGCACCCAGCACGACTTTGCGGCGGGCGGGCCAGCCCCGGGGAGATTCGTAAATGCCTGACTACAAACTCATTGGCAAGAACTACACCACGACGGACCTACGAGCCAAGGTTACCGGGCGTGCGAAGTATGCGGAAGATTTCCGTGCCGACGGCATGGTGTTTCTGAAGTTGCTCCTGAGTCCGATGCCGCACGCCCGCGTGCGCCGGATCGACACTCAGGCAGCGCTGGCGATGCCTGGGGTCGATGGCATTCTGACGGCGGACGACCTGCCGGCGGTCGACGCGCCAGGCGAGGCGGGGCTGACAAATGAGCCGCTCTACGAGGGCGAGCCGATTCTGGCCGTCGCCGCGGTCGACGAACAGACGGCGTCGAACGCGATCGAGGCGATACGCATCGAGTTCGAAGCGCTGCCGTTTTGTGTGGACCCATTGGATAGCCTGCGGCCTGACGGTCCCAATGCGAGACTCGATGGCAACACGATGATTGGCCGCGATATCTCGACGATCAAATGGACCGAGACCGAGCGTGCCGAATTGGACGCGGGGCAGTTGCCGATGACCGGCCAATTCGCCGAAGAGTGGACGGTGGGCGACGTGGACGCCGGACTCGCGGCAGCCGACCTCGTGATCGACGAACGGATCTACCACCAGTCGCTGGGGCATCAGCCGCTCGAGACGCGCAGTTGCATGGCCTACTGGGAGAACGGCAAGGTTTTTGTCTACGGTTCGACCCAAAGTACCGCGCGCACGGTGGGCGCCGTGGCGCGCTGGGCCGAGGTCGAACCTGAGAACGTCGTCCTCGTCGCCGAATTCTGTGGAGGAGGGTTCGGCAGCAAGGCCGCAGGGTCGACCAGCATGCGGTTTCCGATCGTCATGTCCAAGAAAATTGGCAAGCCGGTCATGATGCGGATTACCCGCCGAGAGGAAAACTTCATCGGCCGGGCGCGTCCGGCGATACAGGCGAGGGCCAAGATCGGTTTCCGGAGCGATGGGCGCATTCTCGCGATGGATCTGTTCACCATCGGTGACAGCGGACCCTACGGACGGAGTGGCGACCACATGTCGATGGCCAACATTGCCTCGCTCGCCTATCAGCCGGAGAGTATTCGCGTGCGGGGCCTAGGTGTGTATACCAACACCCCACCACGGGCGGCACAGCGGGCACCCGGGGGCGAGCAGGCCGTCACCATGCTCGCGCCGCTGCTGGACCGGGCAGCGAGACAGTTGGGTCTCGACCGGACCGAGATCATCCGCATCAATGCGCCCTCCGGCCAGGCGGTTTTCGGACCACCCGGCCGGGACGGACAGCGTGGCAACGCCTCGAGCGCGTTCGTTCGTGAGGCGCTCGACAAGGGTATGGCCGCCTTCAACTGGTCTGAACGACAGGCGCGTAGCGGTCAGCGGAACGGCAGCAAGGCCACCGGTATCGGGGTAGCGCTGAGTACCTTCTCGGCCGGGAGCTCCGGGATGGACGGTCTTCTGGTTATTCGCCCAGACGGACGCTTGCAAATCCAATCCGGAGTGGGAAACCTGGGCACGGAGTCGTTCTCTGACTGTTCCCGCGCCGCCGCCGAAGCGCTCGACATGCCGTGGGAGCGGGTGGAATTGGTTTGGGGTGCGTCCGATCGAAATTTGCCATGGAGCGCGATGTCCGTGGGCAGTCAGACGACGCACGCTCATACCCGCGCCAACTGGGCCGCTGGCCTCGACGCCAAACGCAAGCTGCAGGAGCTTGCGGCACTAGAACTGGGCGGGACGGCGGAGGACTATGAGGTCGGTGGTGAGCGGGTGTTCAAGCGGGGCGCCCGCTCGCAAGGGTTGAGTTTCGCGCAGGCGGCCGAGCGGGCCATTACCCGCGGCGGTCGGTTCGATGGGCATGAACTCCCCGAGGACATCAACGGTATGACGGTCACCTCTGCCACCGCACTGGCTGGGCGTGGGCTTATGGGCGTCGCCAAGGACACCTTTGCGAGCGGTGGCCGCGTGATGTCATTCGTCGTGGGGTTTGCCGAGGTCGAAGTCGATATCGAGACGGGCGCTATCGCAATGGTGGATTACGTCGGCAGCGCAGATTGTGGCACCCTCGTGCACCCCCGTTTGCTGGGCAGCCAGATCCATTCAGGCGGCATTCAAGGGTTCGGTATCGCCCTGAGTCAGAAGTGGGTCTTCGACCGGCGGTGGGGGCTGTCGGTGGCCAAACGGTTCTACAACAACCGTCCTCCGGGCATCCTTGACGTGCCACACGAGCGTCCCATGGGATGGACGGCCGCCGAGGAACCAGACCCGTTCAACCCGCTTGGGGCCAAGGGGATTGGCGAACCGGCGATCGGGGCTGGTACGGCGTCCGTGCTGTGCGCCATTGCCGACGCGTTGGGTGGCGAGGGGTACTTCTACCGCTCACCGGTCAACGTGGACATGGTCCTGGCCAAACTCGAGCAGATTGCCGAGCCACACGATCGTCTGATGAACCACGTCTAGACTGATACGTCAGGTGGCCCCGGAGCGGCGTCTGCCTCGCGTCGCAGGCTTGGCACGAGTGTTTTTTTCGACGCGGAGCTTCCACGCCTATGTGAGCGCACCGCGCAGCGTCTCTTCATCCGCCGCGGCCAGTCGGACATGCGTCATGCCCATCCGTCCACAGCCACCAGCAATGGACGTAAATAGGTCGGACGCCTGCTCCGCGAATTTCTGCTGCACCACCGGATTCAACGGCAGGTTTCCGTAGCCCTCCGCCTGCGAGGCGCGCGTGGTAAAGATACGGCCACCGACCAGGAAATCTTCCGCTCCCATATGTGCGCGCTCTTCGGCGCCTTCGAGGCTGAGCGCAATTCGCCGAAAGTCGTCCGGGATGGTCGTTGTGCCGCCCTCGGCTTAATCCTACTGCCGGTCGGTTGGCCCTTCACCGGTCGCTGGCTCTGGCACCTGCCCGGCCTGCTGGAGATCGCACTCGCTGAACACGGGGGGCCGCGCCGGATCGGCGTGGCTGTCGAGGACCGCGCGCACCCGACCCACCAGACTGCCGCGCATCTCGCGCAGTTCCGCCACGTCCTGTGAAAATCGGCTCAGACGCCAATTCGTCAGCATCGCAAGCGTCATGTTCGCCTGCAGATCCGCCAGTTTGACAGATGCCAGAAAGCTCAAAGGCAGGAGCGTGGCCAGCGCCACGCCCACCCACCATCCAATGCTGAGTCCGACGACCACGCCCGCGGCCAGGTAAACAAACGGCAAGAGCAGCATAGACGTGATCACCTTGAGCGTCGCGACGTCGTCTCGGTCGTCGCTAAGTCGCTCGCCCGCGGTCATGGCAATCCATGCAACGGGAAGATGGAGAATTGCCCCGGGCACAGCCAGCGGCAATAACGCCAGCACTGCCGCGCTCCGCCACAGGACGCCCATCCATGCGTCGGCGACACCGAGGGTCTGACGCAGGTGGTGATCTTTAAGGCCGGTCATGTCGAGCCGAGCCTGATAGTTCTGTACGTCGTCACGAAGCCGCTGAATCGTGGGGTCGGCGGCGGCAGCGAGATAGCGCTGCGCGAACCGGCGACTGAGCTCGACATACGTCCCCGGCGTGAGGCGCACCGAGGTCGGCGTGTAGAGGCGTCTGGCAGCATGGATAAAGCGGAGCGTCTCCCAGTCCGGTGCATTCAAGGTGACCTTCTCGAGCGCCTCCGCGATGTGCGCCGTCAACCGACGCACGGTGTCCGCCTCGGACGCAGCGTAAGCGGCCAGCCACTCGTCGTCGATGACGATCGGCACGCTGAAATACAGGAGGGCCTGACTGCGAAAGCGATGGCGATGCATGTAAGTCAGTCCGCACGCGATAAGTGTGACGTGGACTTTCTTGCGGGCAGCGACCGCCAGGGCGATACGAGCCGTTCCCGTCTTCAAGCGGGTCAGATGGCTCCCGGTGTGGCTGACGCCTTCAGGGAAAATACCCATCGAACTACCCGCCTCCAGCACCTCGAAGAGCCGCGCGAAAGCGGCGTCATTGTTCGCCGCGTCGCTCTGTTCTTCCCGCGGCGAAACCGGCACCGCCCCCATGGCGTTGAGAAACACCGCCATCAACCGGTATCGCCAGAGCTTGGCGTTGGCCATAAAGTGGACCGGCCGACGACCACACATCGCCGCCACCACGAATCCGTCCAGCAAGGCGTTGGGGTGATTTCCGGCAAAGATCACGGGACCGTCGGCTGGCACATGGTCGAGTCCGACCACCTCCACGCGACGAAAGAACGTGGTCACCACCAGGTGGATGAACCACGCGACGACGCGATATAACGGTCCGGCCGTGCGCATGATGCGTGCCACCCAGTCCGTGGCACCGCGATCGGTTCAACGCGTGCGACGCGCCCGGCCGGGGTCCAACGGTCGCCGTAGTCTACGGCGAATTGGCATCTGACTACCACGACCTAAGCACGCAGTTCAGCGGACGGCCCGGATGCGCGAGGCGTCACCGCAGCGCACCTGGGAGACTCGAAAGTGGGACAATTACGCCACGCCGCATGCACACCCGGGCCACGTGTGGCGTCCGTCCAATACGAGCGCCAGTGGCCCCGTGGATTGGCACCGCCACGGTTCCTAGGGCAGGATCAATAAGACAACAACCGGACATGACCGACAACACACGGAACGCACATGAGACGGACGGCCGGG
>CAWWAF010000164.1:0-5061 GCA_963934795.1 uncultured bacterium
GATCTGCACCGTGCGCCAGCAGTGTCTCGACGGCTTCGAGCTCACCCCGCAGCACGGCCGCGTGCAGCGCGGTGTAGCCGGCACCGTCGGCGTTAGGATCGGCCCCGTGCTCGAGCAGAAATTCAGCGAACGGTCTGTGGGCGCTATGGACGGCCAGGACCAACACGCTCGCTCTGTTGCCGGCGACCGCATTGATATCTGCACCGGCGCGGACCAGCAGGCGTGCTGACTCGATGTCACCGTGGCGGGCCGCGAACATCAGTGGTGTGAAGCCGCCGAGGTTCTCCTCGACAGCGTGGTCGAACGCTCCACCAAAGACCCCCTCGTTGCTCATCAGCCGGGGCCGCACCTTGGAACGGGCGGAGACCTCCGCACCGACATCGAGCAGTTCGCTGACGACATCGTGATGGCCCTGAGCGACGGCCCACATCAGAGCCGTCTGGCCTCGGGTGCTCTCACGGGCTTCAACGTCCGCACCGGCCGCCACCAACGAGCGAATCCCATCGACGGCGCCCGACCGAGCCGCCGTCATGAGTGGCGTCTCGCCTTCAGGGAGCGCGACATTCGGATCGGCACCGGCCTCCAGCAGCCGACCGATCAGCTCAGAACTCCCATTCATGGCGGCGAGCCACAGCGGCGCGGTGCCCAACCGATTGACGGCGTTGACGTCGGCACCTGCGCCGAGGAGCATGTCCACGATGTCGACGTTGTCGCGGTACACGCCCCAATGCAGCGCGGTGGCGCCGTCGGACTGGCGCTCGTCCACGACCGCCCCGTCGCGCAGCAGCCTCGAGACCGCCTTGGGGTCCTCACGCTTGACGGCTGCGATCAGCGGCGGGCTCGCTGCGGCGGCCTCGGCGCCCAACTGATGTGGCCCAATGAGCGCCAGACAGACAAGGAGCACCTGGCATGTCGTGCGAGTCACGCGTCTGGTCGGCATCGGTTTATCCTCGGTGGTGTCGCCGTTTCGCTAGACGCCAGCCAGCAGCTCGAGCGCGCCGGTGCTGTTGCTCATCTGGTCGACCGGCACCCCCATCCTGTCGAGCACCGTGAGGTTCAGGTTCGCGAGCGGCGTCCCGTTGGGGTACCGCACGTGGCGCCCACCCGATACCGGCTTGGCGCTGCCATCGATCAGCAGGAGTGGTAGCGCGGCATTGGAGTGCTGGTTGCTGTCCGACATCCCGGCACCGTAGAGCAGCAACGTGCTGTCGAGCAACGATCCTTCCCCGTCAGGTGTCGACGCCAGTTTGTCGAGGTAGTACGCGTAGAGGCGCGTGTGGAACTCGTTGATCTTCGTCACCTTCTCGTACAGCCGTGGATCGTCACGGTGGTGCGATGTCGGGTGATGCGAGTCCGGAACACCGATTTCAGCGTAGGTCCGGCCACTCAGTTCCCGCGCCAGCATGAAGGTGATGACCCGCGTCAGGTCGGCCTGGTAGGCCAGCACCTGCAGATCAAACATCAACGTCGCGTGCTCCTCATACGTCGCCGGGGTGCCAGCCGGCTGATCGATGGTGAGAATCTCGCGATCACCCTGCGCTTCGGCGAGCTGGATCCGACGCTCGACGTCGCGAACCGAATCGAGATACTGGTCGATCTTGCCGCGGTCCCCAACCCCGACGCTACGTCCTAACTCAGCCACGCGCTCGGTGAGGGAGTCGAGAATGCTCTGGTCCTTCCGGAGCCGGGTCAGGCGAACCGCCGGATCCGTCGTCCCGGTGTCACCGAACATCCGCTCGAAGACGGCACGGGGGTTGTGCTCCATCGGCAGCGGTGTCGTCGCATCCCGCCATGCGATCGTGCTCGTGTACACGCAGCTGAAGCCGATGTCGCACGATCCGGAGACGTTCCCCGGATCCAGGGCCAACTCAAGCGAGGCAAGCTGGGTCTTCTTCCCCAGTTCGCGCGCGATCAGCTGATCGATCGACACGTCCGCCCGCAGGTTGTTCTCGCTCCGGGACGGTCTGACGCCGGTCAGGAACCGGGTCGACGCGCTGGCGTGAACACCGCCATTGCTGGCAACACCGTTCAGGCCGGACACCACGACCATGCGATCGTGAAACGACGCCATCGGCTTCAAGATCCGGGTCAGCTCGAACCCGGCCCCATCCGTGGCCGGTGTCCACGCTTTCATCGCCATACCGTTCGGTACGTAATGGACCCCCAGCCGGCGAACCGGCGCCGCGGCGCTGTTCCTGGTCGCCGCAAACGCCGGCACCATGCTGTCAAGCAAAGGAAGCGCCAGCGACGCACCCAGGCCACGCAATACGACACGACGGGGAATAGCTTTCTTCGTAATGAACATCAGTGTGACCTCCGCATCTGGAACGGTGCGCTGCGAACAATTCCGAGCACGATCGACGACCACCGGTAGTCATCATCGGCCGCCTCTCGAACAATCTGTCGAACGGTCGGCATGTCGTAGTACTCAAGCCCGCGCCCGAGCGCATACGTCATCATCTTTTGCGTCAGGGTTCCGACAAACAGGTCGGACCGGTCGAGCAAGATGCCACGGAGGCCGGCTGGGCCGGCGAACGCATCACCGTCGGGCATCGTTCCCGACGCATCGATCGGTTGGTTCTCGAATTCCTGCCTGAACGCACCGACCGCGTCGAAGTTCTCGAGCGAGAACCCGATGGGGTCCATCGTCGCGTGACACGAAGCGCACGTCGGATTCACTCGATGACGCTCCATCGCTTCCCGCATCGACAACGCCCGGCCGTCTTCGGTTTCCTCCTCCAACGTCGGCACGTTTGGCGGCGGCTCCGGCGGCGGGGCGCCCAAGAAATTTTCCAAGATGTATTTGCCACGAAGCACCGGTGACGTGCGGTTCGGATACGACGTGACCGTCATCAGGCTGCCGTGACCCAACAGGCCGGCCCGATGGGACCCCTCCAGTTGCACCTGGCGAAAACGGCTGCCATAGACGCCTGGAATGTCGTAATGCCTGGCTAGCCGCTCATTGAGAAATGTATAGTCCGCGTTCAGGAGGTCGATCACGCTACTGTCCTCTCGGAGCTGGTGCTCCAGGAACAACTCAGTCTCCATCTTGAACGCCTCGCGAAGACTGTGATCGAACTCGGGGAACTCGTTCGGTGTCGGATGCACGCTGTCGATGTTCCGGAGATAGAGCCATTGGCCCGCGAAGTCCTGGACCAGCGACCTGGCCTTGGGATCTGCGAGCATTCGGAGCACCTGTCGGTCGAGCACCTCCGGCGCGCTAAGGGTTGTCGACTCCGCAACCGCCAACAGCTCGTCGTCTGGGATGCTGCCCCACAAGAAGAACGAGAGACGCGATGCCAGCTCGGAGTCGCTGACCGCATACGTGGTCTCGGACGGCAGGTCGACCGGCGCCCGCTCGACTCGAAATAGGAAATCTGGAGACGTGAGCAGTCGCTCGAGTGCGTACTGGATGCCCGCCTCGAATCCACCTTCCGCCCTCCCCGCCTCATAGAAGTCGAGCAGCGTCGTCACGTCCCCATCCTCGATCGGGCGACGATACATGCGGCGAGCCAGCGTGGTCAGAATCTCTGCCGCGCACGCGGGCTCCTCAGCCGCGCGTGCAGGCCGGCAGGAGAAGATCGCCCGACGGCTCGGGGTATCCCCTGGTTCTTCAGCGACGATTGGCCCGACAATTTCGACCCGCCCGATGCGCGGATTCGCGTCCGGCATGCCGTTGATGGCCAGCGGATAGCCTATCTGCGGCGGCTGACGCACGCCCTCCTGCTCCCAGGTCTCACGGGGGAACGTCACGCCCAGCACATGCGGCCCACCACTCACGGATGCCTGGGCCTCCAGGCCGGTAGCGGTGAAGCCCATCATGAACGATTCCCATTCGTCGTCGCCGCGGATGTTGCCCTCGTAGCTATACGGCGCCGGCCTTCCTGGTGCCGCACCGCCCACGATGAACTGCTGGAGCAGCCGACCGTCGAGGCTCACCTCGATGTCATGGGGCACGTCCATACCGCGCGGAAACTCGACGTAATTCGTCTGAAGCGTGACCCTGATGAGGTATTCCCCGGAGGCCGGAAACGTGTAATGAATGGCCGTGCCCCCGCGCGAGCCGAACGGGAGATCTTCGCCTCGGTAGTAATCCTGGTCCAACCTCAGCGGGACATCATAGGTCGCAATGACCTCGCCCCTCGGCGCCGCACCCACGGCAAGTGCCGCCACCTTGTGGGCCGCTGAGATGTAACGCTCCATCAAGACCGGCGAAAACGACAGGGCTCCCCCGTTGTTGTCGAAGCCATGCTCATCTGGGACGTCGCCCGGCAGTAAATCCGAGACGTCGATGTCCAAATCGAGGAGATCCCGAACCGCGTTGCGGTAGTGAGTCTGATTGAGGCGCTGAAAGGCTTCCGTTCGTCCTGGATTTGGCCCCGCAATCGCCGCCTCGTCGAGCTCTCCCTCAAGCCATGTGCGGAACCCGTCGTAGACCGGCTTCTCGGGTCGTGGCCGCAGCGGCGGAGGCATCGCGCCGGCCCGCATCTTCCGGACGACCTTCTCCAGCAGCTCTGCGTGTTCACCCACATTGGAGAGGTCGACCCCGTCGAGATCGAGGTCTGCCACGCGCAGCCGCCCGTTGTGGCAGGTGACGCAGTACTGGTCCAGGACCTCTCGGCGCTCGGCGACGTCGGACGTCGCCGCGTTGGCAGCAGAGGCGGGGCGCGGCTGAGCAGCAGCCCGGCCGACCGCGGCCACACACATCAAGGTGCCCAGCACACACGACACCCCAGCGAACATGAAGCGCTTCGTCGTCACAACAAGGCCTCGATTGCGGAAACAGGCGGTCAGAACGTGTCGCCTATTCTGACAGATCTCTCAGACCGAATGAGGTTCTTTCATGCACTTTGGCCAAGGCGCGGCCGGACCTCGGCCCCGCTGGGTCTGAAACGCGCGGTTCCAGCGGAGACGTGCAGATAGCGCCCGACTCGCTCCGGCGTCAGCCTCAGCCTCCGGGCCATGCGGTCGACCTGGGAGGTTCCATCGAATATTGTTGGGGTTTTGTGCTCGTGTAAACGGACCCTGCAGACGAGTCAAATGGTAGACACACGGGCGCCC
>CAWWAF010000165.1:0-4909 GCA_963934795.1 uncultured bacterium
CATCGCCGGCCGGCGCTGCGTGGCCACCGTCGCCCCGACCGCCGCGTCCGCCGCGACCGCCGTCTGGTCCTGCGCCTGCGCGGTGGCCGCCCAACGAGCGGGCGCCAGGATCGGCACGCTGAGGGTGGGCGCGAAGATGACTTGATGCCGCGGCTGGATCACGTCGCCGTCGAAGGCCACGGGTGGATCCACCGTGGTGCTGTTCACCCGTGCCGTCACCGTCGGCCGCGTCACCGCGCGAGCCTGCGACAAAATCGCTTCCGCCCGGCCAATCGCGGTGGCCGCACGCGCCACGCTCGGATTGCGTGCCATGGCCTCCCGCACGGCCTCGTCGAATCCGACCTTCCGGGGCGCACGCTCCTGTGCCCGTCCCTCGGTCCATCCCCCGACTGCCCCGCCCGCCAGGACGACGAGCAACGCCCCGATCACTCTACGCATGCGCGCCTCCTGCTTCGCCGACCGCTTCACGATGGGTCCCCTGCGTGTCTCTACCCGGCGCCAGAGACCGAAGCACCGCATACAGGACCGGAATAAAAATCAGCGACAGGAACGTGGAGGCAATCATGCCCCCCGCGACGGCCGTCCCCACCGAGTTGCGTGCGCCCGAACCCGCTCCCGTGGCCAGTGCCAGTGGCAGCACGCCCAGGATGAAGGTCAGCGACGTCATCAGAATCGGCCGTAGCCGGATTCGCGCAGCCTCGGCTGCGGCTTCGGCGATAGGCCATCCCTGTTTGCGCAGGTGTTCCGCAAACTCGACGATCAAGATGGAATTTTTGGCCGCCAGCCCGATCAGCATAACCAAGCCGACCTGACAGAAGATGTCATTGGACAGCCCTCGCATGAGCTGGGCCCCGAGCGCGCCGAGCACCGCGAGCGGAACGCCCAACAAGATAATGAGCGGCAACACCCAGCTCTCGTATTGCGCGGCCAGCACGAGATACACGAGCAGGATGCTCAATGCGAAGATGTAGACGGCGGTCGATCCGGCTTTAAGCTCTTCAAGAGACTGCCCGGCCCACTTGAAACCGAACCCGGCGGGCAGGGTCTCAGCCGCAATCTGTTCCATGGCGGCGAGCGCTTGTCCAGAACTGACGCCCGGCAACGGCACACCCGTGACCTCGGCCGACCGCACGAGGTCGAAATGGCTGATCACCGACGGCGCCGTCTGCTCCCGCACCCGCACCACGGTGTCGAGCGAGACCATCTCCCCGTTTGACGCCCGCGCGTAGTAGCTCTTCAGGTCGGAGGGCTCACCCCGAAATTCCCGATCGGCCTGCACGTAGACGCGGTAGGCGCGGTTGTTGAGGTCGAAGTCATTCACATACTGGGAGCCGAGCAGCACCTGCAAGGCGCCGGTAATCTCGCTGATCGGTAGCCCCAGGCTACGCGCCCGGTCCCGGTCGATGTCAACCACGAGCTGTGGGTCGTTGGCCGTGAAACTGCTGAACGCCCCCGCCACCTGGCCCGAGGCATTCGCCCGGCTGATGATCTGCGATGTGATGTTCGCTAGGTCTGCGATGTCACCGCCCGACTGGTCCTGTATCTCGAGTTGGAACCCACCAAACTGCGACAGGCCCTGAATCGCCGGCGGAATGACGGGAATGACGAGTCCGCCGGTGATGCCGCCGAGCAACGCCGGCCGGACCCGGTCTAGCACCGACGCGAGCGACTGCGACGGGTCGCGACGCTCGTCGTACGGCGTGAGAGACGCGAACATCATGCCCTGGTTCGAGGCGGGCCCGGTGAAACTGAAGCCCGCCACCGCGAACACACCGGCCACCTCCGGTTGAGCGGACAAGACCGCCTCGGCCTGCGCCATGATGTCCACGGTGTATTCGAGCGAAGATCCGGCCGGCGCCTGCACGATGACCATCAGGTAGCCCTCGTCCTCGTCTGGCACGAACGCCGACGGAACGGCCTGATAGACGGCCCAGGTGGCGACCAGACCGGCGGCGAACGCGACGAGGACAGCCCATCGCCAGCGCAACGCGCCCCTCACGAAACGGACGTAGAGGCGGGTGCCGCCATCAATCACGGAATTGACCCCGCGAAAGAACAACCCCCGCGGGCGCGGCTCACTGTTGAGGAGCAGCGCCGACAGCGCCGGCGTCAGCGTCACGGCGGTGAACACCGAGAGAATGACGGCACACGCGATGGTGATCGCGAACTGCTGGTACATCTGGCCGGTGGTCCCGGGAAAGAACGCCACCGGCACGAACACCGCCACCAGCACGATGCCAATGACCACAACAGCGCCGAACACTTCCTGCATGGCGTCGACCGACGCATCGAGCGCATTCTTGCCGTCCTCGCGCATGTGCCGCTCGATGTTCTCGATGACGACGATGGCGTCGTCCACCACGGTGCCGGTCGCGAGCACCACGCCGAACAGGGTCAGCGTGTTGATGGAGAAGCCAAACAGGCGCATGAACGCGAAAGTGCCGATGAGAGACACCGGAATCGTAATGGCTGGAATGAGCGTACTCCGCCAGTTCTGGAGGAAGATGAAGAGCACGAGCACGACCAGCACAATCGCTTCGCCCAGCGTCTTCACGACCTCCACGATCGACTCGCGAACCACGCTGACCTGCTCGAACGCCAGTTCCCAGTGCATGCCGGGAGGAAAGTTCTGTTCCAAGCGGTCCATCTCGGCCAACACGGCCTCGTAGACCTCAAGCGCGTTGGCCGATGGCAGGAGTTGGATGCCCATACCGGCCGCTTCCCGACCGCTGTAGCGCAGATCCGATGCGTAGCTCTCAGCGCCCAATTCCACCCGACCGACGTCCTGTACGCGCACCAACGTGCCGTCTGCGCCAGACTTGACGACCACCCGCTCGAACTGCTCAACACCCGTCAGGCGCCCTTCGGCGCGCACGCTGAACTCGTAGGTCTGTCCCGCTGGCACCGGCGCCTGCCCCACGCTGCCAGCCGCGACCTGCACGTTCTGCTCACGAAGCGCATCGACGACGTCCCCCGCGGTCAGACGGCGTCCGGCCAACCGCTCTGGATCCAGCCAGAGGCGCATGGCGTATCGCCGCTCGCCAAACGTCTGGACGTCGCCCACCCCGGGCACGCGCTTGAGCGCGTCCCGGACGTACACGTCCATGTAGTTGCTAAGAAACAACTGGTCGTAGCGGTCGTCATCGGAAAAGAACGCGAGGCCCCCGATAAACCCGGCCGACACCTTGATGACCGTAATCCCGTTGTTCCGGACCTCCACCGGCATCCGGCCCAGGACCTGCGACACCCGGTTCTGCACATCCACCGCCGCCAGGTCGGCATCGCGGCCGATCTCGAACACCACGTTGATAGTGCTGAATCCACTGCTGGTGCTGGACGAGGTCATGTAGAGCATGCCCTCGACGCCGTTGATCACCTGTTCGAGCGGCGTCGTCACCGCGCTCTCGACCGCCTGGGCATTGGCACCCGTGTACCAGGCCGTGACCGTCACGGTGGGCGGACTGAGCTCCGGATACCGTGCCACCGGCAATGTCGGAATGGCGACGGCGCCTGCCAGCACGATGAGCAGCGCGCACACGGTAGCCAGAATGGGCCGACGGATGAAGACCTGACTGAACACGCTACTGTCCCTCCGCCGCGCGGCCAGCCGAAACACCACCCGCGGAGGACTGTGGCGGCAGCATCTGAATCGGCGCGCCGTCGCCAATCTTCTGCGTGCCGGACACAACCACGCGGTCACCCTCTGTCAGACCATCGAGGACGACGTAGGCATCCCCAACGACCGGCCCAAGCACGACCGCTCGTTGACGGGCCACCAAGCCCCCATCGGCCTCTTCGGCCACAAACACGAAGCGCTGGTCGTTGACGCGCTGGACCGCCCTGACCGCCACCGACAGACCACTGTCCACGCTCCAGACGACATGCGCCCGGACGAACTGATCGGCACGAAGCAGGCCGGGCCGCACGTTCACGGGCGCTTTGACAAGCACGCTTTGCGTCTGGTGGTCGACCGACGCCGCCACGAAGGAGATCTGTGTGTCGGCCAGTACCTCGCCGCCGTCGTCCACGAGGCGGACGGGGAGCCCAACGCTGAGACTCGGCGCCTGCTGGACCGGAATATTGAGATACGCCTCGAGGCTCACGTTATCGTCCACGGTGGTCAACACCGTGGTACGGGTCACGCGGTCGCCAGGGCGCACCGGCACATCCCCCACGACGCCGGTCGTCTGAGCGACCACGGCGTAGTAACCCAGTTCAACTTCCTGTTGGCGAATCTGCTGCTCGATCACCTGGAGTTGCGCCTCGGCCGTCTTGAGTGATGTCGTGGCCCGGTCTAACTCCTGCTGGCTCATCGCACCCGCCTCGACGAGCTGCGTCGCGCGCTCGGCCTGCTGCCGAGCGAACGCAATGTCGGCCTCGCGCGCCACCTGCTGCGCCTCGAGACTGGACACCACCGCCCGCTGTGCACTGGCGTCGATCTCGAACATCGGCGTGCCCGGCGTCACCCGTTCACCCGACGAGACGAGGATCCGGACGAGAAAGCCCTCGGCCTGTGCTTGAACGGTCGTGGACCGCCGAGATTTGAGCGTGCCGACGAACTCACTGACCCGTTCGACGGGGCTCGCCTCGAGCGCGACAAACTCGACCGGCGTCGCTGGCGGCGGACCAGGCGGAGGCCCAGGTGGCGGCGCCGCACACGCGGCGACAAGACAGACCAGCGCCGGCACGGCCCGGTGCGGACGCGTACGGCGGACGACATGAGTGACACACATCTGCATTTGAACCTATTGAGGCTGAGACCTGCGCATCAGGCCGGCAAGGGCTTCTTCCTACGAATCCTGATTGGAGCCAGCCCGGGTTGGGCACCCGCGCCTCTCGAACCACGTGTCGGGGCTGTAGGGCCCGCCACCTACACCGGGGTGCCGAGCCGCTACAGGATCGGGAGCTT
>CAWWAF010000166.1:0-4872 GCA_963934795.1 uncultured bacterium
CATGTTGGACGCCGGAGGTCGTGATGCTGTTCAGTGCCCGCTCGTGTATTTCTCGTCTGTCGTGGCCACGACCTGGGAGAGTCTGTACGATGCGAAACTTCTTGAGCGGACTTCAAAGCTGCCAGACCTCTGTAACGAGGTTGACACGCCGAATTCATAGAAGTGTTAGGCTCGCCAGCACTTCGATATAGAGAAGCAGGCCGCGCCTCACGGGCATTGTCTTTCTGCGTGTCTTTGCCATACGCTGCACCGCATGGCAAAGACACGCGGTCAAAAGTCCAGACGATCCTCGCCGAGAGCATGCACTTCGCTCGCATCATCCCGCTGGACGGGCGTCCCCAGAGCGGCCTTTCCCAGTTCGGCGGTGACGGACGCGGTCACCATGACGCAGACACGCTTGTGGTCGAGTCTTCGAACTTCGACGGCGAGCTAACCGGGATCACCCGACGCAACCTGCTGCCGGTGCTGTTCGTCTCCATGACCGGAGAGGCCGAGCGCCGCTGATACCGGGATCGGTTTGCAGGAGCACTGCGTCCCGCGCTAGGGTGGTCGAGCGTCACGGCTGTGGATCGCCGGCCGACTGGGTCAAGCGTGTGTCGGGCGGCCAGAGTGCGGAGAGAAACAGACATGGCGACACAAGGCGACCAGCCCGACCACGACCCGAAGCTCGCGACAGAGAAGAGTCTAAATCGGCGAGATTTCGTCAAGACCGGAGTGGCCGCCGGGCTGGGTTCTGGCGCGCTGCTGGGGTCGGACGCGGTACTCGCGCAGGGCTCTGAGACCGGCGCTCAGCCGACGGCCTGGGACTACGACGTCGATATCGTGATCGCGGGAGGTGGGTGTGCGGGCCTGACCGCCGCGATTCGTGCGAAAGATCTGGGGGCCAGCGTGCTGGTGGTCGATCAGAACTTCGACCTCGGCGGCCGGATGCTGCACAGCGCGGGCCGAATGTCGCTCGGCGGGGGCGACCCGGTGCAGCAGCGAGACATGAAGGGCGAGCGAGACCGGGAGGGGCTCGTCACCGTAGACCCCGCCGAGGACCCGGAGGAGCTGGACGACAGCATCGACCTGCTCTTCACGGACATCACCGACTGGTCGGTCGTCGACCCCAAGGGCCAAAGCCCCTATCGGTATAACGAACGCGAGCTAGCGCGGGCTTGGGCCGAGAACTGTCCGGCGACCCGGCAGTTCCTGATCGACAACTACGTCCGGTTCTCGAGGGTCCGCGGCACGCATGGCGGCGGAGGCTTGTCGCGCGCGCGGTTGGCGACCTGCTTCCTCATGCTGGGCGACAAGACCGACATCAAAGCGGGAACCATCACGGCCGAAGACGCGGGAGTCGCCGATCGTGAGCGCTCGAGTGCGTTTGCCCCCGTGCAGATGAACAACGCGAGCCGCTCAGTGGGACCCAACGCCGTGTCGAATGGTGCCGCCCTCTCCCGGTCGCTGGAGTTCTCGGCGCGGGAGAAGGGCGTCGAGTTCATGCTGCATCGGCGTTTCGACGAGATCGTGCGCGAGGAACCCTTCTCGGGTCGGGTGCTGGGTATCACGGCGCACTATTCGCCGCGGCAGCACCCCGAGACCGGCGAAATGCTGCAGAGCCTGTGGCAAAACGGCAATATCGACGAGCGCCGGGAGACGGTGACGGTTCGGGCCCGCCAGGCCGTCATCCTCGCCAGCGGCGGTCATGCGGGCAACCCCGAAGTGCGCAGCATGTTCTACCCCGCCTTGCGGGAGCCGGCCTTCCCGACCAGTGGTCAGACCCTGCTCGGCCCTGGGGGTCAGGACGGCTCCGCGCTCATCGCGGGCCTGCGAGTCGGCGCGAATCTGGCCGGGATGCAGCAGAACCTCTCGTACTTCACCACGTTCCATATTTCGACGCGCCTCGGGACCCGCGATGCGTATACCGGCATGATGCCCGGTCATCCGACGTTCGATTTCCGCGGCTCCTCAGGATTCAATGTCGGCAACGCGGGCTTCGAAGAGCTCATCGCCGTGAACCAGGTCGGGAAGCGTTTCTTCAACGAGGTCCGTCTGCCCAGACGGCCCGGACCCAGCGCGTACCCGGGCGACGGTGGCACTCCGGGGCGGGGGCTCGCCCACACGCCGCTCGACTGGCGGAATTGCCGCAAGGAGTGGGTGCGGGAGATGTACAACTACGACCACGGTCTCGATGCCGCGCTGGCGATGAACGAGGGGTCGGAGGCGCCGGACTACTACTCAGGGCCGCTCTGGGCGATCTTCGATCAAGCTGCGGTCGAGCGGAATGGGTGGGAGCTGCGCTACCCCTTCGTCGCAGACAACGGGTACTTCTTCCGCGCCGACACCATCGAGGATCTGGCCGAACAGATGTACACCGGCCATGAGTTTCAGCGGGTGCCGCTGCGCTACCTGGCCGACACCGTGGCCACCTGGAACGGATACGTGGAGACCGGTGCCGATCCTGAATTCGAGCGCGAGGCCGAGGCTCCGATGAGCCCCGTCATGACGCCGCCGTTCTATGCGCTCTCGATCATGGTGATCTGGCACGACTCCTACGGCGGCCTCCGGGTCAACGGCCAACAGCAGGTCGTGGACATGCAGGGCCAGATCATTCCCGGTCTCTATGCGGGAGGCGAGGCCGTGGGAGGGTTCAACAAGCATGGCCTGGGCAAAGGTCACGTCCACGGCTACATCGCCGGCACTCATGCCGTCGAAGAGCCGTCCAGCTAATCATGACCGTATATGGCTGACGACGACGAGACCACGGCCGAACGCCAGCCGCACGACACGCGGGTGGTGGTGTGGGACGTGCCGGCGACCATCGAATGCGGCGAGACATTCACGGTGAAGGTGGGGGTCAAATGCTCGTCGGCGTGCCGACCCGACGGGTGGACGGTCGAGGTGCGTGACCACGACGGGACACCGCGGGCGTCGGCCACGACGGGCCGCGACCCATGGCCTGACACCGCCGGACTCCACTATGCGCAGGTGGAGTTGAGCGCCCCCGACACGGAGGGGCTCTATACCTGGGAGGCCACGGCTCCGGCGACCGCCCTGGACATTCCGCATGCCGAGGGTGTCGCCCGTTTTGGCGTGCGAGCCGTTCCCACCCCCGAGTGCCTCCTGACGGTCGTCGCCGTAGACGCGGACCGTCAGACGCCCGTCGAAGGGGCCAAGGTGGTCGTGCATCCCTACAAGACCCTCACCGACGAGCACGGGATGGCGCAGGTGAGAGTTCCCGCGGGCGCGTACACCCTCTTTGTCTCCGGCAAGCAGTACTTCCCTTTCCGCCGCGACTGCGACGTGAAGGCGGACATCACCATACGGGCGGATCTCGCGGTTGACCGGGAGCTCTCCGATGCTGACATCTGGATCTGACTCCAGATCGGCAAACACATGGGAGCGCAACCGCCGATGTTGAAGTCGGTGGTCGGCGCGTTCGGTCTCGCGTGCGTCATCGCGCCCGCGGCCGTCGCGCAGCCGGGATCTGAGCCAGGGAAGCAACTCTACCAACAACACTGCGCGCTGTGTCACCAGGACTCTGGCGCCGGCAACCCGCCGGCGTTCCCGGCGTTGAGCGGCAATGACCAGCTCGGGAACGCGGCGCGGGTAGTCCGGAGTATCACCATCGGCACGAGTCGCATGCCTCCGTTTCCCGCGCTGGCCGCGGAGGACATTGCGTCGCTGGCGCATTACATCCGAAACGAGTGGGCGAATGACTTTGGCGGGGTGACCGCCGAAGAAGTGACGGCGGTGCTCGAGGGCTTGGACGACACCGACTCGATGGCCTCCGTGTGGGACGGCGTCTTCACGGAGGCACAAGCCACCCGCGGGGAGGCGGTGTACACGGGCGCCTGCGCGTTCTGTCACGGCCACCGGCTGAATGGCGCGCCAGACGATCCGGATATGCGGTCTACCCCGCCATTGGCGCGAGCACGGTTCCTCCGCATCTGGGAAGGACGCTCGCTCGCCACCCTGTTCGCCTACACCCGAGCCACCATGCCGGAGGACAACCCGAACTCACTGACGGATCAGGAGAACGTCGATGTGATGGCCTACATGCTTTCGGTCGGCGGGATGCCGGAGGGAGATGTCGAGTTGGAGGCTCAGGCGAGGAGCCTCGCCCGAGTCGTGATCGGTCCGCGCCCGTAGGTTTTCCGACGAGGCGCCCGCGTGGACGATCCGAACTCTCAGCGCACCACGATGGGCCGCGAGGAGGTATGGCGGACGCGATGCCGGCGTCGGGTCACCTTGATCTCAATTTTCTCAGGTGGAATCAAACCGATCGGGCGCGAGTAGGTGACGAGATACTGATTGCTGATCTCGTTCCCGATGCGCGCCAGCATCTTCGGCATCGCCGACGTGGTCCCCAACTCCTCGCGGCCGCCGCCGGTCACCTTCGGCAGCTGTTCGAACAAGGACGCGCGATCGCGGTCTCCAGTGTCCTGCAGCAGCAGGCCCCGGGTGGCGGTCGACAAGTCGGTGGTGTCGGCAAAGGTGGGGATGCTGGCCGAGCGCACAACCAGCGTGTGCACCGCGACTTTCGTCTCCCGCAGCACATCGAGCACAACTTTGTAGCCCAGCCCTTGGCCGCCTCGTGGGGAAACCACCGCACCGGAGCGGTCGCGTCCCGAAGTGACGCGGGACAGTTCCGCATTCGTTCCCTCGCTGGTAAGCAGGACGATAATCGGACGGATGGCACCACGGCGGTCGAGGTCGGCCGCCGCTGGGACGCCGCGCACCCGCGTGAGCCTCCCCTGGGGTTGCCCCGTTGAACATCTTGAAGTTCCCGCCCGCCGCCTAGCCGTTCACGGGATGCAATCGATGCAGTAGCACCGTCAGTGAGGCCGCGAGCTCCGCGTCACTGGTCGTGGGCATGGCGGGGACCTC
>CAWWAF010000167.1:0-4810 GCA_963934795.1 uncultured bacterium
GAATACGAGGTCGGCACGAGCATCCGCGCGTTGATTTCTCCCGCCAACTTGGTGTCAGGCGACGACTCGGCTGCGATGATAATGCTCTGGAAATCAGGATTCTCACCGAGCGTTTTCCACATCTCGTCACGCGCCTCGAGCGAGGGGTATCCCAACATGTACACGAAGGTATCGTCCACGTCGGGACCAGTAGCCGCGGTCCAGTAGCCGACATTTTCCATACCGGCCTGCTCGAACATTGCCGCCGTGTGGTCACGGAACCGGTCCGACAGCTCCGTGCGCTTTCCAGCGGTGGCCTTGTATATCCGTAGCTCAAACACTTTGGACTCTGCGGCATTCGCCGAGAGCCCCCATCCGGTACCGAGCACCCCGAACGTGAACCCCACGATCGCCAGAATCTTCCACTTCATCGTCATGTCTCCAGATGAGGTCCGACCGTCTCTATCGCCGGCGGTGCCCACCTTCCTGTAAGCGCATTGCAAACGGTTCACTCGTCCGTGTCAAGCCGGTGAGTGGCCGCGATACCGATCCGACGCAAGAACCCCACGCCCTGCTAGAGGTAACATCGCCGCATGAGCGGCCCCCCCGTCATCCGCGTGTCCGGGATTAGGAAGACCTATGGCAAAACGGTCGCGGTGGACGACGTGTCCTTCGAGGTCCCCGACGGGCAAATTTTCGGCCTGATTGGCCCGAACGGCGCCGGCAAGACCACGACGATGGAGTGCGTGGAAGGGTTGCGCCGGCCCGACCGCGGCCAAATCGAAGTATTCGGGCTGGACCCCATCAAAGACGCGCATGCCCTTCAGCGCCGTCTCGGCGTGCAGCTCCAAGAGGCGCATCTCCAGAAGCGTATCAAGGTCTGGGAGGCTATCGATCTCTGGGCCTCGCTGTTTGATGCCTCGGTCGATACGGACGCGATGCTCGATCAGCTGGGTCTGAGCGAAAAGCGCAACGCTTGGTTCATGACGCTGTCGGGGGGCCAAAAGCAACGACTCTTTATCGCCCTCGCGCTGATCAACGACCCAGAGTTGGTCTTCCTCGACGAACTGACCACGGGACTCGACCCGCAGGCGAGGCATACCATCTGGGATCTGGTGCGCGACATTCCCAACCGCGGCAAGACGGTCTTTCTTACCACCCATCTCATGGAGGAAGCGGAGCGCTTGTGCGACCACGTCGCCATCATCGATCACGGACGCATCATCGACCACGACACGCCGGCCGGCCTGGTGGCACGGCACTGCCCCGAGCGGTCGGTCATCGTGTCCACGACCCACCCAGACGCCGCGGCGCAGTTCGATGCCCTCTCGTCTGTCGATACAGTGACCACGGTCCAGGACCAGTTGACGCTCCGCGGCCACGGCAACAATTTGGCCACCGAGACGATCCACTGCCTGTCAGAACATGGCATGCGGGTCACAGCGTTTCGCACCGAAGAACCAACGCTGGAGGATGTCTTCCTCACGCTGACTGGGCGGTCTGTCCGAGAATGACGCTGATGCCCACACTCGCCTCGCTGCGTAACCTCGCGAAGCTGACCTGGCTGGAGATCAAGATCTTCGCCCGTGAGCCCATGGGACTCATTGGCAGCGTTGCCATTCCAGTCGGGATCTTCGTGGTGCTCGGACGGACGGTGGGGCCGAGACTGGGCGACATGACGTCTGGCGTCGCCTCCCAGCTCCGCGTTGGGTTACCCGTGTTCGCCGCTATCTTCATCGCGATCAACACGGTCCTATCGCTGATCGCCATCATCGCCATCTACCGCGAAGGCGGCATCCTGAAGCGGTTGCGAGCGACGCCCCTATCTCCCATCACCATCCTGGTGGCCCACGTGCTGGTCAAACTGGTCTTCACCGCCATCACGGTGACCGTGATGGTACTCGCCGGACGGCGCTACTATCCGGCCGGGGCGGACGTCCCGTTGGTGTCATTCACACTCGCGCTGTTGCTCAGCACCTGGAGTATCCTGTCGCTCGGATTCATCATCGCGAGTCTCGTGCGCACCGCACGGTTTGCGCCGCCCCTCGGTAGCCTGATCCTCTACAGCATGTTGCCGTTCTGCGGTCTGTTTCGCCCCATCGACGACTTCCCCGCCGGCCTCCAGATGGTCTCGCGGGCGCTACCGCTGACCCCCGCCGTGTCTCTGCTCTCCGGCATCTGGCAAGGCAACTCCTGGTCGGCCCATCTGGGCGACGTCGCGGCACTGGTCGCCGTGTTTGCGGTGTGCACGTTGATCGCGTCCCGGGTGTTCCGGTGGGAGTGACCGCCGCGTGATGTCGCACGAGCCTGCCTGGCGAGCGAGCGGCCTCCTCTTCGAGAACTGCAACTGCGACCTCTTGTGTCCTGGGCATGTGTCGTTCAAGCAGCCGTGCACCCACGACCGCTGTCAGGGCAACTGGGCGGTCCATCTCGATGAGGGCCGGTTCGGCGACGTCGACCTCGCCGGGCTCAACGCCGCGATCGTCTTTGACGCGCCCCGGCGTATGTACGAAGGAGGCTGGTCTCAGCTCTGCTTCGTCGATGCCGCCGCCACCCCGCCCCAGCGCGCGGCGCTCGACGACATCCTGTCCGGCCGCTCCGGGGGACCGTGGGGTATCCTCACGCGCTTCGTCAGCAACCGGCTCGACACGCAGTATGTCCCGATGCGGTTTGAAGACGACGGGCGCGAAAAACGTCTCACGGTCCCAGCGCTGTTTGACACCATGGTGACCGCCATCCGCGGCGCCGACGGACGGTCTGACGCCCGCATCGAAAACCTACACAACGTGATTCACGGTCCCACGCACACCCTGGCACGAGGCCACACCCGTTGCACGCACCCGGCGTTCGATTTTCTTAACGAGGGGACCCACGGGCTCTACTCCCACTTCTCGTGGAAGGCACGGCCGCTGGACTGCACTGAACACCGAGCGTCTGGGCGGGAGTAGATCGCCGGGTTCGCACTCCTGGCCTCCTCACCAGACCCCTATCCCCCCAGCAGGCCGGTTAATCTCTGATAGCCGGACCGGCTAATCGGGAGTCTGGTCTGGTTGGTGAGCACCGCGATACGACTATTGGTTGCCGTCGTTTCGATCCGGACCAGCCGGTCGATCTGGAGGAGGTATCGCCGGTGAATGCGCACGAACCGCGTCGGGTCGAGCCCTTTCTTCAAATCCGCCAGCGGCTGTTCCTTCAAGTGGCTGAGCTCGCCGACTTTCACCGCGATGTAGTCGTCCTGCGCTTCGACGTAGTCAACCTGATCGATCGGTATGACGTGCACTCTCGAGCGGTCGCGGATCAGTATTTAATTTACTGGATCGGGTCGTTGGCTTGTCCGCGACCAGTCGAGCCTCAGCCAACCCGTCATCACGCTGCACCGCGCCGAGCGCCACCGCATTCGCCGCCCGGATCGCCTCCGCCTAGCGCGGCAGGCCGCTCCTCGTGCTGTCCAACCCAGGCAGCAAAGGCGACAAGACAATCATTCGGGTGCGGCACTGGTTCACCGAGCTCGAAGAGCGTGTGCCGGTGAACGATCGGCTTGCCAGTCAGCGCCTGCTGTCGTTGCTGATGCGATACAACTTGGTTTGCGTGCGCAGGAGCAGACTACCCCTGACAACCGCGGGTGTCGCCAGTGCCATCTCGTTTAACGAGTTCGTGTGCAGGAGTTCGAACTCCGATCCGGCCCGGATGACGAATGTATCGCCATCCTCCCCCATCAGGAAAATTCGATCGTTGTACGCCCATGGTGAAGCGGTGAATCCTGACCCGGGTTTGATGCGGGTGCGGCCGTAGACCTCGCGGCCGGTCTGGGCGTCGTGGTTCAACAGAAACCCACGATCGAGCAAGGTGTAGTAGTGCCCCTCATAGACGAGCGCAGAGGTGTTGTAGGTGCCAAGCATCGGCTGATACCAAACGATGAAATCGTTGCCATTTTCGCCGGGACTCAGCGAAATGTCGCCAGAGGCGCCTGGTCGGATCGCGTAGACCGGCCTCGGCATGCCACCCGGATAGCCCGAGCTGATGTAGACCAACCCGTCCCGTGCGAACGGGGTCGGCACCACGTTGACAGTCATGCCGCCAACTTCCCACAAGAGCTGCCCGTCGAGATCGTAGGACCGGATGCGACGGAGTCCGGCGGTCACGATCTCGGTTCGCAGGTCGTTCTCCCACACCAGCGGCGTCGCCCAGTTCTCGACCTCGTCGCGCTCGACCCGCCACACCTCGTCACCGGTCGCCGCATCGAGAGCCACCAGAAACGACGCGGTACTGTTGTCGTTGACCACATACAGCCGTCCGCCGTGCAAGGCCGGCGATGCCGCGGTCCCGAAACGCTGGCGGCCGTTGAAGACGCCAAGGTCACGTCGCCACAGCACCTCACCGGTCAGATCCAGCGCGGCTACGAGTCCAATGGTTCCGAAGTAGACGTAGAGCCGCTCGCCATCGGTGACCGGAGTCTCGGAGGCGAAGCTGTTTTTGAGGTGTCGTTCGATCTGGGGCACCGCCGCCGCGATCTCGCGGGACCAACGGACGTCGCCTGTCTCGAAGTCGAGGTCATAGACCACCCAGCGATGGCCTGCAGTCGATCGCGTGGCGCCGCTGGCAGCCCCGGGGTCGTAGAGCCCGCGCACTGGCTGCCGCTCTTCTCCGGCACTCACCGCGGTGGTCAGGAACACGTGCTCGTCCCAGACCACTGGCGAGCTCCAGCCGAGCCCCGGAATATCGGTCTTCCAGGTGACATTGGTGGTCTCGCTCCACGTGTCGGGGAGCCGAGGATCGTCGGGCACTGCACCGGCGTCTGGCCCGCGGAACTTGGTCCATTGGGTCGACTCGG
>CAWWAF010000168.1:0-4702 GCA_963934795.1 uncultured bacterium
ACCGCCTGGCGACACGTCGTCCTCAGGAAGAATCGTTCGGCCCAATTGGGCCTCAATGCCGAGCATCGGGAAGTAGGAACCGGTGACCGCTTCGGCGAAGAGAATGTCCACGCCGCTCTCGCCGTCGACCTGGACCGGGGTGATCTGTGTCCCACCGATGGCGCTGAACACCTCTTTTGTGCCGTCGCGCACGTCCTCGAAGTCGGGATACGAGAACGTGCTGAATTGGAAGGTGGACTGATGTGTATACAGGTTGACCACGTCGGCTGGACGGTCAATGGGCACCTCGCGCAGGATGACCGCGTTGACGAGGCTGAAAATGGCCGTGTTGGCGCCAATGCCCAGGGCCAGGGAGAGAACGGCCACCGCGGTGAAGGTCGGGCGTCTGGTGAGGGAGCGTAGGCCGTCACGCAGGTCACGCCACACGGCGGTAAATGTAGGCATCGCACGGGTGGACGAGTTTGGCGTGGTTCCAGTTCCCTGTTTGGCGACCGACCTTGACACGGCCGGGAATCTTGACGACAGTTCGGATCGAACAGGGTGGCCGTCACGGTCGCGAGGGAGAGATACATGATGAGAGTTGAGCGAGCCGTTCGAAGACGGGTGACGCCTATCGGCGTCGTGTGCGCCGTGCTCCTCGTCGCTGCGCCGGCGGCGTTTGCGCAGCGGCTCACCGGGACCGAGAACGGCGAGTGGCGTTATCTCGGTGGTGACGCCGGGCACACGCGCTCTTCACCCGTGGACCAGATCAACGGCGACAACTTCTCGGACCTCGAGGTCGCGTGGATCTGGCGGGGGGACAACTTTGGTCCCAACATCGACTATTACAATCGGTCCACCCCTATTTTCGTCGATGGCGTGCTCTACACCGTCTCCTCCCCCAGACGCCAGGTAGTAGCCATCGAGCCTGCCACGGGAGAGACGCTCTGGACCTTTCGCGAGCCCGAGACCATCAGGCATCTCCGCTCGCCGCGGCAGGCGTACGGCAAAGGTGTCGCGTACGCCGAGGTGAACGGTCGCGGAGTGATTTTCGTGACCAGTCCCGCGTTCTTCCTGTGGGCGCTCGACGCCGAGACCGGCCGGCCGCTCGAGAACTGGGGCACGGCGGTGCCGTTGGACGGATTCCCGAATTCGGGTGGCCTCGACCTGATTCCGCCGCTGGTGTCGGACTGGGGTCGGTGGCAGGACCGCAGCGCGAGCTATGACGCCAACTACGGTATCCCCCGGGAACTCGGCATGGTCACCGCCTCGGCGCCGCCGATTGTCGTGAACGGAGTCGTCGTGGTGCTCGTGGGGCACCAGCCCAGCTATGGACAGACCCGCATCGAGAACGTGCCCGGCGACATCATGGGCATCGACGCGGCGACCGGCGCGTTTCTGTGGAAGTTCCACACCATCCCGCGACCGGGCGAATTCGGGCACGAGACATGGGAAAACGACGCCTGGCAGTGGTCGGGCGACATGTCGACGTGGGCTCCCGCGTCGGCCGATCCAGACCTCGGGCTTGTGTATCTCGTGACCAACGCGTCGACCGTGCAGGGGTACGCAGGTCACCGGCCCGGCGATAACCTGTTCGGTGGATCCGTTCTGGCGCTGGACGTGCAGACCGGAGAGCGTCGCTGGCATTTTCAGATTCACCGTAGCGACCAGTGGAACTATGACCTTCCGACGCCGCCCATGTTGATGGACTTAACTGTGGACGGCCAGCGGATTCCAGCGCTAATCCAGAACACCAAGCAAGGCCTGATCTTCGCCTTTAATCGTGAGACTGGCGAGCCGATCTGGCCGATTGAAGATCGAGCGGTCATCCAGACCGAGGTGCCCGGCAATTACACGTCGGCCATGCAGCCGTATCCGACGTGGCCGGAACCGGTGGACCGCATCGTGTGGGACGGGCTGACCGAGGAGTACCTCGTCGATTACACACCGGACATGAAACAGGAGGCGTTGGACATTTTGGCCCACTACCGTGCCGGCGGCCTCTACGTGCCGGCGCTGCCGCAGGACCACGACAACGCGTTCTACAACAACGTGGGTTGCCAGGGCGGTGGAAACGTCATTCCGCATCCGCCGGTGGCCGACCCCAGCACAGGCCTGATGTTTTCGTCGCATCGTCGCACCTGCAATGCGCCGACGTTCATGGCGCCTACCAACGGCGTGGACCAAGACGACCCGAACTACGCCATCCCCGGCGTCGGCGGAGCCACTCCCAACAAGACACCGACGACCGGGACCACGGTGGTGCCCTGGTTGCCACGTGGAGCCCGGCGGCCCTCCGCCGACCAGCAGCCGTTCGTGTCAGCGACGGGGCTGGCCACGATCGAGGGCCTGCGAATCTACAAACCGATGGACAACCAACTCTCCGCCTACCAGATGAACACCGGCGAGCGGGCCTGGTCGCTGCCGGTCGGTGAAACGGCGGCGGTGATCAAGGGGCATCCGCGGCTGCGTGGTCTCGACATTCCCAACGCGGGCGGGGCTGGCTGGTCGATTCAGATGGTGGCGGGCGATTTGCTGGTGCAGACGCGTGCGCTCAGCGAGGGCGTGCGGCAGCTTATCCCAGACGCCCCGTTGGAGCTGCACGGCCGTGACAAACGGACCGGAGAGATTCTCGGAAGCGTCCCGCTGCCGGCTCCGGGCCAATACGGGATGATGACCTACATGCACGACGACAAGCAGTACATCGTGGTGCAGATCGGGAGCGTCCACACTGACTTTCCCGGTTCACTCGTGGCCTACGCGCTGCCCTGAGGTTGCCCCGATCGGTCACGGCCTTCGCGAGCCAGCCGGCGCGGGGCCAAGCCCACTAGTCAGGGTTCTCGAGCCGGTCGTAGATCCGCTGGACCGTCAGGGGGGCGACCCCGACCTGGCGAATCGGAATCTCCGTGTGGCTCGTTAGATCGATGGTCCGCGACGCCTCGGCTGCGGTCGCGCCCTCCCGATGCTTCATGGCCGTCTTCTGCCACAGATCCCGGTAATACGCCTGCACCAGATCGATCCGGTTCAGGTCCGTCACGGCATTGCCGTGGCCCGGCACGAGGATATCGAAATCCAGGGCTTTGAGGTTCTCGAGCGTCTGGGGCCATTCATCCACGAAGCCGTCGCCGAGATACGACGGTCCATTGAGGGCCATGTCACCGGTGAAGACGACCTTGTCGTCAGGGAAGTAGACCGCCAGGTCGCCGCCCGTGTGGGCACGCCCAAGAAAATGGATTTGGATTTCGCGGCTGCCCCGATACAGGGTCATCCGGTCGTTCATCGTGACGGTCGGCGGAACCGGCGAGATTTCGTCGAAGTCTCTGACATGCGCGGCGAACAGGTCGAGGTCGGCCTGGAGCGTGGCGCGCTCCGCCGTGTCGCTGGTCGCGGCGACCTGCTCTCGCATCTCCGCCAGGCGGGTGTCGTTGCCCGCTAGGCCGCGCGTGTAGGTGGTCTCGTCAAGGGGGGCTGCGGCCATCTTCATGTAGGTGAACTCGTGTCCGATGATCGGGATGTCGGTGAACTCCTGGTTGCCGTGCGCGTGGTCCCAGTGGTGGTGAGAATTGATCAGCGCCGAGATGGGGTTGGGCGTGAGCGTCTTGATCGACGCAATCAGGTTACGGGCTTTCGATGGCGTCACGTGCGAGTCGATCAACACGACGTCATCGTCGTTCACGATGACGACCGCGTTGCTGTTGAATACCGGGTCCGTCGACTGCGCGAGATAGATGCCGTTTCTGATCTCGGTGAATCGATGGGTGTCGGTGGTGGGTTGGGCCGCTACCAACACGCCGGCTGTCGTGCAGATGGCCACGCTCGTCATCACGCGAACCATCGAAGGATGTTTCGAAATCATTGCGGAATCTCCAAGTCGGGCAGGGGACCGAATGGGTCGGTCGAATGGCCCGCGTTTCGCTGCGGTCACGAGATGGTAGCAAGATTCGCTGTGGGCGGCGTGTAGCTCCATCGTGCGGGCGACGATTCGCGGACGTATGAACAAAAGTAGACCCTCGGGTCGTATGAGGTACAGACGATCAGGAAGCGAGAGAGGGATCAGGTATCCATGGGACAGGCTGATATGACCGGCGGGCATCCCGTCGAACCGATTCGACCGAGCCAGATCCGGGTGTGGCCCGGCGTCGTGGTTGTGACGCTGCAGTGGCTGGCCAGATTTGTCGTCCCCGTGCTGCTGCCCGCGGCCGCGACATTTGGCATCTTGGCTGGGGTAGTCGGCTGGCTGGCGGTCGTGGGGTGGTGGGTGTTCTTCAGCCGCGCGCCTCGAGTCGATCGGTGGGGCGCCGTCGCTCTGATGGTCGCCTCGCTGGCGGTGAGTTCCGGTTTCCTGCATGAGTCGGTCGCCACGGCCGGCATGGGGTTTCTGTTCTATTTCTACGCCATCCCGGTGCTGAGCCTGGCGTTTGTCATGTGGGCCGTGGCCAGCCGACGCCTTCCTGACGGTCCTCGACGCGTGGCTATGGTCGCGACGATCGTGCTCGCTTGCGGCGCGTGGACCCTGGTCCGCAGTGACGGTATGACCGGGGGTGGAGCCGCAGAGTTTGCGTGGCGCTGGACGCCGACAGTCGAGGAGCGGTTCCTGGCCCAGGTTGACGATGCGCCAGTGACGCCGCCGGCGGCGCCGACGACGGCCAGACGGGTGTCGGTTCGGGGCACCGATGCTGACGTCGATGCGATGTCGCCTGCGGAGTGGCCCGGCTTTCGCGGT
>CAWWAF010000169.1:0-4647 GCA_963934795.1 uncultured bacterium
GCAGCTCGGAACCGCCGGTGACCTCGGTGACGGCGCCTGTCAGCAACTCTGCGTTGTCGCCAGCCGGGTCACCGCCGCACGGTCCGAGTTTCTGAGGGTCGCCAAGCTGGTTCTCTTCGATCCAGGACGCCGGTTCCAGCAGGATGAAGTGCGCGTGGGGGACCGCTGGCAGCATGGGGAGCGTGATGACCAGCGCGAATAGGAAACGTGCGAAGAGCTTCATGGGGGCCTCCTGGCGGACCGAATGCGTCGAGTGTGAGGGCTCTGGAGCGCGTCCGTACGCCGCGATCCGAAAAGGAGCCTCATTGTACGCCTCGCTGTCGCCCGCCGGGCCAGGGCTGTGGTCACAGACGATTCGGACCATGGGGGCGGCGCATCTGCAGGGGACTCACCCGGGCGAGTCCTGATACCATCGCCCCGCGCGGCCTGGGCTGCGAACAGGTACGCGGTTCTTCCGTGGCGACACCGTTGAAGGAGCAGGGCAATGGCAGGATGTATCTTGAGACTGGCTGTGCGCGTGACGGTTCTTTCACTGGCAGTGGGCTGCCTGGCGGCCAGTGCCCAGGACCCTCAGCAGGGCTCGACCGATTGGCCGAGCACCAACTACACCGAGAGCGCCAACCGCTATAGTCCGCTGACCCAGATAACCGCCGAGAATGTCGCCACGCTTGAGCGTGTCTGGAGCTTTCACTTGAAACCGACCGACTTTACCGGTCGTCTTCGAGAAGACCAGGCGATTCCCCTCGTGATTGGCACCACGATGTATCTCGCCTCACCCTATGGGGCCGTCATTGCTCTGGACGCCACAACCGGTGCGGAGCAGTGGCGATTCGATATTCCTGAGAACGGACTGCCGTCAAAGCGCGGTCTTGCGTATTGGCCTGGCGACGGCGACGTTCCCCCGTCGCTCCTGTTCGGTGCCAGTTCGGGTGGGCTGTACTCGATCAAAGCCTCGGACGGCACACCGAATACAGGGTTTGGGGAGAATGGCGTCGTCGACTTGAAGACGCCGGAGGTGATGCGGAACTTCACGGACGCGGGGTACTTGCTCCTGTCGTCTCCGACCATCTACAAGAATCTGGTTATTACGGGGGCGGGAACCGGGGAAGGGCGAGCCTTTCCGAAAGGCACTGGACCGTCAGGTGATACGCGAGCCTGGGACGCGCGTACCGGCGAGCTGGTTTGGACATTCCAAACGGTGCCAGGACCGGACGATTTCGGCTATGACTCGTGGGCCGGCGACAGTGCCAGAGATCGATCCGGCGTCAACGTCTGGGGCTACATGTCGGTCGATACGGAGCGGGGCATTCTGTATATGCCGATCGGGGCTCCCAATGACGACCGCGTCGGCGTTGATCGCCCTGGCGACAACCTCTTCTCGTCGTCGATCGTCGCGGTTGATGCCAACGACGGCCAGTATCTGTGGCACTTTCAGCTCGTCCATCACGACATCTGGGACTACGACGCACAGTCGGCGCCGCTCGTCGTCGACCTGGTTCGTGACGGTGCAACCGTGCCCGCGCTCATTGTTGTCAACAAGACCGGCTTGATGTTCACGTTCAATAGGGTCACTGGCGAACCGCTCTTTGACATCGAGGAGCGGCCGGTGCCAGCCAGCGACGTGCCTGGCGAGCAGGCGTCGCCGACGCAACCGTTCCCGGTCAAGCCCGAGCCGCTGACGCAGAATACGCTCTCCCGCGACAACCTCTATAAGGGCGAGTCTGAGCATCAGGCCTACTGCGAGCAATTGGTTGACGACAACGATATGAAGCTGGGTGGGCCCTACATGCCCATCACGCCCAACCAATACAGCATGTCCCCCCCCGGTTCGGCGGGCGGTATCAATTTCTGGGGACCCGCGTATGACCCCGATCTGAATCTGTTTATTTCAAATACCACCAATATGTTCCAGCCGATGCGGCTGATTCAGCGGCCAAACGGTTCGTGGGTCAATCAAGGACCGTTGGCCGGGGTGCGTCGTTTCGGCGATCCCGATCGGCGTCTGCTGTGCGGACCGACGCCCTGGGGTGAGCTCGTGGCCGTCAATATGGCGACCGGCGACATCGCGTATCGCAAGACGCTTGGCGTCTCCGATATGTTGCCGGACGGCCTGCAGGACACGGGCCGTCCAAGTTCAGGCGGCGTGATTCTGACGGCAAGCGGCCTCACGTTCGTTGGGGGCAGCGACGACTTCAGGTTCCGCGCCTTTGCGACCGCGACCGGCGAACAGCTGTGGGAGCTGAGATTGCCGTCGTCGATCGAAACGACGCCCATTACCTATCTGGGCGCCGATGGCCGGCAATTCGTCACCGTGGTGAGCACGGGTGGCGGGCTAACCGGGTCCCAAGTCACCAACGATGAGATCATCGCCTTTGCGTTGCCGATGGACTGACATCGATCCGTCCGAGCTTACTTATGTCGCCTGATGACGAGACACCCTCGGCGCCCGCCGAGGAAGAAGATTTTGCCGCGCTGTTTGCGGCGTCACTCCAGCCCGCTGTGTTCGAGATCGGACAGCTGCTCCAGGGCGTCGTCGTCCTGATCGCGAGAGACGTCGTCTTTCTCGATGTCGGTGGCAAGGGCGAGGCCACGATGGACCTCCCTGAGCTTCAGGACGAAGACGGCGCGGTGACCGTCGAAGTCGGGGCCACGGTTGAGGGAGTGGTGGTCTCGACCGCCGGTGGGATCAAGCTGTCACACAAGCTCGTGCAGGGGGCCGCGACGCGCCGACAGGTGGAAGAGGCCTATCGCGCGAAATTGCCGGTGGAAGGGCGTGTCGAGAACGTCAACAAGGGCGGCTATGAGGTTCGCATAGGGGGACAACGGGCCTTCTGTCCTCTGTCGCAGATCGACACCGCGTTTACCTCCGATCCGGAGGTGCACGTCGGACAGGTCTATACGTTCAGGATCCTCGAATACAAAGAAGAAGGCGAGGATCTCGTCGTCTCCCGACGCGCGTTGATCGAAGAAGAAGAACGCGAACAGGAGGCCGACGTTCGCAAGACGATCATTCCTGGTGCTGATGTGCCGGGTCGCATCGCATCGGTACGACCATACGGCGCTTTTGTCGATCTCGGTGGTGGTATTCAGGGCTTGCTGCACGTGTCCGAGATGGGGTGGTCGCGCGTGTCTGACCCCTCCACGGTGGTGCAAGCCGGCGACACCGTCACCGTGCGCGTCCTTGGTGTCGACAACGAGAAGGGCAAAATCTCGCTCGGGATGCGGCAGTTGCAGACCGACCCGTGGGACGCGGTTGGCCCGTCCTACGCCAGCGGGCAGCGCCTGACCGGCACAGTGACCCGTGTCGTCGAGTTTGGCGCCTTCATCGAATTGCAGCCAGGCATCGAGGCGCTCGCGCATCTCTCCACGTTTCCCCCATCCGGTAAACGCGACGCTTGGAAGGACGCGGTCACGGTTGGCGCAACCGTTGCGGTCGAGATTCTGACTGTGGACCTCGACAAGAAGCGGATTGGGGTCGCGGTGATTGCGAAGGACGCCGCGCGGGTGGTGGTCATCGAAGCCGGCGCCCAGGTGACCGGCACGGTCGACCGCCACGAGCGGTATGGGGTGTTTGTCTTTCTGAGTCCGGGGCGAATAGGGTTGATGCCGAATGAAGAGACCGACACGCCGTACGGCACCGATCTGAAACAGGCGTTTCCGATCGGCAGCGAGATTCACGTTGTTGTCCTCGAAGTCCATCCCGACAGCCATCGGATCCGTTTGAGCCGGAAAGCGATTCGTGAGGTTGCGGAGCACGACGAGGCCCGCGCCTACTCCAAACGGCAGACCAAGGAGCAAGAGGCCTCCTTCGGCTCGATGGCCGACCAGCTCCGAGCCGCGTTCCGCCCCGTTGGCGACTGACCGCGGCCCCTCGGCGTCGCTCCTCAGCTCGGAGTGACCAGCAGGGCGGGTACATCCTGCCACACCGCGACATCCAGCGATGGCGTCGCGCTCTTGGAGACAGCACCTCAGCAGCGCCCACGCCGAGTGTGCGGCATCTCGCTTCCGCCGCGCTGGGTGCGCCCTTGGGGCGGAGCGCCGTCGCCATCGATGTGCTCCTGTTCTGCCGCAACCAAGCCGAGTCCGGTCAGGGCGGACCCGTCCACGTCCAACGACGAGGAACGCTTGGACTGCACAGCGGGCCCCACGTTTCTGCGGACCATTTGCTCGGCCTTCGCGCGAACGGTGCGGAGGCCCGTTTTCTTGGCCTCAATCGCACGTTTTGGACACCGTTTGTCCAAAGTTAATTTTCTGCAGCGAAATACCAGATTCCTCGTTATTTGATATTCAATGACTGTTGAATTCTCTTGACCGACCGATTCGGTCGGATATAGGATGCTTTGTAATGAGACTGAGACTCAGTCTCATTATCAAGACAGTGCGTGACGGTGTCGTTGGGCAGTTCGCCCCGGGCGCCTACCAGATTGTCGACCTGGTGACGTCGATACGACCGGCCGACGCAGTCACCTTCCGGATCGGGTTGCTGAATCTGACCGACGAGACCTACTTCGAGTGGTGGAACGTCCGCGGCCGTGGCACGGATGATCCCGTGATTGATCGCTACTCCAGTCCCGGACGGAGCCTCATCACGTCTTTAGCCCTCGACTGGTAGCGCGTCGGGCCGCGGGGCGCGCGCGTCACGCGCTG
>CAWWAF010000170.1:0-4630 GCA_963934795.1 uncultured bacterium
GGTCGACCCGAGTGCGGCGCGCTCGAGTTCGCGGTGCAAGGCGTGGAGATAGCGACGCTTCACTGCGCCATCCAACAACCCGCGGTTGAAATTACAGTAGTTGCAAATCGCTTCGCAGAACGGAATGTGCAGATACAGACCGATGGGACCGCGGTCCCCAATGGCACCGCCGGGGCCACCATCCAGTTGGAACGGATCGGCCCCGTCGCGCGGTGTGCGCATCAGCCCCCCGCGCGCCCGCCGGACCACCCGAGATCCCGCTTGCCCTGTTTGAATCGCGCACGGGCGCGCACCGACGTGCGCTCCGGCAGCTTGCGGCGCGGCTGCATCTTCCACTTCTGGGACAACTGCTCACTGGTTGGAGCCCCTTCGACGAAGTCCCGATAATCTGGACCGCTGTATTCCAGAAACTCACACATTTCTCGCAATCGAGAGTGCATTCGGAACCCGACCCGTACCAGCAGCGAGTCCAGATTCTCCGCGTCTGGGATGTCCTCATAGTTCGAGGTGAAGATCGTCGGACGGCGATCGTTGTAGCGGGTGTTGACGATGAGGTTCATCGTCTCCTCCACCCAATCGGTGGGCCGCTCGGCGCCCAAGTCATCGAGCACGAGCAATTCCGCATCCATCACCGGACGCAGAATGTCGACCTCCGACGTTCGGGTCACCGGGTTGTAGGTGCTCCGGATGGTGCTCAAGAGGTGGCGTGTGTCGTAGTACAACGCACGCGCGCCCTTCTCCAGCACGACCTGCCGCAACGCGGCGACCGCGATGTGGGTCTTACCGATGCCAGGAGGACCGATCAGCAACAATCCCTTGTCCACGACAGGGAACGTGTCGATGAAACGGCGGGCACGCTCGACAGCGTGCAGCAGTTGTGGATTCGGATACGTGACGAAGGTGTCGAGGTCGCAATTGCGGTAGCGCGGTGGAATCAGCGCGCCGGACAGCAGCGTTTGGCTGACACCGTGCCGCCAACAGACACACCGCTCTACGCGGCCAGCATCCTGATCCGGCGCCGCGCGCCAGCCGGTATCGTGACAATATTCGCAGGACATTACGTCTGATCCGATGACACGCCACGGGTCTGCGGAGCCGCCGATGCGGCCGGCTGGCGTTGATCCGTGCGCACCAGGTCGGTCGGCGACGATTTTACCAGGGCCGTGCCCAAACGCTGCTCCCAATCGTCGAGCCCGCGCGCCAGCTCCTGCTTGACGTACACCATGAACTCGTTGACCTCCTCTTGCATGCGGTCCATCTTCGACCGCATGTTGAGAATAATCTCGACGCCGGCCAGATTCACACCCAACTCGCGAGTCAGCGACAGAATCGTCTCCAGTTGCACCAGGTCCTCATCAGAGTACAACCGGGTGTTCCCCTCGGTGCGCGACGGCGCCAAGAGCCCCTCTCGCTCATACATCCGGAGCGTCTGAGGATGAATATCGTACCGTCGTGCCACCGCACTGATCATGTAGTAGCCGTGACCGGTTCCCTTCCCTGGCATCTTGGCTCGCTTTCCGCCGCACCGTCACCGCAACAGCTCGGCGCGGACATCCTCGGTGTGGATGCGACCGAGTTCCCGCATCAGTTCTTTCGACCGCTCATCAATGATCTGAGGCAGCACAATCCGCACACTGATGACCAGATCGCCAGGCTCGCCCCCTACCGGTGAGGGCGCGCCGCGACCACGCAACCGGAAACGTTGACCAGACTGGGTACCTGGCGGGATCCGGACCGTCGCCCGACCGCCGATGGCCGGCACGTCCGCCCGCACGCCGAGGGCGGCCTCATGGACCGCCACGGGTACGACGAGGTGCAGATCGTCGCCCTCGCGTCGAAACAGCGGGTGCGGCTCGACCGTGACCGAGATGGTGAGGTCTCCCGTACTGCCGCCCCGGGTAGCACTCCCGTATCCCGGTACGCGGAGACGGGCACCGTCGGTGACGCCCGGCGGCACCGGCACGCCTACGGACTCGGTGCGAGACACCATCCCCTCTGCTCGACACGCGCCGCAGGGACGGTGACGCCGTCGGCCACTCCCGCCACACTGTGCGCACTGACGCGAGAACACCATATGCCCCCGCGTCCACCGCGATTGTCCGCTCCCCCCGCACCCCGCACATCGGCCTTCGGCCACCAGCCTGGCTCCGGTGCCACGACAAGCGCCACAGTGCACGACACGGGTCAGCGTGACCTCATGGATTCCCCCGCGCATCGCGTCCTCGAACGGCAGACACAGATCCGCATGCAGATCGATACCGCCTGGGCTCGAAGCGCGGTCGCGAGCCCCGGCGGACTGAGCGAACACATCCGCAAACAAGTCCCCAAACGTCGACGCCGACTCCCCGCCGGGTGCCGGTCCCGAAAAATCAAATCCCTCGAACTCGACGTCGCCGACCTGGCCGACCTCCCCACCAGCGGGACCGGCGCGCCGAACCCCATGCTGATCGTAGTCCTGGCGTCTTTCCGGGTCGACCAACGTTTCATAGGCCTCGGTGACTCGGAGAAAAAACGCCTCCGACTCCGCGTCCCCGGGGTTGATATCCGGATGGTGTTTCCGCGCCAGTCGGCGATACGCCCGTTTCACGTCGCTGGGCGACGCGGCACGTTCGACGCCGAGAATGACGTAGAAATCCATAGTCTCTCACCCGGAACACGACGTGGGTCGCAAGTTGGGTTACGACCGTCGGACCGGACGTCTCGTCCGGCCCGACCGGCCACCTAGTCCTTCTTGTCTTCCTTGTCTTCGACCACTTCCGCGTCGAGGACCTCACCGTCCGCCGCATCGACAGGGGGTGCATCCCCCGCCGCCCCACCGGGGGCCTGATCGCCAGGGGCGGCGGTCTCATCCGCCCCTTGTTTATACATCTGCTCGGCCACCTTGTGCTGCGCGGCTGTCAATGCCTCCAACGCGGCGGCAATGCCATCCCCTGCCTCGGACTCCAGCGCCTTCTTCAGGTCCGCGATAGCGCTCTCGACCGGCTCTTTGTCTGCGGCCGACACCTTGTCACCCGCGTCCTTCAGCATCCGCTCCGCGCCATACACGGCCTGGTCGGCCTGGTTCCGCGACTCGATCGACTCTTTCCGCTGTTTGTCTTCCTCGGAGTGAGATTCGGCCTCTCGCATCATCTTCTCGACTTCGTCCTTCGAGAGACCACTCGACGCCGTGATCGTAATCCGCTGCTCCTTGCCTGTCCCCTGGTCTTTGGCAAAGACATTCACGATGCCGTTCGCATCAATATCGAACGTCACCTCAATCTGCGGCACCCCGCGCGGCGCCGGCGGTAGCCCCACCAGATGAAAGCGGCCCAGTGTCCGATTGTCCTTGGCCATGGGCCGTTCGCCCTGCAGGACGTGCACCTCAACACTGGTCTGACTGTCGGCCGCCGTAGAGAACGTCTCGCTCTTTTTGCTCGGAATGGTCGTGTTGCGATCGATCAGCGTGGTCATCACACCACCCAGCGTCTCGATCCCGAGTGACAACGGCGTCACATCGAGCAACAACAGATCCTTCACTTCACCGGCCAGGACGCCAGCCTGCAGCGCCGCGCCGACGGCCACCACCTCGTCGGGATTGACCCCCTTGTGCGGCTCCTTCCCGAACAACTCCTTGACGATTTCCTGCACGCGCGGCACGCGAGTGGAACCGCCCACCATCACGACCTCGTCAATCTTCGACGCGTCAATTCCAGAGTCCGCCAGGGCTCGCTTGACCGGCTCGACGGTCCGCTGCAACAGGTCCTCAACGAGCTGCTCAAACCGGGCCCGGCTGAGCTTCATGGCAAGGTGCTTCGGTCCAGACTGGTCGGCGGTCACGAACGGCAGGTTGATCTCCGTCTCGACCAGCGTCGACAGTTCCATCTTCGCCTTCTCCGCCGCTTCCTTGAGCCGCTGGAGCGCCATCTTGTCCTGTCGCAGGTCGATGCCGTCGGTCTTTTTGAACTCGTCGGCGATCCAATCCATGATGCATTGATCAAGGTTGTCGCCACCCAGGTGGGTGTCCCCGTTGGTGGCCTTGACCTCAACCACGCCCTCGCCGACCTCAAGAATGGAGATATCGAAGGTGCCGCCGCCGAAGTCGTAGACGGCGATCGTCTCATCCTTCTTCTTGTCGAGACCGTAGGCAAGCGCGGCGGCCGTCGGCTCATTGACGATTCGCAGCACCTCGAGACCCGCGATCTGGCCGGCATCCTTCGTGGCCTGACGCTGCGCGTCGTTGAAATACGCTGGAACCGTGATGACCGCCTGTTCCACCGACTGTCCGAGGTATTCCTCGGCTGCCTCTTTGAGCTTCTGCAGAATCATCGCCGCGATCTCGGGCGGCGACGACTCCTTGCCGCCAGCGTTGACCCGCGCGTCGCCGTTGGAGGCCTTCACGACCTCGTACGGCACCATCTTCATCTCCTCATTCACTTCGGAGTACTTGCGCCCCATGAAGCGCTTGATGGAGAACAGCGTATTCTCCGGGTTGGTCACCGCTTGACGCTTGGCGACTTGCCCGACCAGGCGCTCGCCGTTCTTGGCGAATGCCACGATGGACGGCGTGATTCGGTTCCCCTCTGAGTTGGTCACGACGACCGGTTCGCCGGCTTCCATTACTGCCACCACAGAGTTGGTCGTCCCCAGATCG
>CAWWAF010000171.1:0-4547 GCA_963934795.1 uncultured bacterium
GGGTCACCACCAAACGCCGAGATATTGTCCCGGACCCATTCGAGCGCGGCCACCACGTCCATCAGCCCGTAGTTGCCGGACGCGCCGTGCGGAGACTCGGCGGACAGCGCCGGATGCGCCATGAATCCGAACACATTGAGCCGATAGTTGATCGTCACCACCACCACATCTCGTTCGGCCAGCCCGGTGCCCTCGTAGAGGGGCAGCGAGCTCTCCCCGTTGAAGAAGCCGCCACCATGCACCCACACCATCACAGGAAGCGGCTCCTCCGTCGGACGGGGTGCCCAGATGTTGAGCAGGAGACAATCTTCGCTCTCGGGGTCGTCGGCGGTCGCCGTCGGAGCCCGCGCGAAAGCTGGTCCGGCCTGCACGCACATCGGTCCAGGCGCTGTCGCGTCCCGGACGCCGTCCCAGGCGACGACCGGCTGTGGCGGCTGCCAGCGCAGGTCGCCCACAGGTGGGGCGGCATACGGCACGCCTTGAAAGAGGACAATATCCGGGTTACCGACGGCTGGCGCACCCTGGACCTCACCGCCTGTCACGGCCACGGGCGCGTCCAACGCTCCTCCGGCCACCGGAGTCTCCGTTTCGACCTCAGGCTGGCCGCATCCGGACGTCAGCGCCACCATCGTGGCGAAGATCACGCTGACCGACGCCCGTACACCGCTACCGTTTCGTCTCGACATCACGACCTCCTCCAACCCAGCTCACGCTGGCGGCACGCCCCGTGCCTCTCGACGCGCGCGGCACGCTAGCCACCGTAACCCGACGGGCTGTACTCGACCGTGCCCTCCGGAAAACTGATGTCTGTGATGTGCGAACGGCCGACATACACCGGCGAGTCTGCGCCTGAGAACTCGTCGGCCGTCTCCCACATGAAGGTGTTCTCGTCCTCCGGAGCCGGCACGCGCCCATCCAGACAAGCCCGAACGACGGTCTCGACCGCGCCAGGCGCGTCGAGCTGCGGGTAGTGCCCCGCGGTGGGCACCAACCAGAAGCTGCTCTCCACCTCTCGGTCGTTCAGATACTCCAACCAAACATGGTGCGCGACGCGCACGGGGTTCGGAGTGTCGCGCAGTCCCCAGAACAACGCCGTTGGCACCGGACTTTCCTTCAGACTGGCGAGCCATCGGTACTCGTGGGCGGCGCGCTCCAATTGGTAGCGAACGATGTGACGCACGGCCCCAATGCCGTCATTGAACGCCTGGATGTCCGCGCGGGCGACGGTCTCGGGGTCGCCGGCGGTGACTCGTGGAACGGACCGCAGCGCCGCCGTCACCTGCAGACTGTGGTCCCGGTGCAAGATGCGGTTCGCACCCTCCGGTCGATTCGCCAGCGGGAGAAAGCTCCCGCTGTTCGACAGAAAGTGATAGCCGATCTCGTAATCCCGCGTGGGCGCGTCCAGATAGTTCCCAAGAAACGCCAGCCCCACACTCACGCCACGGTCATGGGTCAACAGGTGGAACTGCGACAGCCCGACAACCTCACGCACGTAGTAATCCAGCAGCCTGGCATCGTCCGCGATCATGTACGAGTAGCCGTCTTGAGGCTTGTCGGAGAACCCGAAGCCGGGGAAGTCCAGGACGCACAGGAAGTAGTCGCGCTCCAACGCCCGGACCAGCGTCCGAAAGTCGAAGCTTGAGCTCTGCATGCCGTGAACGAGCACGATGGCGGGATTGGTACGACGGCCGAACGTCCGATGAAAGACATTGACCGCGCGTCCCTCATTGTTCCGGGTCGTCGAGGTCCAGGCGAAATAGTCGCCGGCGCGAAACCACTCTTCGGCCAGCGGCGAGTAGAAGGTGAAGCCCCCCGGTTGCGCCACACCGAACGCGCCGCCGGCGAGTGCGCCGCGACCGGTCACCGCCGACACGCCTGGCACCGCGGCGGCGAGCGCCACAAACTGTCGTCGGCTCATGTCGGAGCGCTTGCGAGTCATGAGTCGAACCTCGGGACCGAGGGCACTACTCACCGGCCGGCAACGCCAGGCTGATGAGCCGTGGCCCTCCCACCGTGAGCGCGATGTACTGGCGGCCGTCGACCATATAGGTCATCGGTGTCCCCATGGCGCCGCTCGGGAGGTCGACGGACGCCACCTCGGCGCCGTCCGTCTTGTCATAGGCGACGAGGCGCGGACCATCGTTCGTGCCGCCAGCGGTGAGGCAGTACAACAACAGCGTCTTGGTCAGGAGAGGCCCGTTGTTGGCGTTGTCACCGCCAAGCGGTGGCAGATCGAGGTGTCGCAAGCGCGGATGGTTGCGGTACCGATTGCCGTTCCCGGTCGGCACCCACCACAGGTGATCGCCGGTATTCATGTCGATCGCGGTGATGCGCGAGTAGGGCGGCTTGAGCAACGGCAACCCCTGACGTAGTTGCGGTGTCACCATGCCCCTGCGCCCTGCCATCACGTCTTGCTCTGGCGCGCCGTGCGTGTAGTCGAGCGTGGCTCCAATCGCCGGGTCGGGCGTGTACATCCCGACCACCACGACTCGGTTTCGTGACGGGACGTAGAGGATGCCGGTGTCCGGGTCCATGGCGGCGCCACCCCACCCGACGGCGCCGCCGGTGTAGGGCCGCATGATGGTGCCGCGGGTCACCCCCTCAACCGGACGATCCAGCGGCGTGAACAACGGGCCGATCCGATAACCGTCGATCGCCTCGATCGCCATCTCCCGAATTTCTGGGGTGAAGTCCACCAGGTCGTCGATGGTCAGGCCCTGATACTCGAACGGCGCCGGCTTCGTTGGGAACGGCTGGGTCGGCGACAGCTCGTCACCAGGGAGGTTGGTCTCCTGCGACACCGGCCGTTCCTCGATAGGCCAGATCGGATCACCCGTCACGCGGTCGAAGGCGAAGACGAAACCCTGTTTGCTGACCTGCGTGATGGCCTTGATCTCCCGTCCATCCACGGTGATATCAACGAGATTCGGATGCGTCGGGAAATCGTAGTCCCACACACCGTGATGGACCGCCTGAAAGTGCCAGACGCGTTGGCCCGTCTCAACGTCAACCGCGATGAGTGACTCCGCAAAGAGGTTGTTCCCGAGACGATCCGAACCGATGTAGTCGTTCGTCGCGGTGCCGGTTGGGAGATATACGTAGCCGAGTTCGTTGTCGCCGGCGAGCATCGACCACACATTGGTATTGCCGGAGTACCGCCACGACTCGTTGAGCCACGTATCAGCACCGAATTCGTCGCTACCGTTCGGCACGGTGTGAAAGTCCCAGGAGTGCTCGCCGGTTCGGACATCCCAGGCGCGCACCCATCCAGGCACCGACTCCTTCGTGATGCGGCGGTCGGCGACCTGCGACCCATGGATGACTTTGTCGCGAACGACGATGGGCGGCGAGAATGTGCCCCATACCATCGCGTTTACGTAGTCGCGATCCGTTCGACTGGCCCGCGGAAGACCGACCATGGTGTCCACCATGCCGCTGCCATCGGGACCAAAATCGGCGCACGGGCGACCGTTCTTGGCGTCGACGCAGATCATGTAGCCGTTCCCGCTACCCCAGAAGATCCGCTCGTCATCCGCGCCATCGGTCCAGTAGGCCACCCCCCGCTGGGTCCAGGGGTTGTTCATCGGGGGCGTCCCAGCTTCGTAGGTCTTCGGGTTGAAGACCCAGAGCGTCTCGCCGGTCGTCGCGTCGACGGCGACCCCCTGCGAGAGGGGGGTGTTGAAGTACAGGACGCCATCCACCATCAAGGGAGTGGCATGGAGGCGCGACGTGTTGGGAGCCTGCCCGGGTCGATAGAGCGTGGGATTCTCCTCGACGAGCGACTCGACGATGGTGTCCAGTGGCGCCCACCACTCGCCGCCATCCGGCGTCGCGCGGCTGACCATGTCGTCAACGGTCTCCCACTCCCACGCGACCTCGAGCGTCGCGACGTTGCTGGCGTCAATCTGATCAAGCGGAGAGTACTTCTTGCCGCCGACGTCACCGGCATAGCTCCGCCATTCACCCGCACTCGTGTCATAGGTCTGCCAGGGACCAGACGTGCGTCCGGGTTGAGCCTGTAGTCCCGACACGCCGCACGACAGCATGATGGCGAGCACAACACCGAGCGAGAGCAAGAGACGCATAGGGATTTTGGGAGGTAGGCCAGGCCAATGACTAGAGCCCGGACAGGGTGTGGTCGCCGAGGTTCGCCAGTGGACCGGTACTGTCACCGAAGCTATCGAGGCGCACACCCAACTTGTCGAGCAGTGAGACATGGAGGTTGGCCAACGGCGTGCCCTGTGGGTAGCGCACATACCGTCCTCCGTCGATGCCGGTCTCCTTGCCGGCCACGACGGCTATCGGCAGATCGTCGAAGAAGTGGGTATTGCTGTCGCTGATACCAGTGCCATACAGAAACAACGAATTGTCCAGCATGGTCCCCTCACCCTCCGGCAGCAATGAGAGCTTGTCGACAAGCCGCGCAAACTGGCGAAAGTGATATTCGTTGACCTTGTGCAGCCGCTCCAGCTTCGGGATGTCGTTGGAGTGGTGCGACAAGGGGTGATGGGAGTCGGCCACCCCGATCTCGGGGTAGGCTCGCGCGC
>CAWWAF010000172.1:0-4370 GCA_963934795.1 uncultured bacterium
GGCCTGCTCGCGGCGGCCATGCACTGGCCCATTCAGGAACGCAGCCACCTGGACCGACTGACAGCCGCGTAGACGGGCTACGGGGTCGCCGACGCGCGTTCATCGGACCGCGCCCCGATAAGAATGTTGTGCAGACCGTAGTTGCCTTCGTGGCACGCGTATTCATACAGCGGCAGGTCGCTCCGGCTCATCGGCAGTCTGCCCGAGAACGTCTGGGTGAACACCGACCGATTCTCGACCGTCCACTCGTAGGCCAGCGTGTCGCCGTCGACCCTGGTGAAGCGCTCGACGAGGCGCAGATCCGTGCCGGTACCCCACGCTTGTCCCGTCGTACTGAAACTGCCGATCCGGTCGGTGAAGTTCGTGGTTTCGACCACGAGCGTGTCGCCATCCCAGGATCCGCGTGAACTCCCGAGCCATTGGCGCACGTCGGGGGCGAGCGGCGTAGCCGCATCGATCGGAATGATGCGCACGTCGTGGATCATCTCCACGACGAGAGCGACATAGCCAGGGGCCTGCAGAACCTGGACGTTGTTGTTGTAGCCGGCGGGCAACATCGGTGGGCCGGTGCTGAACCCGACGATGCATCGCTCGGCCAGACCCCGATCTTCCGCACCCTCGACGCCGATACCACCAGCACGGGTTCGGACGGGACGTCCACCGGACGACTGATGCGCCGCCACCCGGTTCGTCTCTGACGCAGTCAGCGCGGGAATTTTGCCGTCAGGCGGGTCGACGATCAGCGACGGCTGGGTGAGGGCCGTCGCGCGCGACCGCTCGGTCCAGACCTCCTGCCCGTACGCGCCAGGATTGCCGGGACCGGATCCATCTCGGTCGGTCGCGCGGGCGGCCGCCCGACCCGCCTCACCGACGATCGCCGCTTCTTCGGCAGTCAACGTGTCTCGTCCGGCAAACTCGTCGGCGCGCTCAAGCGGCGTGAACGTCCAGTAGTCCCACACGCCCTGCAGATCGGGGTCGCCCCACGGGGTGGCCCGAGATTGGCCAGTGGCCACGAGCGGGAGGACGACGACAAGACCAACCGCAACCACGAACGCGCGCAACCGCCGGCCGGCGTGGAGTGTCATGGGTCGGATTATATCGGCCGGGGCTGGAATCCCGCGTTTCGGCGCCGAACGCGAAGCTGTCGGCTCGGCCGTCGACCGGTTGGGACCAGCCGCTGCCCCGCGTGGCTACACGCCGAACTGGGTGAGGTGATGATCCAGGTGCCGGAAGCCCCAGCGGCCCCACTCGCCACGGCCGATGGCGCCAAAGATCGGGTGCGGGGCCAGGTCGCACCCATCGGTTTCGATGAACTGGTCCACGAGCGCCGTGAGCGCCGCTCGGTCAGTCTCGAACGCCTCCGGCGTCGTACCGTCCTTTTCCTGATCCAGCTCTGGCGCCGTCGCCACGCCTTTGGGCCAGGCCACGGGAACGGTCAGGACGAGGAACCGGACAACAGTTCGCATCACGAGGTTGGCCTTGAAGTCGACGGGTCGGTCGCCCAGCACCATTCGGAGCGCGTCAGCCAGATGGCAGACGGCCTGGTGCGGTGTCATGCGTCCCCATTTGCGCTCGCTGTCCGGCCCCAGGGCGGCCAGACGGCGGCGCACGTCGGAGATCACGTCAGGGTCGAAGAGTGACTTCATCGACGGCCTCCTTCACGCGGCGATAGTGGTACTTCCGGGCTGTCCTCAGTGCGCGCTCGCTCGAACGCCGGACGGGGCCCGTCGCTGCGGATCTGCTCGATCCAGTAGACGCCGTCGTAGGGCGCGCTGTTCCCTCGCGTTCCGAAGAAGTCGACATCGCCGTCGCCGTCCGCGTCGCGGGCGATGAACTTGTCATACATGCCGCGTTTGCGGCGCGACACATCGTGACGGGTCCAGGCGCCCGTGCCGTCGCCGCCAGGGTGCTCGAACCAGCCGATACGGCCGAGGGCGTCGTCGCCGTCCACATCGCCGTCGCCTTCACGGGGGCCCCGGCTGTAGCTGCCGGCCATGACATCGAGGAACCCGTCCCCATTGATGTCGGCCATCTCCATCCCGGTCATGCTGTCGGGTAAGAAGGTGCCAATGCGGTGGGCGTTCCAGGCGTCGTCGATGAGCGCCGGCTGGGCGATCCAGGCGAGTCCGCCCGTGGCGGCCCCGACGATGTCCAGCCGGCCGTCACCATTCAGGTCCGCGTACTCCAGGTTGAAGCCGGCCATTCTCGAACCATTGATACCGATGGCGTGTTCACGGAAGCTGATGTTCCCCGGGGTGCTGGTGTTCTCGAAAAAAATCAGCCGGGCCTCTCCCCGGGTGCCGACGATGAGATCCAGGTCGCCGTCACCGTCCAAGTCGACCGGCTCCGCGTTCTGCGGCACGCTGTAGCGCCCAAGCTCGATCTCGCTCCAGCTGTCTCCCTGTAGCGGGTCGCCGTCCATGCTGTAGATGACGACCGGCGTCGACCGCGCGTAGTCGGCCGGACCGATCCGCTGGGCTCCCTTGTTGGCGGCACTCACCTCGGGCCGGCCGTCGCCGTCGAAGTCGGCGAAAAAGACACGGATGTAAGAGCCGTTGCCTTTGGTCAGCGGCAGGATCAAGCGTTCCCAACGGTCGGTTCGCGCGGCAGCGCCGCCCGGGTTCTGCAGATAGATGAGGTGCGCCAGCTCGGCCGCCACGATCACGTCGAGGTGCCCGTCGCCGTTGAGGTCGGCAATGGCCGCGTCCTCGGCGGCCGACACGTCGGCTCCCTCAGCCAGGGTGACGTTGGTCCAGACATCCGGGTCCGCCGATCCGAACGCGATCCGGGCGTGGCCGTCGGTGCCGACGTCGAAGTCGGGGTCCACCAGCGCCGAGTCGTACTCGCTGTCGGACTCGTGCACCGACACGATATCTTCGAACCCGTCGCCATCGAGGTCGGCCATCACCAACCCGTCGCTGCCGCTCAGGTTGAACCCGGCAGTGGCCGGGTCGTCGATGATGTGTTCGCGCCAGCTGATGTAACTGCTGTCATCTGTCCGCGCACGGGTGGGTGTGTCGCCCACAGTGGGCTGGGCTGCGGCCAGCGGCGGCAGGGCAAGGGCGGTGACGATCGCAATCGCAAGGGTGTGTGTGGTCATGGTAGGGGTATCAACCGCTTCCGCTCCTCGAGCCAATTTTGGAGGGGATTCGGCTCGGCGTCGCCTTCCCGGAATTAGAGGACCCGCTGCCGCCCACCCTCACGGGCCCTCGGTCCCGCTCGTGGCTACCCTCTCGATGTAACGCGCCCCGCTGAGCGCATTCGGGATGGCGTAGTTGCCCTCCTGGCACGCGTACTCGAACATTTGGTAGGTCGGTTCCGCGGACAACGGCATTGAGATGGTCCAGGGGGCGGTGTAGACGTTCGGGTCGGTGATAGTCACGTCCCACATGATCGTGTTCTCTGACACCCGTTGGTAGCGCTCGACCACGTGCAGCGCCTTACTCACGCGTATCCCCTTCAGGCGGCGGCCCGCGCCACTCGACGCGATCCAGCCACGATCGTGGAAGTTGCGGGTCTCGACGACCAGCACGTCGCCGTCCCAGTGCGCACGGGCGTCGCCCATCCACTGTCGAATGCGCTCGTCGGAGAACGGCTGATCGACCAGCGGGATGATCCGCGTGTCGTGAATCATCTCGTGGTAGATAACGATGTGGTCGGGCGTCTGCAGAATTCGGTACGCGTTGTTGTAGCCGGCGGGGAGCATCGACCCAGGTATGCCACGGGAGATGCAGCGGTCCCAGACGCTCATGTTTTGGTAGTGGTCTCCCTCGTGTTCGAGGCGCCAGGCCTTGTCGTCCAACGCCCACTGCTTGACGGGCGCGCGGCCGTTGGGTGGGTCGACGACCAACGACGTCTGCCCGGTGGACAGCACCGTGTCGCCCGAGTCGAGCCAGTAGCTGGCGTAGCCGCCGCCGAGGACGGGACTGGCCGCGGTGCGATTGGCTGGCGCGGCGTCTAGCGCGGCCTGCGATGTGGCTCGCTGTTGGTTCAGCGCAGCCATGTCCTCGTCGCTCAAGTAGCCCCGTGTCTCACCATCGGGCCGCTCGATGGGTGTGATGGTCTTGTTGCCCCAGACGCCCTGGAGATCCGGCTGGCCATCCGGCGTTCGTGGCGCGGTCCAGGTGGGATCGACCACCCGCTCGAGTTGCGCGGCGGCGGGACCTGCAGCAGCGAGTGACACGAGCGCAACCCCGGCTATGGCCAGGGCGCGACGGAAAGAAGCTCCACTCGCAGGACGTAACGTGAGCATTCCGAACTTTCGCATGAGGCTCATTATAAGTGAGCCTCTGCGAACCAGGACCGGGCCGCGGACCTGAATGACGCTCGCTGCTGCAGGACTTCACACGTCGTACGTGACCCGCCCGCCC
>CAWWAF010000173.1:0-4363 GCA_963934795.1 uncultured bacterium
GGCCTCAAGACTCCCGGTACGTCGAACCGCGCTCGGCGCTCGTATCGTCCGTCTCATGTACCGGCCTCCGACTCGAAGCCCGTCACGCTTTTTTTCAGCAGGCGGTTTTCTAGCACCAGTTCGGCCACCACCTGCTTCAACTCGGCGACGTCTTTCCGCACGTCGGCGACCTCCGTCGACGTCGCCTCACGCGTGGTGTCCCCCAGGAGCCGCTTCTTGCCCGCCTCCAGAAACTCCTTGCTCCACCGGTAGTAGAGATTGGGATTGAGCCCTTCACGTCGACAGAGGGACGCGATGCTCTCCTCGCCCCGCAATCCCTCCAGAATGATCCGAATCTTCTCCTCGGCCGAAAAGCGCCGCCGCGTCTTCCGCTGAATGTCCCGAACCACTCGTTCTGCTGACTTTGCTTGGCCCATGGAGCCCTCCTCCTCTGGCTGCAAAGTCTCTCTTATTTCAAAGCCTCATGTGGTCCACATCTATTTGACGCCTAACAGGCTTACCGTCGCGGCCGTCCGCGCTGCCCTGGCGTGCGGGTCCCCTCCGCAGGGACGCGTTAAGATACCTATGGGTGCAAGGGTTGTGTCTCGCGTGCGCCCTTCAAGAGTGGCTCTATTACCGTCCTCCCGTCAGTGCCTGACCAAGTCGCACGTGGTCGCGGCGTGCGCGATGCACCTCGCTGTTATGGCGACGCTTTCAGCGCGACCTCTGGCTCAGCTCCCGTTGCGGGGACCGGACGTGGCTTACGCGAGCGCGCCCCCAGCCATCGTCACCGCGATGCTAGACCTTGCGAAGGTTACCAGCGACGACGTCGTGTATGACCTCGGATGCGGGGACGGGCGCATTGTCGTGGCCGCCGTCAAGCAGCGGGGGGCCCGCGGCGTTGGCGTCGATATCGACCCAGACCGCATCGAGGACGCCACTCGGCTTGCGCTGCGAGAGGGCGTCACCGACCGCGTGACGTTCGTCCTCGACGACCTCTTTGAGGCGGATTTTGCCGACGCGACCGTGATCATGCTCTACCTGCAACCCGAGCCGAATCTACGATTGCGACCACGGCTGTTGGACGAACTGCGCCCCGGAACCCGCGTCGTGTCGTTGTCCTATGACATGGGTGATTGGGCACCGGACGAGGTGCGCCGCGTTGCCGGTCGCCGGATCTACTTGTGGACGATTCCGTGAAATCAGCACCGGCCGCCGAGAAATTGGCGTGACCTGCGTTCCACCATCGAGTTGAAGAGAGGCCTCCATGAAACGTCGCCAGTTCATCGCCAGCATGAGCGCCGGTGTCGCGTCACTCGCGTCACTGAGTCTGTCCAGGCTCGCGCTTGCCCAAAGTGACCGACCACGCATCACGGACATCCGTGTTCATCGGATGAAGACACTGGGTGAGACCGGGATGATGGAGTCTGCCTGGGCCCCGGGCCGACCGTATATGCGACGCATTGGTGGAGGGTCGGTCACCGAAATACTCACCGACCAGGGAATCAGTGGGATTGCCCCCGGCATGAGCCCCGGCGGTATCAATCGCATGAAGCAGTTGCTGGTGGGGCAGGACCCGTTCGACAACGAAACGCTGGGGCACCAGATGCGCTACACCAACGGTGCCGCGAACAATTGGCGCGATGTCGGTTGTATCGAGATCGGCCTCTGGGACATCGTGGGAAAGGTGGTCGATCAGCCTCTGTACAAGTTGTGGGGCGCCCAGAAGGACAAGGTGCCCGCCTACGCCAGCATGATTCAGCTCTCCACCCCGGAAGAACGGGCGGAACAGGCGGCCCGACTTAAAGCGGAAGGCTGGCGGGGCATGAAGATTCGCCTGCATCATCTCGAGATGAAGGAGGACATCCGCACCATCGAACTCGTGCGTGACGCGGTTGGCGATGACTTCACCATCATGACTGATGCCAACCAGGCCCAGTCCAGTGGCACCTGGCAGCCAGGGGTGCAGTGGGACTTTGATCGGGCGCTGAACACGGCCCGTGCGCTCGGGGACATGAATGTGTACTGGCTGGAGGAGCCGCTCCGCCGATATGACTTCGACGGTCTGGCGGAACTGCGGCGTATCGTCGACATCCAGTTGGCCGGTGGCGAGAACAACCAGGGCGTACAGGAATTTCTGTGGATGATCGAGAAGGGCGTCTACGACATCCTGCAGCCTGAGATACTCGTGACCGAAGGGGTCCAGGGATTACGCGCGGTCGCCGCGTTGGCGCTGGCCAATCACAAGCTCGTCATCCCACATCACGGTGGCGGCCAACTCGGCACCATCGCGCAACTCCACATGATCGGTACCTGGCCTCACTGTCCCTGGATCGAGATCATGAATGATCCGCCAATCTCGCCTTACACCAACGGATTCGCCATCATGGAGAACCCACCTTCGGTGGACAGTGACGGCTACATGGCGATGCCGCAGGGACCGGGTCTCGGCGTCGAGATTCGACGAGACCTCATCGAGGACGCCTGAGCTGATTACGCCGAATCCTCAGGGGGCCGTCGACAGATTCGTCTTGTTGGTTCAGAAGATATCAATCGAACCGAAGCTGTTGTCCGACCGGTTGGAGAACCAGGAAAACGTCCCTGTGCCTGGTGGAAGCGCCGGGCACATGTCCGCCGACGCGGTGTTCACCTGTGGCCCCAGGTTCACCGCGGGCCCCGTCCACTGACCACCTCCTCTATCCCCTCCATTTGGCGTGCAACCGCGCAACCCCTCGCGCCAGATCCCAATATCCACCCCGGCGGGAGTTCGCAAGACGGGATGCCGTCCGCATCGCTGATCGCCTTAAGGAGCGCCTCTGGACTCGGAAGGAGCGTCTGATCCTTAGAGAGAGACTCACCCTTCACTAACTGCATGGGGTGGAATTTTCGCGTCTCGTTGTTGACGAGGTAGCCCTTGTCAATCGCAACCCTGATCCGACGGGAGGTTGCACTCTTATCGAGGTTGAGGCGTGTGGCGACTGCCGATGCCATCACCCACGGACTCTCTGAAGGACGGTCACCTAGCAAGTGCTTGACCGCTTGGACGGTATCGCGAGTTTCCGTCGAGACGGTCATTTCCACCGCCGCCCCCAAGGAATCGCTGACCAACTCCCTGACGACGGCATAGTCCATGGTCGTCGCCATCAGGTGACCATCGGCATTACGCTCCCGTGTGGCCTTGTGCAGCAGCGTGTGTGCCTGCATCAGGCCAAACAGCGTCTTCAGGTCGCGCCGTAGCCGTACGGTTGCTGGCGGGATCAGAGTGACGAGTACGGAGGCATACAGAATGACCACCGTGTCCGGGGTCGCGGCGAGATACTGCTGGAGGGCCGTGGCCGAAAGGAAAGCCGAGACAGTTGCGGCCGGCGCGGTCCTGAGGGATCATGGGCGCAATCCGAACAACGGCGCGACCTCGCAAGGAGGGTTTGACATGCACCATCGTCTGAGAACAGCCGCAACCATTCTAGCCATCGGCATGCTGGTGCCGGGGCTGGCACGCGGACAGGCTCAGCCGCCCGGCGACATGGCCGCGGACCCGAACTGGGCGATGCCACGCCTCGCCAGCGGCGACCCCGACTTGCAGGGCTACTGGACCACCCAGACCTTCACGCCGATGGAGCGCCCCGAATACCTGGGCGACAAGGCGTTCTACACCGAGGAGGAGTGGGCGCAGCTACAGGCCCAACTGACCGTCGCGGGTGCCGATCCACTGGCCCGCAGCGTCATCACCATCGCCGACGCCGAGGAGCGGTCGCGGGTGCTCGACCAGACCCACCGCGACGAGACCTACGTCCACTACGACAATGCGGTGTGGCTGGCGACGCGGGTGCCCAAGGGGTTGTCGACCCGGCGCACCTCGTTGATCACCGACCCGGCCGACGGACGAATTCCGCCGCGCAACCCTCAGGCCACTGCGCGGGCGGACGCCCGCCGCGCGGCGCGTGGCGACCGGGGCGCCTTCGATGGATATGAACTGCGTCCGTTCAGCGAGCGGTGTATCTACTACGCCTACAACGGTCCTCCCCTGCAACCGCCGTCCTACAACGACGTCCACCAGATTTTCCAGACCCCTGACTACGTCGTGATCTTCACGGAGCAAAACAACAACGCGCCACGGATCGTGCCGCTCACCGACCGGCCCGCCCTGTCAGAGCGGATCCGCCAGTATCCGGGTGACTCACGCGGACACTGGGACGGCGACACGCTGGTCGTCGCCAGCAGCCATTTCAACGATCGGTCGGCCTGGGAAGGGTCGAGCCGTGACCTCACGGTCGTGGAGCGATTCACGCGGGTGGCCGACGATCGGATCCACTACGAATTCACCGTGGAAGACCCGACGACGTGGGATCAACCGTGGAGCGCCGAGATTCCGATGATGGCCACC
>CAWWAF010000174.1:0-4185 GCA_963934795.1 uncultured bacterium
GGCTGTCGGCGTCCTGGGTCGTAGCCCGGGAACCGCGTGATGCCGATCGTTTCCTCCCTCCTGGACGGCGCACGGCGGGTCTTCGGAGCCCCGATCATCCTGGCCGGTGCCACCCTACTTACTCTGTCTCTGGTGCTCCCTGTCTACGGGGCACTCGATACGGGTGTCCCCTCCGCAGGTGTCGCGGAGAGTCCCGTGCCCGTCCCGGGTCAGTGGTGGCGACAATGCGCAGCACCGACCCTTGGGGTGACACGCTCGCTCGCATCGTCAATCCCAGGATGCGCCGCACAGTTCGTGGGCCTGGCCATATACGCCCCCGCGTCACACCCGCCCCACACGCTCCTGGCTGCGTATCTGCTGGGCGGCTTCTTGCTGCTTTGGACATTCCTGTCGGGCGGCATCCTGGATCGATTGGCGCGTGGCCGACCGACCCGCGCGGTCGGGTTCTTTGCCGCCTGCGGGCTCTACGGGTTCCGCCTGGTCCGACTCGGCCTCCTCGCCGTGGTGACATACAGCGTGCTGCTCGGCCCGGTTCAAGACCTGCTCTTTGACCGCCTGCTCGCGTGGCTCGCAGAACACGCGTCGCCGACCGGACAAGGTGCAGTACGGGCCGCGCTGTACGTGGTCTTCGGCACCCTGCTTGGCTTCGTCGGTCTCGTCTTCGACTATGCGCGGGTCCGTGCCGTCGTCGAAGACCGGCGCAGCGCCGTGGGGGCTCTGCTGGCCGGCTGGCGGTTCGTACGACGGCGCCCGCTCGTCTGCCTCGGTCTGTATGCCGCGAACGACATCCTGGTTCTGGCCGCGGTCGCGGTCACGCCGTTGCTAGTTGTGACACAGGGCGTCAGCTGGCTGACTCTGTTCGCCGCGCTCATCGGGTTGATCGCGCGTTGCGCCGGCCGACTGCTGTTCTACGCGACGGAAATCAGCTACTTCCAAAGCCAACTGGCGCACGCCGGTTACGTGGCGGCCCCCACGCCAGTGTGGCCTGAGTCGGCGACCGCCGACGCGCTCGGAAGACTGGGGTAGCCGGAGTGGTTTTCGCATTTCTGCTCACCGCCATCGTCGGGCTCCTCCTGACCGTGGTGTTGCCGCTCGTCTCGCTCGCCCGCGCGGCCGCGGCTCGCGAGGCGGTGTCTCACCTCGAGCGCCGGGTCGAGGCGCTTGAGGCCGAGCTGCGCGGGGCTCAACTCACCGAACCGGCCGGAGACGCCAGTGCGGTGCCCCCCGCGAGCTCCCTGGCCGCGGTGCCGATGCCGCAGGCGGCGCCCGCACCGCCGATTGCATCTCATCCGAGGCCCGCCCCTCAACTCGCCCCGCAATCCAACGCACCGAGGACGGCCTCTGTCGACACGACAGCAACGCGGCTCGAAACGCGCATCGGCACGCGATGGATGCTGTATGTCGGGGTCCTTGCCTTGGTCATCGGCGTCGGCCTGTTCATCCGATACGCGTTTGTGAATCAGTGGATGACCGAGCCGCTCCGAGTCGCGTTCGGGGCTGTGGCCGGCTTCCTCGTCTTCGTCGCCGGTCGTCGCGCGGTCACGGCCGGCCACTCCCGATTCGGCACGACGCTCGTCGGAGGCGGTGTCGCCATCTGGTATCTCACGGTGTACGCGGCCCTGAACCTGTACGGTTTGATGGACCCGGCGGCCGGATTCGGACTGCTGGTCGCGGTCACCGGACTGGCCGCGATCCAAGCAGACCGTCTCAGGTCGCCCTCCCTGGCGACCGTCGCAGTGCTAGGTGGTTTCAGCACACCGTTCCTGGTTGGCGGTGAGGCCGACAGCGCCGTCCGACTCTTCAGCTACACCGCCGTGCTCATCGGCGCGACCGTGTATCTGGCGCACCGTCGCGACTGGCCTTCGGTGACCCTGCTGAGCTTCTTGCTCACCGGGCTGACCGTCCCGATCTGGCATGGCCGCCTCTCGCCGCCGGGCGCGTTTCTGACGGCCGAGCTCTTCTTCACTGGCTACGCGGCACTGTTTCTGTGGATGCGGCACCTCATGCGCCGATCGTCCCTTCCCAACGCGAGATGGGTCAGTCTGGCGCTCTGGACGACGCCGGCGTGGTATCACGTGGCCTCGCTCGCGGTCCTGACGCCGCACCGGCTGGCCTTCCTGGTCTACCTTATTATTGCGACCGGCGTGGGCGTGGTCCTCTCAGTCCGCCGAGACGGCACCTGGACCCGTCTGGTCTTGTGGGCCGCCGCGGCCATACCGCTCTTCGGCTGGGCCGACAGTCGACCAGACGAATCCTGGCTGGTACCCGCCTCGGTCAGTTGGCTCGCCATTGCCGGCATACACGTCGCGGCGCAGGTCGAGCTCATTCGGCGGGTGCGCGCCCAGCTGCACGCGGCGGACATCCTCCTCGTTCCCGCGACCGGTCTTGGCCTCTTCGTCGGGTTGCACGCGGTGCTCGCGCCACCGCGATACGCGCTGACGGGAGTGGTCGCAGCTCTCCTCGCCGCCGCCTACGCGGCGTTGAGCGTCGTCATGCGGCGACTTGATCCGCGCGCGGCCAGGCACATTCTCGTCGTCGCGATTACGCTGGCCGTCAGCGCAGTTGCCATCTGGCTGGACGGTGCCTGGACACCGATGCTCCTGACCACGCAAGGGGCCGGCATGGTCTGGGTCGGGCTCCGTGAACGGCGCAGTTGGCTGCGCGGCGTCGGCGCTGTACTGCTCGCAGCCGCCATCACTCGGCTCCTCGAGCTGCAGTTCGACCCTGTCCCAGCTGCCTACGCCGTCATCCTGAACCGTCGGGCACTGCTGGGATTCTTCGTCGTGGGCGGGCTCAGTGCGGTCGCCTGGCTGCACGCCCGGTCTGATACGGCAGAGCACCGCGAGTACGGTGGTGCGTTGGCGACAGCCGTGATCACCGCGAATGTACTGATGCTCGTCACGCTGTCGACGGAGATTCACGCCTTCTGGGAACTCCGGGCGAACGGCCTGCGTTTTGGCGCAAGCGCGGAGTTTATCCGCCAGATGATGCTGTCCGCGACGTGGGGGGCATACGCGGCCGCACTCACCGCGGCTGGATTCAAGCGGGACTACGCCCCGATCCGATATCTCGCCATTGCGGTGTTCGGCGTCACCGTGGTCAAGGTGTTCACCGTCGACTTCTCCCAACTGGACTCGATCTACCGCATCCTCAGCAGCCTGGCACTCGGGCTCTTGCTGGTCGGTGCGTCCTATCTCTATCAGCGCCACGGTGCATCTGCGTCGCAGGCTGAGCGCACATCCTAGCAGGCCGTCGCATGCCTACCGTTCAGCGCCTGCTCGCACCGCTCGTCCAGGTTCGACAGGAGGAGATTGGCACGCTCCTCTTGATGTTCTGCTACTCGTTCCTGGCGATGACCGCCTACAACATTGTCAAACCGTTGGCCGGCGGGGTGTTCATCGCGGAGTTCGGGGCCCAGAATCTGCCGTTCATGATCTTGGTGGCCGGCCCACTGGTCGCCGTGATCATGCAGGGGTACACCGCCGTGATCGCCCGGCTCCCGGAACGCTGGGTCATCCAGATCACACAGGTCGGAATTGTCGCGCTCCTGATCGGCTTCTCGGTGGTGTTCCGTGTCGGTGGGAATTGGCTCTCGGCAGCCAGCTGCGCACGCGGCTCATGCCGTTGCTCGAGGAGATGCCGCTCGACGACAAGGTCCGTCGCGCCAACCTGGTGCTGAAGACCCGACCGCGCAACGTCGAAGAGACACTGCTCCACCTGATCAACGACGACGACAAGGTCGTCGCCGCGGCCGCGGTCGACCTGATCCGCGAAAAAGAGGTCTGGGGCCTGACCGACGACGTCGAGTTCGTGCTCGAGCATCGGGACGTGAACGACTGATATGTGTTCGAGGCGGCGTCGTGGACCCTCGCCTCCCGACGCCTGACCAGCGAGCGTCGCCGCGAGTTGTGGCTCGAACCGTTGCCGGCGGCGGCCCTGGTCGACCGCCTTCGTGGGCTCCCGATGTTTGCCTCTCAGTATCGACGAACTGTTCCGCATTGCCGGAGTCGGCCACCAGACCCGTCATGAGACGGCGACCACGCTCCTCCAGGAGGGCGTGGTGCCCGACGCCCTTCACGTCCTGCTCGACGGCCGTGTTCTCTCGACCCCACGTGACGGCGAACCCCGCGAAATCTCCCCCCCCGATCACCCTCGGGTTCGAGGAACTGCTGAAGGGAAACCTGG
>CAWWAF010000175.1:0-4162 GCA_963934795.1 uncultured bacterium
CCGCCCCCGATGGCCACTCGTGGACCGTAGTAGTCCACGACAAGTTTGCGCCCGGTTTGCCCATTGTCCCCATCGCTCCCGCCATTGAGTAACGCGCCATTCGGATTGATCAACAACTCGATGTCGTCGAATGTCGCAGTCCACCGCCGGTCGTTGATGCGGAGTTGCGCGTAGGTCTCCAGTAGGTCGTCCACGACTCTGGCGGTGAGTTCAAGCAGCGCGATCTCCGGCAATTGCTGGATCGTCACGAGAAGCTGTTCAACCTGCCACTGGTCCGTACTCTCGCGGAGACGCACGAGGAGTTTGCCATCGGGTCCCTGTCCCGTGAGTCGTCCGTTACGGCAACTCTGGGCCAGCGCGGTGCCCAGGCGGTGCGCGAGATAGTGCTCTGGCGGCAGCCAGGCAACCTTGGCGTCGTAGCCGGCCCAGCCGATGCTGATGCACTGGTCGTTGACATGGTCGGTCCACGTCCGGGGGTCCTCACGACGTTGGCAAACGCTATCGTGCACCTGGTAGCGGTCGGCGACAATGGCATTCGGCGCGGCATAGCCAATGCGGCGCCCGGTGGCGCGCACGATGTCGGCTAGGGCGTATCTCAGCGGCTTTCTGGTGACGATGCCACCGGTCAAGAACACCTGGTCGGACCAGACGCTCATTTCCACCTGACAGTACGCGCGTGGGTCGGCCTGGTAGCACTCGGCCACGATGGCGTCGGCGACCTGGTCGCAGAACTTGTCCGGGTGTCCCGGGAGAACGACTTCGCTCATGCGAATCATGATGGCAACCTCGAAAGCTGGGTAAAGGACAAACCCGCCCGCTGCACGAGTGCGGCGTGGCCGTCGCGCGTCACGATGATGTGCAAGCGTGTGTCCGCGGTGGCGGCCACCTGCGCCGGCGTGAGTGCTTCGATGTAGCCGTCGGTCACGACAATCGCGGCCCGCGGCTTGGTGCGCGCGACGTGCTCAAGCACGCAGCCCATGCTGGTGCCACCCGTCGTGTCAGCCACCAGTCGCCCCTGCTTGATGCGCGCCGGCGCCACGATATTGCTGAACGCCCAGAACGGCCGGCGTATATACGGCGTCAGCCGCCCGAGCAGCGCGACGATAAGCGGCATCTCGGCGTACATCGAGCCGCTGACATCGAGGTAGACGTGGGCCGACCCGACGCGCGCGGTGTGGTCGGTCTCCCACCGCGCGTCTGGGAGAAACGGACTCCACAGCGACCGCAGCACGGCCCGACGGTCGCCTGGTGAGAGCACGGGCAGTGTAAAACTGCGCGGCGAGGGTTCACGCGCGGTCGACCGTGGATCCGGCAACAGATGACGCCGGAGCACCGCGTAGGTCTCCCGACGCCACTGCTCTACCCCGGTGTCGGCGGCACGCACCTCGTTACGATAGGCGTCGGCCCCCACGCCTCGTCCGTGCGGATTGCGAAAAATGCCGGAGCCGTTCATGGACCTGAGCGCGGTGTCGAGCGCGTCGGCCAGCGGGCCGGTCACGGTGGCGGCCCCCTCCTCTGAGGCCACCGATGTGCCATGACCCAGCGCATCGTGGTTGCCCAGTAGGCGCACGGCGGCGCTCTGTCCCGGCGCGGCGAGGTCGCGCGCCAAGTCGCGGATGTCATCGGCGACGAGCCTCCCGTCATAGAGACCCGCCCACGCCGATAGCACGCGCTTCTCCTCCGCTCGCACGCGAGCGCGACCCCCGCCGACCCACCGGATGCGTGACTCTTCCTTATCCGTCGGCGGTCGAAGCAGCCGCGTGACGCCACGTGTGTCGGCGTAGTAGCGGCTCATCATGCCGCTGTACTCCGGGCCAAGGCTCCGGTGAATGATCGCGTTGATCACCGCATCCACCGCGACGTGGTCGGCGGGTGTGAGCGTCGTGAGGCGTTCGGTGTGCCGAAGCAGCACGTGCAGAAACTCGTGGCACACAACGGCCTTGACGTGCGCTTCCGTGCGGCACTGCGCGTGGATGAACGCCAGATTCACGAGGAGGCGCGGCCGCGCCTCGCAGGTGACGGCAAGCGTCGGTACGGTGTCGGTGAACTTGACCGCCAGGATCTTGAGCACCGCGCGGATGGCAAGCGGGTTCTCCTCGATCAGTTCCCGGTAGATATTGTGAAAATGTGTCGCATTCATACGTAAAACCCCCGGCCATCAAAGAGTTCGAGGTGGCGTGTGAGGCTCGCGCGGGTCCAAAGCACAGGCCGGCGCGGGTCGTAGCACCAGGCGGTGCAGAGTCCAAGCATCAGCGCCTGAAAGAGCGCATCGTTGGCGGGCAGCGACGTCACCAATGGTGACCGCGTGACCACGTCCGGCCGACAGATGCAGGATTCCCCAGGGAGCGTGACGGCGGCACGCGCCTCGTGTTCGTCGGCGAACCCGCAGGCCTTGAGCAGGTCGCGCACGCAGTTGAGCGGGCTGCGCCGCCCAAAATCGAGGCCGATACGCAGTACCCGTGGGCACCGGACGACGCCCTGGTCCTGCCCGAGCACCGTGGCCGCGATCCGTTCCTGCCGTGCGCGACTCATCGGACTGCCCGAGTTGGCGAGGCGCTCAAGAGGGCCGCCGTTCCACAGGACTGGTCCGCCGATGACGACGGCCCTCCACACGGTCGACGTGGTGGCGAGCACCGTCGCCGTCATGCGGTCCTCCCTTTGCCGAACACCTGCACGCATCGATGGAATTCCTGCTCAAACTCGCGCGGCGCGTCGACGGCGAGCTTGTGGGTGAGACAGAAGTAGAGGAGTTGCTGCGCGCGCTCGCGTCGCGCCGCACCCAAACGCTTGAGCACGGGCGCGTAGGCCGCTAGTTCCGGATGCGTGCTGTCTTGCTGCGACCAGCGTTCCTGCCAACTAATCTCGCCGTCTACAGTGAGCACCGGCTGCGCAAGGCGACCGAGATCGTTTACCGCCTCGGCCCCAATGGGCAGGGCTCCCGCGACCGCGGCGGGATAGGCAGCGAGCGCAAAGGCTGCCGCGCGGGCGGGCGATTCGTTCGCCAACAGTTGCTCGACCGCCAGCGTGCCGGTGTCGGGGTCCGGGCAAGCGTCGAGAAGGAGCCGTGCCTTCCGGTCGAGCGGCCGTTGCAGATGGAAGTGGTGCAGCCACTGCGCGGTGCCCGTGAGCATCGTAGCGTCCCAAGCTAGTCGATGGGCGGCGGCCACTTTATCGGCGTCGGGTGTCGCCCCCCACGCGCGCTGCGGAAGGCTCGCGTTGAGCACCGCGCGGAAGAGACGCTCGGACGCAGGGCTGGACAGCGTGTCGGCCGTGAGCCGCTCGACCAGCGTCGCCGCCAAGAGCGTGCGCGTGATCAGGCGTGCGCGGCGCGGCGACAACCGGATACCGCCATCGCGAAGCGCGGTAGTGACTGCGCACACGTAGTGCACGAGCGGTGCGGGGCAGCGATCGAGTTGCGCCGCAAAGTCTGCTTGCCACCGCGTCAGCGCGGCTTTGAGCCGGCCGCCGTCGTTTGACGAGACGCTCTCCCCTGCTGGATTGGCCACGCGCTGACGGTCGCTGTCGCTTAAGTCGTCCCAATCGCCGACTTCAAGAATCACCGCGAAGCGGTCGGCGAGTGCGGGGTCGAGCGGTTCCGCGCCAAGATAGTCCTCGCCATTCGACTGGTCTGTTGAACACGGGTTCATCGCCGCCCAGCGGTAGCGTAGTTTCGTGAGCGCGAGGCCCTGGACCTTGCGCTCGTGCACGAGTGAGAACAATCGATTCTGGTGCTCGGGTTTGCAGCGATTAATTTCGTCGATGAGCACCGACTCCGCTCCCCACACGGTGGCAGGTGTTTCAAGAAATCGGACGGTGGCCTTCGCCTCGTCCGGATAGGGGAAGCCGACGAGGTCATCGAAGGAGATCAAGCTGGCGTTATAGTGCCGATGCTCAAGACCCAAGGCTTCACTGATCGAATTAAGCAGGAAGGTCTTGCCTGTGCCGCTGCGGCCGATCAGTAGGATCGGGTCGCCGCTGGTGAGCGCGGCAAGGATGACGGGTTCCTGCGCGAGAAACCCGTAAGCCCCGAGCGTAGCTAAGTGACCACGGACGGATGATGGACGGTCGGACATGCGGCACCTCATCATGCGCGGGAGCAACCACCGACTCGGAGCCGGTTGGTGACCGTCACAGGGCCGCGCCCCTCGGGTCGTCTGGATGA
>CAWWAF010000176.1:0-4085 GCA_963934795.1 uncultured bacterium
CGGTGGCGACCTACGCCCGGCGGGCCGCCAAAGAACATGCGGCTGGTCGGTCACTGGACCCGGTCATCGACAAGATGAACGAATTGGTAGACTGGTATCACGAGACCTCGCGACCTATCTACTGTGCCCAACAGGGATTTGTCGACGAAATCGTCAAGCTCCCGGACTTGAGAGGTTATCTGCAAGCGTTCACGGGCGCTGCCTATCAGAACCCCACCTCAATTTGTCCACGCCACCACATGGTGCTGCCGCGGATCATCCGCGGCTAGCCAGCGTTGTCGAGCCCGACCCGCGCCCATTCGCCGGGTTCCGGTTATCCAACAAGAACGCGACCTTCACCGGCGGCCAGGCCCCGAATGATTTTCAGCGTGGTGCGGATCTGTCCAACGTGCATGGTGGTGTGTTCGGCCGCGTGAAATAGCAGTCCGCGCACCGTGGAGGGAAGTTGGATCCGACCAACCGTTCTGCGCTGCGACAGCACGTCGGTCGGAGTATCTCTCAGGGTCTCGAGACAATGGTCGATACGCGCGAGGGCCTCGTCGACCAGAGCGGTGGTGGTCCGGGTCCATCCGGACTCGGACTCGCGTCGAAGGAATTCGAGCTGCGTCGGGTCGAGCGATTCGCCCCGGGCATAGGTAAACAGGCGATCCAAGCTGCCCGCGATGTGCGCGACGTGGAATCCGATGGGGGCTGCACCGCCCGGAGCGACGTGCGCTTCGGCGTCTGAGACATCGCTCCGCAGGTCCAGCAGTTCGGTGCGCGCCTGACCGAGCGCATGTACGACGGGCATCAGGCCGTCCGGGTAGCCGTCAACCCGTCCGAGGAGCCACGCTTCAGTGTTGTTGCTCACCGCAATCCCGTCTACCGCGACAGCAGATACGTCATCTTCACGGCGAGCTGGCGGTTCTGAATCCAGGGCACCCTACCCCGGTTCTGCAGTGACGGGTCGAACACCAGAAAATCGTCGGCACGCAACTCGTCGCCCTGGCGTTGGTAGCTGCCCGCCATGACCCAACGGGCGCTGAGTTCACGGCCCAGCGACGCGAGGGCGGTAGCGTCGAGTTGCTCGTTGCCGCGCCGATCGAAGATGGCGCCTACGCGGTCCTGCGCAATCACCGTCATGTTGCGCAGTGACTCCAGATCCGTCGTGACGGTTTCGATCAGCCCGGCTCCGATCCATTCGTCGCCTGGCGCGCCGCCGATATTGTCGAATGGCAAGATGGCCACACGGATGGGTATGGCGCCGTCAGGTGAGGGTCCGCGCTCGGGTTGCGCCGTCGTGGGGCTGGCGGTCAGCATCCACATCATCGACATGGAAACAACGATCCGATGCCAATGCGAGATGGACATTTCTGTTTCTGATTTACACACAACGGTCATCGCGGGAGCCGACCGAGAGTCGTGGTGGTCCCGGAATTCCGTCGCGTCCGAGACGATCCAGAAGAGTTCTGGTTGGAAAACCGGCGCACGACCGCTGTGTTCGCCGTTGCCGTCCACCAGTATACCGATCGCCGACCGGTCCGGCTGGCACCGCTGTGTCGGGCCGCCACTCGCGCCGCCGAACTGTGCCCCGACCCAGGAACCGCGCTGCTGGTCGACTCGACCTGGTGGGGAGCGGTCGCTACTCTGGGAGCGTCAGCGCAATCAAACCGGGCACTTCGCCGCCGACGGTCAACGCGATGTACTGGCGGCGGCCCAGCATATACGTCATCGGGGCACCAAGCGCACCGCCGGGCAGGTCGAGCGAGGCCACCTCCTCGCCGGTGGTCTTGTCATAGGCAACCAGCCGAGGGCCACCATCGATACCCCCGGCAACCAGCGCCTGAATCAGGAGCGTCGTGGTCAGGAGCGGTCCGGTTCGCGCCCAGTCACCTCCAAGCGGGGGGAGGTCGAGGTCGCGCAACATCGGGTGGTTCCGGATCCGTTCTCCGTTGCCGAGCGGGCTCATCCACGCATGTTCGCCGGTATTCATGTCAATCGCCGTCATGCGCGAATACGGTGGCTTCCACAACGGGAGCCCACGCGGCATGACCGGTCCGGCCGATAGCGACCGACGCACGTAGCCTAGCGTCGACTGTTCTTCTCCCGGCCCTGGCGGGCTGAGTCCGATGGTGGAGTGGTTGTTGGTCGATGGCACGTACAGGTAGCCGGTGTCCGGGTCGACGGCCGCTCCGGACCAGCTTGCGCCGCCGCCCACCGACGGGCGCATGATGGTGCCGTTGAGCATCTGTGGCGTGAAGAGTGGGCCCAGGCGGAACCCGTCGACCGCCGCCACCGCCATCTGGCGGATCTCCGGTGTGAAGTCGACCAGATCGTCGAGCGATGTCCCTTGATACTCGAATGGCAATGGACGCGTGGGGAAGGGCTGGGTGGACGCGGGCTGTTCGCCTTCCAGATCGGTGTCCGTCGCTACCGCCCGTTCCTCGATCGGCCAGACGGGCTCACCCGTGACCCGGTCGAACGTGTAGACGAAGCCCTGCTTGCTGACCTGGGCCACGGCCTTGACCTGTCGACCGTTCACGGTGATATCGATCAGGTTCGGTGCCGCCGGGAGGTCGTAGTCCCACAGGCCATGGTGCACCATCTGGAAGTGCCATTCCCGTCGGCCGGTCTCGGCGTCGACGGCCACCAGGCTCTCGGCGAAGAGATTGTCGCCCAGGCGTCCGCCGCCGAAGTAGTCATTCGTGGCCGTGCCAATCGGCAGGTAGACCAGGCCCAGTTCGTCGTCGGCGCTCATCAACGACCAGACATTCGTATTGCCGGAGTAGCGCCACGAGTCGTTGAGCCAGGTATCAGCGCCGAACTGGTCCGGGCTTTGGGGTACGGTGTGAAAGTCCCATTTGTGGCGACCGGTGCGGGCGTCGTAGGCGCGGACCCACCCCGGTGGCGCCTCTTTCGTCAGCGCCCGGTCGTTGATGGTCGAGCCGACGATCACGGTGTCGCCGACGACCATGGGTGGCGACTGGGAACCAATCGGCAGCAGGTTCAACGCATCGAGCTCGCCACGTGTCGCCCGGGGGAGACCGTCCGTCAGATCGACGCGCCCTTCGGCCCCGAACCCGTCCGCAGGGAGACCGGTCTTGGCGTCAACCCCGATGAGGAAGCCGTCGCCTGTGCCCCAGAACACGCGCGCCTCGTCGCCACTCTCCCAGTAGGCCAACCCGCGATGGCGCCAGGGCAGCGGTGGGGGTGAGCCGGATTCGTAGGCTTTCGGGTCGTGGACCCAGAGCGTCTCGCCGGTGTGCGCGTCGATGGCCGCGGCTCGATACAGTGCGGTGCTCAGATAGAGCACGTCGTTGACCATGAGCGGGGTGCCGACGAGCGCCCGGATCGACGGGCGCGTGAGCGACCGCTGGTTGCCGTCCCACTCTGCCCAGCGGTCCGGTTTCTCTTCCGCCAGGAGGTCAAAGACGGTGTCCGCCGGCAGGAGCGACACCCCGGTGTCCGTGGACCACGGCAGGAGGGTGTCCACCGTATCCCAGCGCCAGGCAATCTCGAGATCCGCGAAGTTGTCCGCGGTCACCTGCGCGATCGGCGCATATTTGGTGGCGCCGTTGTCACCGGAGTGACTGCGCCAATCGCTGAATGCGCCATATTGCGCCGCGGCCGGGCTCGCGATGCCGCACAGGAGGGCCAGCAGTCCCGGTATCAGTCGGTGGCTCGGTCGCATGACGTGTGTGTCTCCCGGTTGTGTCTGCGGTGTGTCCTTGCCCGTCACCGGACGCGGTCAAATTTTTGTAGCCGTTGCCCCACATTGACCTCGGTCGTATAGAGGTTGCCCCGCGAATCGATCGCCAGATTGTGGAGGCGATAAAACTGTCCCGCATTTTTGCCAAGCCGGCCGAAGGAGTCGCGGACTTCCAATGAGAGGCGGTCGAGCACCCAGACGACGTTGTTGGTGCCGTCGGGGACGAAGAGCCAGCGTTGCTCCGGGTCCTCGGACAATGTGACGCCTGATGCCGTACCGCTGCCCAGGGTCTCTGGTCGGATGAGGGCCTCGGCGACGAACGTCCCATCCTTCTGAAACACCTGCACCCGGTTGTTGGTGCGGTCGGCGACGTAGACGAGACCGTCGGCGGCGATCG
>CAWWAF010000177.1:0-4055 GCA_963934795.1 uncultured bacterium
AACTGCTCACGAATCGGCCGCACCAGAATGGGGCTCACGGGGTCTCCATGGGGCAAATGCCAGAGAAATGTCGCCTCGCCGGAACCAGGGGGGCCCTAGCGAGGGTCGACCCAAGTCCGAACTGTACCGTAGCATGGATGACGAGTCGCTCCAAAGATACCGGGCGCCGGGGTGGGTCACTTGACGGGACGGCTCGGCGCGCCCGACAATCGGACGGTCTAGAATTGGTTCGCGACCATGCACCCCGATTCAGCCCAGGCGATCTTGATCGTGGACGACGATCCGTCGGTGACGGAGACGTTTCGTCGCGTTCTCCAGCCTGAAGGTTTTACCGTCTACAGCGCGCTCAGTCCGGCGGGGGGCCTCGAACTCGCGTCGGACAAACTGCCAGATGCCATCATTCTTGATTTGCGCATGCCGATCTTGAACGGCGTACGCTTCCTGGAACTGCTGCGTGCGCGACCGGCGCTCGCGCACGCGCCGGGCGCGATCGTGACCGGGGACTATTTTATTGACCACGGCACGACGTCGCAGATCGAGGCGCTCGTGGCGTCGGTGCGCTTCAAGCCGATCTGGACGGACGATCTCGTCACCCTCGCTCGAGGCCTGATGGCCGCGTAACCCTTGCGCGACCCGGTCGTCCGGTCGCCCCCCCTCAACGTCTCTTGGAGATCCACAAGTGAACGATCGATTTTTGCGCGCCTGCCGGCGTGAACCGGTAGATATGACGCCGGTCTGGTTCATGCGTCAAGCCGGGCGCTATATGGCGTCGTATCGAGCCATTCGCGAAAACCACACCCTGCTGGAGATTTGTCGCAATCCCGAACTGGCCGCACAGGTCACGCTGCAACCCGTGAATGAAATCGAGGTGGATGCAGCGATCCTCTTCTCGGACCTCTTGATCCCCCTGGAGCCTATGGGGATCCCCTTCGATTTCGTGCAGGGTGAGGGGCCGGTCATCGACCCGCCCGTCCGGACGGTTGCCCGCATCGACTCGTTACGACGGTTCGAGCCCAGAGAGTCGTTGTCTCATGTGCTGGACACCATCCGGCTGCTGCGCACAGAACTTGCCGACCGCGTGCCGCTCATCGGGTTTGCGGGAGCACCGTTCACGCTCGCCTCCTACGCGATCGAGGGTGGCCCGTCGAGCAACTACGCCCGCACGAAGGCGCTGATGTATGGAGAGCCGGCTGCGTGGCACCGTCTCGCGGATACGTTTGCGACCATCATCGCTGACTACCTGACTGCGCAGATCGAGGCCGGCGCGCAGGCGGTTCAGGTGTTCGACTCATGGGTGGGCGCGCTTTCGGCGAGCGACTATCGCGAGTTCGCCCTGCCGCATACGCAGAAAATCTTCGCGGCCGTGCAAGGGCTGGGAGTACCCACACTGCACTTCGGGACCGGCACGACGACCATTCTCTCTGAGATGCGGGAGGCCGGTGGCGACGTGATCGGGTTAGATTGGCGCATCTCGCTGGATGACGGATGGGCGCAGGTTGGGGAAGACCGTGCCGTCCAGGGCAACCTGGACCCGACGCTACTGCTGGGTCCGGTGGAGCGGATGCTGCGTGGCGCCTACGACGTCCTGCTGCGAGCCAACGGACGCCCCGGCCATATCTTCAACCTGGGCCACGGCATTTTGCCGAGCACCGATCTGAAACAGGTACAAACGCTCGCCCGTTTCGTGCATCAGCAGACGACCTGAGCCACCGAGAAGCAGTGCCTAGGCATCGGGCTTTGCCTTGGCTGCCTTCTTTGCGGCCTTCTTGGTCGCCTTCTTCTTCGTCGCGGTGCCGGGCGCCTTGCGTTTCCGGGCGCGCGCTCTGCCCGCGGGCGCAGGCTCGCTCGACGGCTCGAGCTTCGCCAGACTGATTAGAAACTTGCGAGCGGTGTTGTCGTCGAACTGAATCCGAATGAAGGCATCCTCGATGGCAAGAACGGACCCGAGTCCATATGTCGGCTCGCTCACCCGTGATCCGATTTCGAAGCGCTTCATGGTTGATTGTTCCTCTCGACGTCGTGCTGCGGGGATTGTGTGAAGAAATGGCTATGAAAGCCCACAAAGCTCATCGTATTACAACGTTATGAGCACCGTCAATCCGAGACACCGCCTCACCGCGGCCGCGAGCTCGGCCAACCGGTCTCCCAGACACTGCCATGGCCCCCACGCAAAAAATTGACCTGATCGGCGTACCGCTGGATCTCGGCGCGGGCCGGCGCGGGGTTGATATGGGCCCATCGGCCCTGAGAATCGCTCGCCTTGGCGGCCGACTCGCGGAGCTGGGCTACGCCGTGACCGACCGAGGCGATCTACGGCCGCCCGTACGGGAAACCCGCCCGGTCGGTCACCCAGACAAAAAGTACGTGCGCGACATTGCACGCGTCTGCCGCCAGTTGTATCGCACCTGCGCCGATGCGTTGGAAGCCGGGGCGACGCCGGCGGTCGTGGGTGGCGGCCACCGCCGCCGCCTCCCGTCGCCGTCGCCGTGCGTTGGGCGTGCTCTGGGTCGACGCCCACGCCGATATGAACACGCCCGCCACCAGCCCCAGTGGGAACGTGCACGGTATGCCGCTGGCCGCCCTTCTGCAGCACGCGCCAGCCGAACTGGCCGGTATCGGCGGCGTCACGCCCGCCGTCCGCCCGACCCGCGTGGCGCTCGTCTGTATCCGGAGCCTCGATGCGCAGGAAAAGGTTCTCGTGCGCGATTCGGGCGTGCATATCTTCACGATGAGCGACATCGACCGGCTCGGTTTGGCGGCCGTCACCCAGCGGGCGCTCAAGCTCATCCTCCGCGGACGGGCTGACCTGCGTGCCTCCTTCGACCTTGATGTGTGCGATCCCGCTATCGCCCCCGGCGTGGGCACGCCGGTGCCGGGCGGACTCAGCTACCGTGAAGCGCACATGCTGCTGGAAATGGTGGCCGAGACCGGGCGCCTGCGTGCGCTGGATCTGGTCGAGGTCAACCCCACGCTCGATACGCACAACGCGACCTCCGAACTGGCCGTCGCGCTGGCGCTGTCGGCCTTCGGCCAGCGGGTTCTCTAGGGATTGGCCGCAACCGCAGGGTCCAAAACCGCGTCCGACGGTAAAGGTTCCTGATGCTATAGTTGAACGTTGTTTATTAATTGGAGGTCACACGAATGTATTGGTTGAAAACTGGAGCCGCGGTCGTCTGTGCCGGGGCGATGACGATCGGGTGCGGCGGTGGTGGTGACGAGATGGCGGAGCATGAACCTGCCGCAACGGAGGCCGCTCCTCCCGCGCCGGCACCCGCGCCCGCAGCTGCGCAGACCCTTGGCGGTGGCGTGCTCACGCCGGTCCACGATGGCATGGCCGGAAGCCCGCACGTCCAGGTGGCGTGGGAGGTTGACGGCGGCAATATCTCCCTCACCTACGGTCGTCCGCAGCTGAAGGACCGGGTCGTCGGCGACACGGTCGAGCCGAGGGACGGGAGCGTCTGGCGGCTTGGTGCCGATGAGGCCACCACCTTGTCCACCGACCGCGACCTGATGTTAGGGTCGGCGCACGTGCCGGCCGGCGAGTACACGTTGTGGACCCTGACCACCGGCGACACAACGGAACTGATTATCAACAGCGAGACCGGGCAGTGGGGTACTGCGTACGACGACTCGAAGGACCTCGCCCGTTCTGAAATGACGGTGAGCACCCTCGACACCCCGGCCGATGAGTTGACGCTGCACGTCGAGGACCACGAGTTGCGCCTCGAATGGGGTACGCTCGCCGCGTCCGTGGCGATCATGGTGCACTAGCGAGCGTGGTGGCTGGTGCTAGATAGCTGTGCGTCAGTCACACGGTCAGCGGTCTTGGTCCGGCGCCCGTCCGCGGACGTCGGCACCAGTTTGTCCTCGCGCTGCAGGCGGCGTAGGACATCCGACCACAATACCTCCCGGCGATGCATCTCGATCACTTCCTTGGAGCGTGCACGAGATGACCACCCACCACCGTCCCACCCTGACGGGCCGCTAGCTCAGTGGTAGAGCACCTGACTTTTAATCAGGGAGTCCTGGGTTCGATACCCAGGCGGCCCACCATT
>CAWWAF010000178.1:0-4015 GCA_963934795.1 uncultured bacterium
GAAGTCTGGCGACAAGGTCGCCATCCAACATCCCTGAACACGCCCGTCTGGGTGTCCCTTGGCTGCTAGGAGCGGGAGGCGATGCGCGAACGCTCCTCGTCCGCCTCGCGGTTCGTGCTGGGCGCCTTCTTGCGCGAGACGCGTTCGCGCGCCACTTCAAAGTCGCTGACGCCCTGGCTGGACTGTATTTTTGCGAAGCGGCGATAGTAGTCGGCGGCCGAGACGAGGGCGGTGATGACCACTACCCACAGCGCGACAGAGCCGAGCACGAAAAAATCTTGCAGGTACTCACGTCCAAGAATCAGCAGCAGGATTGCGACCACCTGCGACATCATCTTGACCTTGCCGAGCGGTGACGCTGGGATCGTAATGCCGCGCGAATACGCCACGCTGCGCAGCATCGTCACACCAAGTTCTCGGCCAAGGATGACGGCCACCATCCACGCCGGCGCCAGTTCCATCTGCACCAGTGAGATGAGTGCCGCGGTGACCAGCAGCTTGTCGGCGAGCGGATCCATCAGCTGACCGAACGTGGTCACCTGCTGCCGCCGGCGGGCTAGAAATCCGTCCAGCCAGTCGGTCAATGCGGCAACCCCGAAAATGGCGGCCCCGACCAGCTCTTTCCCGTCGAATTTCGTCAAGAGGACGACGACAAGCAGAGGGATCAGAAAAATCCGGACCAGTGTCAGGCTGTTTGGGAGGTTCATCCGGCCTTCTCCGCGACGTGACGCCACGCGTCAATCATGGCCATTCTACAGCCCCGCTTGGTGTGGAACAACCCGCCCGCGTCTTCCGTGCCGGGGGGGCACCCCCGGTATTTGTTACAATCCGGCGGTTATGAAAGCGGTCATTCTTGCCGGCGGGTTCGGCACGAGGTTACGTCCCCTGACGCTCGAGACGCCGAAGCCGGTCGTCCCGCTCTTCGATCGTCCGTTTCTCTACTACCAAACCGACCTGCTGCGCCGGGTACCGGACATCGATGAAGTCATCCTGAGCCTCAACTATCGTCCGGACCGCATCGAAGGTCGCGTGGGGACCGGAGCCGAGGCCGGGCTACCCGTGCGATACGTGGTCGAGCCAGAGCCGCTGGGCACCGGGGGAGCGATTAAATACGCGTCGAGAGGGATTGACGACACCATCCTGGTCTTCAATGGTGATGTCCTGACGACGATCGACCTCGAGGCGGTGGTGCGGACGCATCGAGAGCGGCGCGCCCGCGCGACGATCGTGCTGACCCCGGTCGAGAACCCGTCGGCGTACGGTCTGGTAGAGACCGACGACCAGGGAAACGTGCGCCGGTTCCTCGAGAAGCCGAGTCCGGATGAGATTACCTGCGACACCATCAATGCTGGTATCTACGTCCTGGAGCCAGAGACCTTCGACCGTATCCCGGACGACACGCCGTGGTCCATCGAGCGGAAATACTTTCCGTCGCTTGTGGAACGATCTGAGACGTTTGTGGCGTACATCGACCGTGGCTACTGGCTCGACATCGGCCGACCAACCGACTACGTGCGGGCGCATCGCGATCTGATGACGCAACGTTGTCCCGTCGGCCCGTTCGCCGGGGCGCCGGCGGCGAGCGTGCACAAGGCGGGTCCGTGCGATGTGGCAGCGGATGCGCAGGTCGACGGCCCCTGTTTTCTCGGTGCCGGCACCGTGGTCGGGGCTGGGGCCCGAATTGGCCCTGAGACCGTGCTGGGGCCCGGGTGCCGCGTCGGCCCCGGCGCTGTGGTGGATCACGCTATCGTCTGGCGCGACACCATCATTGAGGCTGACTGCATTGTGCGCGACGCGGTGCTCGGTGAGCGCTGTCGCCTTGGACACCATACGGAGGTCGGCCCCGGCGTGATCCTGGGCAGCGACTCCATTCTCAGCGCCCACAGTCGGGTGCCCGGAACGCGATAACTGATGCCATTCGACCCGAGCGTGTTTAAAGCCTACGACGTGCGTGGCCTGTACCCTGGGCAGATTAACGAGGCGCTCGCGGAACAGATCGGCCGTGCCTTCGTGGCCTATCTGGGGGCTCGGCGCATCGTCGTCAGTCGGGATATGCGTCTGTCGTCCCCCACGCTGACCACCGCGTTCATCGAGGGGGCGCTGACCCAGGGCGCGGATGTCGTGGACATCGGCCTCAATGGAACAGACCAACTCTATTTCGCGGTAGCGCGCGACGACCACGATGGTGGCGCGCAGATCACCGCGTCTCACAACCCCGGTCAGTACAACGGCATCAAACTCGTTGGTCGCCAGGCGCTCCCGCTCAGCGGCGACGCGGGGATCTCGGATATTCGGGACACGCTGCTACACGACACCCTACCGCCCTCTGCGCCGATCCGCGGGAGCTACCGCGAAGCGCACATCTTCGATGACTACATCGACCACGTACTGACGTTCGTCGACGTGGACTCCATTCGCCCATTTTCACTCGTGTTGGATGCGGGCTGCGGTATGGCCGGCCAAGTGGCTCCAGCCCTCTTCGACCGGCTGCCCTGCAAGACCACGCGGCTCTGCTTCACCGTGGACGGGTCCTTCCCCACCCACGAGGCGAATCCACTGCTCGAAGAAAATCGCCGCGATCTCGTGGATGCAGTTAGGGCCGAGTCAGCCGACGCCGGTATCGCGTGGGACGGCGATGCGGACCGCTGCTTTTTTGTCGATGGCGCTGGCGCATTCGTGTCTGGCGACTTCATCACCGCACTCCTCGCCGAGGCCTTCCTCCGGAAGACCCCTGGCGGGAAAATTCTGTACGACGTGCGGGCCAGCTGGGCGGTGAAGGACACCGTGGCGGCCCACGGTGGCGAGGCGCTGATGAATCGTGTGGGTCATGCGTTCTTCAAGAAGCGCATGCGCGACGAGAATGCGGTGTTCGGCGGCGAGGTCACCGGCCACTACTACTTCCGAGATTACTTCTATGCCGACAATGGGTTCATCCCCGCGCTGCTGCTGCTGGAGTTGATGTCGGTGCGCGGCCAGTCACTCAGCGAGTTGCTGGCACCGCTGCGTGAGCGCTATTTCATCTCAGGCGAAATCAACACCACGCTGGAGGACCATCGGCTGGTCCCGGAGAAGCTCAAGGCACTGGCGACGCGCTATGCGGACGCCACCGTGTACACGATGGACGGCGTGTCAGTGGAATTCCCGACGTGGCACTTCAACGTGCGTCCGTCGAACACCGAGCCGTTGCTGCGCCTGAATCTCGAAGGGTCAACGCAGGACGAGATGGAATCGCGTCGAGACGAAATACTTGGTCTGATCAGAGCCTGAACGGTGAGAGCCGATTGCCGCGAGGCGATCGGCTCAGTGTTCGATGCCCGCCGCGCCCAGCGCCGCGAACACGTCGTTGGCCTGCGCGACGAGCCGCGCCGCCTCGGCCTCTCCACCGGCACCACCGTTCTCTCGTAGCACCCGGGCCTCAGCGGTCATGCAGCGCGCCGCGTCGTATTGCGCACCGACAGAGTCGTACACCGCACGTGCGTCTCGGAACGCTGTGCCGGCCTCGTCCCACGAGTGTCGTGCGGCGTGCAGTTCTCCACGCGCTTGCGACGCGCTCGCTGTCCATAGCTGGCTGTCAAAGCGTGAGGCGGCATCCTCGAGGTCACGGATGTAGGCTTCGGCGTCAGCCAACTGGTTGGTTGCGATCGCGACACGAGTCGCTTCCGGCAGGAGCAAGATGTTGCAGGTGATGCAGTGTCCGTGCTTCGCAGCGGTCGCCTGGCACGGCCCACCCAGGACTCGAGCCCTTCGATTTCGCCCGCCGCCAAGCGGCTGCGCGCTCCGTGGTATGCAATCCTTCAACGTGGACTTTCATGCCTTCGTCGATGTCGCCCAGGGTGGTCACCAGGACGCCGAGACGTTGCTGGGAAACGGCGTCTCTCGACGCTGAGTCGATCTCCCGACAACGCGCGACCGGTCCACGTAGGTCCTTTTCGGACTGATCCCACCGTCCACCTAGGAACCCTAGGGCACCGCTCGATGACTCTTCTCTCTGCGGGGACGGTCATCTGTGTTTTGA
>CAWWAF010000179.1:0-3978 GCA_963934795.1 uncultured bacterium
CGGCGAGGATGCTGCCGTGGCGGAGCAGTCCCCCACGCTTGCTGTCCGCGTCGAGCGCCACGCGACGGAACCGGCTGCCACGGATCCCGGGGATGCCGTAGTGCCTCGCCAGACGCTCGTTGAGAAACGTGTAGTCGGCACTGAGCAGGTCGAGCGCGCTCCGGTCTTCGCGCAACACACTGTCGAAAAAGAGCTCGGTCTCCTGGCGGAACGCCTGTCGCAAGTTGTCGTCGAAATCAGGATACAACCGCGGATTCGGGCTCACCGCCTCGAGATTGCGTAACAGCAACCACTGTCCGGCGAAGTTGCTCGCGAGGTTGCTGGCGCGCGGATCGTCGAGCATCCGGCGGGTCTGGCGTTCAAGTTCTTCCGGTCGGCTGAGCTCACCACGAATCGCGGCGTCGAGCAGCTCGTCGTCAGGAATGCTGCTCCACAAGAAAAAGGACAGCCGCGAAGCCAGCTCGAGATCGCTGATGCGGTAGGCACCGGCGGACGCAGTTTCGGCCGGATCGAGCTCGACCCGGAACAGAAACTCAGGGTTGACCAGCACGGAGGTCAACGCACTGCCGATGCCCGCATCAAAACTCCCCGCGCTGCCGATGTCCGGGTCGGAACGCGTGGCGCGGTAGAAGGCCATCGGCTCCTCGACGTCGGTGGCGGAGATCGGCCGCCGATACGCACGGCGCATGAACGTCGAGAGAATCTGCGTCGCGCACGCGGCATCCTCGTCGGGCGAGCCGGTCTCGACGGGGGTGCACACGAAAAGTTTGTCGCGGCTCGGGGTGTTGCCGACTCCGCGCGGCGTATGCGGTCCGGTGATCGTCAGCTGATAGATCGCCGGAGTCAGGCGCGGGTGCCGCTGCTCGTTAAAATGCGAGTGCAACGGCTGGCGCTCCGTTTCCTGCAAGGACGAGGCGCGCTTGAGGAATGTGGCACCCACGACGTGCGGACCGGCGGTGACCGGCACACGTATCTTCAGATGGCCATCGGCGAACGAGTCGTCTCCGCCTTCGGGCCGTTCGACGGTAAATGTGGCCACCGGCATGCGGTCCAGCAAGAGCTGCACGGTGTGCAGGTTCCCACCCCGCAACCCCCCGATGTTCCCAGTCCGATTCCGGGCCAACCGAATCAGGATGTCGTATTCACCGTCTTGCGCGAAGGTATAGGTGCTCGACAACCCTCCTCGCGTCCCGATCGGCAGCCCCGCCACATGCTCTTCCTGCGTCGTGTCTGCGGGCACGCGGAGCACGTCACTTTGCAGCGTCGTCAGCGTCGTACCGATGGCGAGCCGGCTCACCTTCTGGGCCGCCGAGATATAGCGATCGAGCAGGGCCGGCGACAGGTCCCCCACATTCACGTTGTCGAAGCCGTAGCCGCTCTCATCTGGCGGCAACAGCGTCCGGGCGTCGATCTCCAACGCGAGGAGATCGCGGATGGCATTCTGGTACTCGGTACGGTTGAGACGACGTAGCGTCTCGGTGCGACCCGGATTCGGCGCCGCGGCGGCCGCCTCGTCCAGCGAGGTCTCGAGCCAGGACACCAGCGCGCCACTCTCGGCGGCAGATGGCTGGGGCCGCGTGGACGGCGGCATGGTGCCGGTGCGCAGCTTGCGGATGACCTTTTCCCAGACCTCAGCGCCCTCGTGCGCATTCGCAACGTCGAGCTGTTGCAACGACAACCCAGCTGTTTCAAGCCGATCGCTGTGACACGCCACACAGTAGCGATCCAGCAGCTCTCGGGCCGTCGTCGCGGATGCCGTCGACTGCGCACTCGCCACGGGGGCACCGGCCGCGGCCACCATCATCACAGCGGCGATCGCCGCTGATCGATGCACCACGAGCGGCGCGGAACTCCGAGAGGTCGTCAGCGTGGGGTATCTCATCCCTGACATGGTGACACTCGCCTGAAAAAAGCCTGCGCACTACGCGGTAGGCTGATCCTAGTGCGAACGACGTGGCAAGTCACGATTTCGTTGCCCGGCCGGCCACCGCTCAGGGCGAGCCGTCGTAGCGAAACTCGAGAATCGCCCCCGGATTGGCCAGTTCCCGGGTCGATTCGCCGGCATCGTTGCGGGTCGGGCCCTCGTTGTCCGTCGCGAGGTAGAAGGCGTTCCCGTCGGGGCTGATCGCGAGGTCGCGATAGCGATTGGTCGACTTGAATTCCACCGTCGGGGTGCCGACCACTCGCGCGTGGTCCGGACTAAGCATCAGTCTGTACACCGCGCCTCTCGTCAGGCTGGCCAGGAGCAACGAGTCCGCCCAGCCGGGCACACCGTCCAGGTGGGCGTAGATATCGAGCCCGGCCGCGGCAACCGTCCCAGCGCCGTTGGTCGCAAAGTCGTAGTCGTCTGGTACGGTGAAGAAGGTGGCCAGGGGCGGCGTAAAGTCGTCGTGACTCCACTCACTCTCCATCTGACTCGGCACGGACGCGGGTGGCTCGCGGGGGTTACCCAGTTCGCCGCACAGGGTCGGCGCCGACGCCGACCAATTGGCGTAGACGTAGGCCTGGTCATCCTGGAAGCCCGCGACATCGGGCCATCCATAGGTCCGTCCGGCTTCGATACGATTGACCTCGTCGTCGGTGCTTGGGCCATGCTCGGCCTCGAACAAGCGGCCGGCCGTGTCGAACACCAACCCCTGCGGGTTCCGGTGTCCGTAGGAGAACACGTGGCTCCGCACACCGTCGATCGTCGGATTGTCGTCAGGGATGGAGCCGTCGAGGTTCAGCCGCAGGATCGTCCCGGGGTACGTCGACCAGTCGCCGGCGGCCACGTCTGCAGCGGACGGCAGGACCTGGGCAAGGTTCGGGTTGCATCGGTTCCGCTGCCAGTTCGCGCCTTGATCGCCAATTGAGAAGTACAGCTTCTGGTCAGGGCCGAACACCAATCGTCCGCCCAGGTGATCATCGTGCGCCGGCAACCCACTGATCACCTCGACGACGTCGCCGAGCGTCCCACTTGCCGCATCGTAGGTCAGTCGCTGAATTCTGCCCCGCACGTCGACCGCGGAACCCTCGTCAATATCAATGTCGTAGTTCCACGCCACGTACACATGGTCGTGGCCAGTCCCCGCCAGGAGCTGGGGATGCAGCGCCATCCCCAACACGCCGTCTTGCAGGACCGCCTGGTAGGCCTCCGGCAGCTCGTAGGTGACGCTCTGGACCCCGTCATCGGGGTTCACCCGAACAATGCGCTTGCCCGCTCGCTCGGTCACCCAAAGGTGATCATCCGGCCCCCAGACGACTTCCCACGGAAACCCTAGGTCGGTCGTAACCACCCGAGATGTGAACGACGGCGCCGGGGGCGCGACATCGCCTCGCTCCGCGCCCCGTTCCTCGACGACTGGCTGGTCACCACCGCACGCGGCGATGACGACGAACCCGAGCGTGCACACCCAAGCGATTCGGCGTATGGACACTTCACCTTCCTCCCCGTTTGTCGTGCTGAGATCCGAGCAAACCAGTGCGTATTCTACCCGCGGGACTCAGAGGCCGCCGGATGTGCCGAGAGGCATTCCACGTGGGGCGGCGCCGCGCCAACTCGCTAAGTGGTGCCCCGCTCTACACGCCTCCCTGTCGAGTGAACGCTCTACTTCAGGAACTTGTATCGGAACTCCCCACTATCGAGTATGGCGGCGGCACGGTGAGCGATTCGCCCGTCCCTCACTTCCTGTATCGACGCGATACTGGCCGTGAGATCGGGCGGCATCGCGTCAAAGCCGGACGGGTTGTAGCGGCGTCGGGCTCGAACAACTCGACCGTCACGGGGCAGGGCAAGACGTGTTGGGGTTGCCGGTTTCTCGTCCCCGGCACGCGGAGCACCCGGCGGTTGAGCTGGGTGTCGGTGGCCTGAGGGGATGAGCCGGAGGCGGTCCACTTCCACGAAGCAGGCGACCAAGCCAGCGCAAGGATTGGGCGCTGGTTCGCTATCTGGTGGTGGCTCGAAAGTGGGGCCACGAACGGTGGGGGCGCTTGAACGAG
>CAWWAF010000180.1:0-3699 GCA_963934795.1 uncultured bacterium
ACCGTCACGCAAGCGGGTGTCACGGGCGCTATCGCACAAGCCGCAACCGCCGGGGCCGAGGCCCACAGCGCCTTCTTGCGTTATTCGCAAACGGCGATGGCCGGCATGGGCGAGACGCTCGCGTTCCAGGCACGACTGCTGGGTCGCTTCGGAATGCCCGCTGTTCCACCCGCCGCCGCGACCCCGCCTGACACATCCGAGGTCGTCGCGTACGACCGCAGTCAATGTCTGGAATTCGCGGTCGGGTCGGCCGAGGCGGTGCTGGGCCCAAAATTTGCGGCTCTGGACCACTACCCCGTGCGGGTTCGGCTGCCCGACGAACCGTTGATGTTGGTTGACCGTATCCTTCGCGTCGACGGCGTGAAGGGCTCGATGACCGGCGGCCGGGTCGTGACCGAGCATGACGTGCAACCCGACGCGTGGTATCTGGACGGCGCGCGCATGCCAGTCTGCATCACGGTCGAGGCTGGCCAGGCCGATCTATTCCTCTGCTCGTACCTGGGGATCGACCTCGCCGTACAAGGCACAAGGTCCTACCGTTTGCTGGACGCCACTGTCACGTTTCATCGCGGACTGCCGCGACCGGGAGACCGGGTCCGGTACGACATCCACATCGATCGCTTTGTCCGCCAGGGTGACACGTATCTGTTCTTCTTCCGCTTCGAGGGCACCCTCGCGGGTCAGACCGTCCTGACCATGGAGCACGGCTGTGCCGGCTTCTTTACCGAAGAAGAAACCGAGGCATCCGGAGGCATCCTGCTCTCGGATGACGAGCAAACGCCAACGCCGGGACGATACGCCGACGACTGGCGGGAACTCGTACCGATGGCCGTCGAATCATTCGACGCTGTACAGATCGAGGCGCTGCGCCGGGGCGACCTCGCAGCCTGCTTCGGCCCACAATTCGCGGAGCTGGACTTGAGCGCACCACTGCGGCTTCCCACCGGACGGATGCGGCTGATCGACCGCGTCGTCGAACTCGACCCGACGGGGGGACGCTACGCCGCCGGGTTGATCAGGGCGGAAGCGGACATTCGGGCCGACGCCTGGTTCCTGACCTGCCATTTCGTCGACGACATGGTCATGCCTGGCACCCTGATGTACGAATGCTGCCTCCACACGCTGCGGGTCTTTCTGCTGCGAATGGGGTGGGTGACGGCACAGCCTGACGTCTCCTACGAACCGATACCGGGCGCCGCCAGCACGCTCCGATGCCGGGGACCGGTCACGCAAGCGACCCACGTCGTCACCTATGAGGTGCAACTTCGGGAGATCGGGTACCATCCCGAGCCGTATGCACGTGCTGACGCGCTGATTTACGCCGACGGACACCGGATCGTCCAGTTCACCAACATGTCCCTCCAATTGACCGGCGCTACACGGGAGCAGATCGAGGACAACTGGAGACAAGCACGCTCCGCCGCTTCGCCGTCAATGTCCGCACCAACGGTGTCGGTGCCGCCCGTCGGCGACCGTGCGGTTCCAGTGGGCCCGCGCGCCGCCCTGTATGACAATGACCGCATTCTGGCATTTGCGGTCGGGAAGCCGTCTGAGGCGTTCGGCGAACCCTATCGCGTGTTCGATGCGGACCGGCGTATCGCCAGACTGCCGGGCCCACCCTTCAAGTTCCTCGATCGGATCACGGCCATTGACGCCGACGCGTGGACCCTTGCGCCGGGTGGGTGGATTGAGGCGCAATACGACGTGCCACCGGACGCCTGGTACTTTCGAGCCAACCGGCAGCCGGCCATGCCTTTCGCGATTCTGCTCGAAATCGCGTTGCAACCCTGCGGATGGCTCGCGGCGTATCTCGGCTCCGCCCTCCGCAGCCGCGAGGACCTATCGTTCCGTAACCTCGGCGGCACGGCCACGCTTCACGACGAGGTCTTCCGCGACGGTGGGACACTGACCGTCCGGGTGCGGATGACCAAGGTCTCTGAGGCTGGCGGCATGATCGTGCAGTCGTTCGACATGCAGGTGTGGCGCGAAGGCCGAATCGTCTACGACGGCGACACCCAGTTTGGCTTTTTCTCAGCCGCCGCCCTGGCCCAGCAGATCGGCATCCGCGACGCATCTGACCGACTGTATCGACCCGGCGCAGATGAGATCCCACGGGCGCGACCGATCGCACTCCAGACCTTGGCGCCAATGACTCCCACGGACACGCATGCGGCGCCCCTGGAGGACACGGCCGCACTCCCTGCGCGTGCGATGCGGATGGTCGATTCAATCGAACTGTTTGTCCCCGATGGCGGCCCAGCCGGGCTGGGTTTTATCAGAGGCATCAAACAGGTCGACCCCGACGAGTGGTTCTTCGCGGCCCACTTCTACCAGGATCCCGTGTGCCCCGGGTCCCTGGGCTTGGAGTCGTTTCTCCAGCTGCTCAAGGTGGCCGCCCTCGACCGATGGGGCGAGCAGGTAGGACGCACACACCGCTTTGAACCCATCGAGGTCGGCCGCACGCACACCTGGATCTACCGGGGGCAGATCGTTCCCCGCAATCGTCGGGTCGAGGTGGACGTCACCGTGACCGACGTCCAGAACGGGCCGACCCCTGCGATCACCGGTGACGGCTTCCTCTCGGTCGACGGAATCCCGATTTACGAAGTACGCGACTTCGGGGTGAGACTCGTCCTCTGACCGCGAGACTATTGCGATGCGATACTCACACGTCACCGTCGAGTCGATCGGGTACGAATTGGCCCCAAATGTCGTAACGTCGGCCTCCCTTGAGACGCGTTTGGCGCCAATCTACGAGGCGCTCCACCTCCCCCCCGGGCAGATCGCGGCCTTGACCGGCGTCCGTGAACGCCGGTTCTGGGACACTGGGCAGCGGATGGCCGACGGCGCCGCCAAAGCCGGACGCAAAGCGCTCTCGGCGGCAGGACTGGCCCCGGACGACGTTGGGATGCTGGTCTATGGCGGGGTATGCAGAGACAACCTGGAGCCGGCCACGGCCTGCGCCACCGCCCACGCATTGGGTATTCGCGGCACGGCGGTAGTGCACGACACGTGCAACGCGTGTCTTGGAGTGATGAACGGAATCCTCCAAGTGGCCAACGCCATCGAGCTCGGGCAGATCCAGGCCGGCCTGGTCGTCTCGTGCGAATCTGCCAGACCGATCGTCGATTCGACCATTGCGCGTATGGTCGCCAACCCGACGATGGAGATGTTCAAGCAGTCGATGGCCACGATGACGGGCGGATCGGGCGCGATCGGCATCGTTCTGAGCCACACCTCGCGTTCAGTCGCAGGACACCGCCTGGTCGGCGGGGCCGTGCGCGCGGCCCCGGAGCACCACGCCCTCAGCCATTGGGGTGCCGACACCGAGCCCTCGTCAGGGCACCCGGTGGTCATGGAGACGGACGCCGTCGGGACGCTCCAGCACGGCGTCATCCTCGGGACGGCCGCCTACGACGCCTTCGTGTCTGAACTCGGATGGCCGGGCGGACCGGACCGTGTGATCTGCCACCAGGTGGGCACCCCGCACCGTGCAGCCGTGCTTGCCGCTATGGGGATTCCGCTCGATCGCGACTTCTCGACCTTTGAGTATCTCGGGAACATCGGTACCGTGTCGGTGCCTATCACGGCCGCGATTGCCGACGAGCGCGGCACGTTGGCGCCCGGTCACCGTGTAGGTCTCTTCGGTATCGGGAGCGGGTTGAATTGCCTGCTCCTGGGACTGGAGTGGTAGCCACC
>CAWWAF010000181.1:0-3457 GCA_963934795.1 uncultured bacterium
TCCCCGGTGTCGCGCGGGCCAACAACTTTACGGTCGCCCGGGTGCGTCGCGACCTGCCAAACCGCTCGAGCATCGGGGGCCTGTTTGTGAATCGCTCGGGCACCGGGAACGCGGCCACGGACAGCCTCTCGCGAGACAGGGATTACAATCGTACCTACGCCGTGGACGGTCGGCTGGGCCTCGGAGAGGACGGCCTGATCCAGGGGTTTTTGGGTCGCACCGCCTCTCCTGATGCCGAGGAAGGCGAGTACGCCGGGAGCTTGGCGAGCAGCTACAACTCGGAGCGATGGCGATTGATTGCCAGCTACCAGGAAAACGACGAAGACTTCAATCCGGAGGTCGGCTTCCTGCGGCGTACGGGCGGGTTCCGCAAGTTTGACTTCGCGATCAACAACACGACACGGCCGAACGGGTTCCTCAAGTATCAGGAACTGACACCGCACATGAGCTTCACGCGCTTCTGGAACCTGAGCGGCGACATGGAGACCAGTGTGCTCCACCTGCACTTCGACGGCCTGTTCGAGGACAGCTCGTCGGGGGGCGTGTCCTATGACATTCGAAGCGAGCGGGTGTTCGACGCCTTCACGGTGTCCGGGTTGACCGTGCCGCCGGGCAGCTACGATTTCAACGAGCTGACGTATTCGTTCAACTCTGACCGCTCGGCGCCCTTCAGTGCCGGCGTACGGGCTACCACCGCGGGCTTCTTCGGGGGCACGATCGTCACGATCCGACCGTCGGTCAACGCCCGATACGGCGAAACGCTCAATCTGTCGCTGAGCTACAGCCGCAACGACATCGACCTCCCGAGCGGCAGCACCATCACCAATCTGACCAGTCTCAGCGCCGCCTACAATTTCACGCCGCGGCTCTACGCGCAGACCCTGCTGCAGCACAACAGCAGCGCCGACTTGTATGCGGTGAATTTTCGGGTCGGCTGGCTGCAAGACGCCAACACCGGGCTCTTTTTCGTCTACAACGAGACCGAAGGCATCGGCGAGTTCATCCCCACCGGAGCCGGCCGCAGCGTCATCGTGAAATACAGCTACCTGTTCGACGTCCTGAACTAGCACCGACCGCCTCACGCCGCTAACCGTGGCGCCGCGGACGAAGACCGGTATCGGACGCGGCCCACCATGCTCTCGATCTACAGCATCCTGCGTCGGCGGTCGGCCGCTACCAAGCTCGCGCGGGTCTTCGAGCGGTCGGAGGCGTCGACCGGTCGCGCATTGCCCATTCGGAAGACCGGGCGCGGAATCTGGGCCGCCACGCCGGTGCGCGTCATAGAGGCCGCGGTCAAGAGGTTGCACGGCATCGGCCTGCTCGGCGACGCGGGACCACCCGGCCACGTCATCGATGCCGGAACCGGCGACGGCCGGGTTTCAGCCGTGCTGGCCGCGCGGGACCCGTCACGTGTGGTGTACGGCTTCGAGACAGACACCGCGCTGTACGCCCAGGCGGTGGCGAACCTGCATGCGCTCGAAGCGGATGGACGCATCGACGCGGCGCAGCTGCATCTGCTCGAAGCAGACTATTGTGATGTGCGGAGTTACGAGCGGGGTGGCATCGCGCTCAGCCAGACCGCCGTGGTCTTCAACTACCCGGATGGGAACGAGCGGCAGCTGGCGCGGTTCGTGGCGCAGCACTGCGGGCCCCAGACCACGCTGTGCCTTCTGACACACAACCGAACGCTGGCACTCGACGAACTGCCACGGCGCGCGTGCCACGACGTGAGCGATGGGACCGGCCCCCGCTGGCGGCTCTCGCTCTACAGCCGGTCGACCGCCGGTGTCAGTACGACTTCTTCAAGTGCACCGGCGTCTGGTGGCGCACCTTCTGGCGCACCTTTTGATTGATGAGTTCGACGAACACCGAGAACGCCATCGCGAAGTACAGATAGCCCTTCGCGATCTCCTGATGAAAGGCCTCGGCCACCAGGGAGAACCCCACCAGCAGCAGGAAGCTCAGGGCGAGAATCTTGACCGTCGGACGCTCGTTGACGAATGCACTGATCGCCTCGGCCGAGAGCACCATCACCCCGACCGCGATGATGATGGCGGCAATCATGACGCCGATCTCGTCAACCATCCCGACCGCGGTAATGACCGAATCCAACGAGAACACGAGGTCGAGAACCAGAATCTGCAACAGCACGCTTGCGAACGAGGCGGTCACACTGGCCGACTTGTGCCCCTCCTCGCCTTCGAGACTCTCGTGAATCTCGAAGGTGGATTTCGCCAGCAGAAACAGCCCACCGACAAGCAGGGTCAGATCGCGGCCCGAAAAATCATGCTGGAGCACCGTGAACAACGGCTCGGTCAATCGTACGATCCAACTGATGGAGAGCAGGAGCCCGACGCGCGCGACCATCGCCAGCAGCAACCCCAGGCGACGCGCGGGGCGCTGCTGCGGCTCCGGCAATTTGGCGGACAGGATAGAGATGAAGATCACGTTGTCCACCCCGAGCACAATCTCGAGGATGGTCAGCGTGACCAGGGCAATCCAGATTTCCGGGTTAGACAACCATTCCATGATGGGCCTCTGACGATGCTCTGACGCGACTCGATGACGTGGGGTGGTAGTGGCTAGGGCCGGGCGCCAGACACTGCCAGATCAGGCCAGCAGGATTCGGCGGGGTGATTGGCGCCCTCCGCCCAGGGATTCGGCAGCACCCCCGCGAGCCCCCGCACCAGCGCGCGATCGGCGTCGTCGCCCTGAGCGAGCGCCGTGCCGTCGGTCGCCGCGCTCGCGGTCGCCGGCGGGGTCAGCGTCCGCGCGACCTGGTCGCGGGCGTCTTCCAGATGTAGCCGGGTCGCACGGTCGGAGACGCGCACCAACGCGCCCGCAATGGTGCGGTCCAGCGTGCGCAACTCGCCCCGTAGAAACGGTCTGGCGTCGCCGTCTGCTGGGGTACGCCCATTGAGTTGACCATCCACCAACTCGAGGTAGGCCCGCTGCACCCCTCGGCGGTACGCGTCAGTCCGGACCTGCGCCGCGTCGAGTTCGCGCCAGAGTCCGTTGCGCAGATCGGCCAGGAAATCGGTCGGCGCATATGCCGCCGGACCGTCGGTCGCCTCTTGTTCGACCAGCCGCTCGATCCGGTCCGCGTTCAACAGGGCGCGAAGCACACGCGTCTGTCCCCATTTGATCCGGTCCAACACCCCACCGGTTCGATATGCCGGAGCACCTCTGGATCGACCAGAAACATTGGGGTCAGAAACGCGTGGTCATTCAGGAACGCCATCGCGTCCGCCTGCGTCTGGCGAGGAATCGCGGTGAAGCGCACGCCGTTCTGACCGAAGTGCTTCTGCTGGGAACGAAAACCACCGATGACGGCGGCCACGTGATTCATCTCCGTCGCCCACTGCCCGACCAGACGGCCGTAGACGCCCTCCAGATCGTCGTACGGGTCGGGTAGGCGACATCATGCGACGACCTCCACGCTTGAAGTACGGAACCG
>CAWWAF010000182.1:0-3455 GCA_963934795.1 uncultured bacterium
GAGGTGGTGCCGGTTGACCAGGAGCGGTTGCGGTCGCCAGGGCACTGGCGGTCGAGGCCAGCGTCGGCCGTCACCATGCCGGTCGTCAATGCCAGATGTCCGCCGGCCGAGTTGCCGGTGACAACGATGCGGCTGACGTCGAAGTTGTAGCGCTCGGCATTCCGGTAGATCCAGCGCAGCGCGCAGCGACAGTCTTCGACCGCGGCCGGGGCATGCGCGACGTCGGCCATCCGATATTCGACGTTGACGACTGACCAGCCCATCTCCAGATAGGGCAAGAATGTCAGTGCCGAGCTTTCCTTGCTGCCATTGGTCCATCCGCCGCCGTGGATATAGATCAGCGTTGGGGTGGGGGCAGAGCCGCGCGCCTGGTAGAGGTCCAGCTTCAGGTCTATCCCGCCGGCTCGCAGATACGTGATGTCTGGAAGCAGTCGATAGCCGCCTGAGACCTCGACAAATCTGGTGGCTGGGTCGGTCGACTGGGCATACGCGCTCGGCGGTGTGGCGACACCCGTCAACACGAATAGCGTGAGAGCCGCGGTACAGGGACTAGCTATCTTCATGATGTCGTCTCGCTATCTCAGGTCGGCTGCGGCCGCGTCGATGCCGGCCTGGGCGCAGACGGCGTCGTTGGCACCGGTGTCGCCGCTGACACCGATCCCGCCAACATGGTCGCCCACCGCCGTCATGATCGGAAGTCCGCCCTCGAAGTAGTTGAGCCCCGGAACAAACGCGGCCGCAGACGGTCCGTTCGCAAACGCCATCTCTCCCCACTCTTTCGTCGAACGCGGGCTCAGGGCCGAGCTACGGGCCTTGGAGATCGCGACCTCGTGAGACAGGAGCTGTGCGTCATCCATCCGGTGATACGCCTTGAGGTTGCCGTGATTGTCCATGATCGCGATGTGCATCAGCCAGCCTTCGGCCGTCGCTTTGGTCAGGCAGCCATGCACCATATTCATCGCCGCGCTGCCGGTCAAAATAGGGCGCGTCTGCACCTGCGCCGCGGTGGGCGCGCTTCCAAACGTGAGACCGACTAGGACGAGAGAGACCAGCAGAGCACGAGCACGCATCAGAAAATCCTCCGGTCGTGAGGTGAATGGGCAGTTCCGGTTGCCGTGGTGCGAAGACCGGGAGTATACCTCTCGTTCCGCGTCAGGGGCGTCCCTGGGCAAGGGCGTAGAGGGCGATGCCAGAGGCGGTCGCCACGTTCAGCGAGTCGACGCCATCCGCAATCGGAATGCGGACGCGGCAGTCGACCTCAGCAGCGGCCGAGTCGCTGAGCCCCGCGCCCTCGGTGCCAAGCACCAGCGCGACCCGCTCCGGTGCGGCCATCGCGAACGCCGCCATCGCCGTGGCGTCCGGGTCTAGCGTGAGCCCGACGGTGGTGTACCCGAGTTCGCGCAGGCGGGACAGGCCATGGGGCCAATCCATGATCTCGCCGTACGGGAGACGGAGTGTCGCACCCAGCGACGTGCGGATCGCTTTTCGGTAGAGCGGGTCGCAGCAATGGGGGTCGAGCAGCACGCACTCGGCTCCAAAGGCGGTCGCGTTGCGAAAAATGCTCCCGACGTTGTCCGGATTGCCGACGTGCTCCAGCACGACGACCCGGCGAGCGGTGCCGAGGGGAGCGAGCTGACTGTCGCTGACCGGTGCGGCGCGCTCTCCCAACGCTAGACAGCCGCGGTGCACCTTGAATCCAACGATCTGTTTCAGGAACGGCGGGGCGCCGACAAAGATGGGAAGCTCATCTGTCCTGTCCGACAACACGTCGGCGAGACTCGCCAAGGCGGCCTCGGTCACGAAGAGTGAGCGCGTGCGTAGCCTCGCGTGTTCCAGGAGTGTGCGCACCACCAGGCGGCTTTCCGCCACGAAGAGGCCGCGTTCACGCAGCAGCACGGGGTCCGGCACATCCCGGTAGTCCACCAGGCGCGGGTCGTCGGGGTCGTCAACGGCTACGATCGGCATCGTGATCTCGGCTGGCGTCCGGGGTTCGTCTTTCCTCCGGCCGCGGGAGCGCTCGGACGGTCGGCTACAGGGTGCGGCGTCTGGTCACGCACGTCAACCTGGTGGAGAGTCGGCTGGTGGTGAGGAGTGGGCCGGTCCGGATCGAGAGGGAATAGTGAACGTGAGAGACCCCAGGCGAGTCACAATCTATTGATGACGGTCTCATACTCGGCGCGTTCGCGGTCCATCTCGCCGTTCCTGGTCATGGAGGTCATGGAACGGGGAATGGTGATGGCTCGGTCCGGGGTCGACATCGTGCAACTCGGCGTCGGTGAGCCTGGGTTTCCACCGCCACCAGCGGTGGTCGCGGCGGTCGCCGACTCGGTGCGCGCGGGTCACACGCACTATACCGACAGCCGCGGCCTGTATCCGCTCCGCGAGGCGATCGCGGCTGACTGCGAGCGGCGTCGAGGCGTCCGGGTTGATCCGGAACGCATCGTGGTGACCAGCGGATCATCGGCGGCCCTGCTGCTGGTGTTCAACCTGCTGCTGGACCCCGGGGACGAGATCATCATGCCGACCCCGCACTACCCGTGTTATCCCAACATGATCGAGGTGTGCGGCGGGCGTTGTGTGCTGGTCCCCACGTTGCCCGTCGATGGCTATCAGATCGACGTCGAGCGGGTGCGGGCGTCGATGACCGCGCGGACGAAGGGGATCCTGGTTGCCTCGCCTGCGAACCCCACCGGCGCCGTGCAGCCGCCAGAGGTGATGCACGCGTTGTCCGAGCTGGGGGTGCCTGTACTGTCGGATGAGGTGTACGACGGACTCCTGTACGACGGTGCCACGAATACCTCGCCGCTTGGGATGTCGGACCAGTGTTTCGTGTTCGATGGGTTTTCCAAGCGCTACGCGATGACCGGGTTCCGGCTGGGTTACGTCATCGCACCGGCCAGTGCGACCCGCGCGCTGGTCTGTCTCCAGCAGAACCTGTTCATATCGACCGCCCACTTCGTCCAGACCGTCGGGCTGAGCGCCCTGGCCCATGGCGACGCGCACCTTGAGATGATGCGGAAGGAATACGCCAGGCGGCGGAGTCTGTTGGTGCAGGCGGTGCGCCGCCTGGGACTCGCGGTACCGGTGACCCCGGCCGGGGCGTTCTACGTGTTGGCCGATGCGCGTCACCTTGTCCCGCGGGACGACTCGCTCGCGCTGGCGTTCGAGATTCTCGAGCGCGCACACGTGGCACTGGGGCCAGGGCGCGATTTTGGCGAGATCGCCGAAGGGTTCCTCCGCTTTTCGTTCGCGGTGGACTACGAAGACATCGTGCGCGGCATCGAGCGCCTGGCTCGCGTGTTGCCCGAGATGACTGCGGGGGCTCGATGAAGGTGACGGCCTGGTCACAGCCGGGCCTGGCTTGGGCACTGACGCTGGCCCTGATGGTCGGATACGCGCCTGGCGCCGCGGCGCAGCCCCCGCGGCCGCGCGAGTCGGTCGAGGTGGCGCGTCTG
>CAWWAF010000183.1:0-3428 GCA_963934795.1 uncultured bacterium
CGTAGTGTCGCAGTATCTTCAACGCGTCCGAATCGATGCGTTTCAGTCCGTGGCCATACTCGCCGGCGTAGATCGTCAAGAAGTGGTCACTGAGCGGGACCACGTCGTCGCGCCGGTCGCGCAACGGGGGCACCGTGATTGGCACGACATTCAACCGGTAGAACAGGTCGTCCCGAAACCGACCGGCCCGAATCTCCTCCGGCAGGCTCTTGTTCGTCGCCGCCACGACCCGTACGTCGACCCCAACCCCCGCTCGACCTCCAACGCGCTCGACCACTTGCTCCTGCAACACCCGCAGGACCTTCGCCTGCGTCTTGAGGCTCATGTCGGCGATCTCGTCAAGGAAGATGGTCCCCTCATCGGCCAGCTCAAACTTCCCTGGCCGGTCGTGCATCGCCCCAGTAAACGCTCCACGGACATGTCCAAAGAGCTCGCTCTCGATTAATTCCTCTGGAATGGCGGCGCAATTGACGTCCACGAACGGGCCCGCCGAGCGCCGACTCAATGCGTGCAGGCTGCGCGCCACGAGCTCTTTGCCGGTGCCGTTCTCGCCCTGAATCAGCACCCGCCCATTGGTCGGCGCCGCCAGCGCCACTTGTGCCCGCAACTCCGCCATGACGGGACTGTCCCCCACCATAATCTGCCGACGATCTGCGTCGGCGCGAAGTGCCTGGTTCTCGACCTCGAGGCGCCGTTGCCGGAGGGCGTTGCGCACCACCAGCACGATCTTATCAAGCGACAGCGGTTTCTCAACGAAGTCGAAGGCTCCCTGCTTGATGGCCCGGACGGCGGCCTCGATGCTGCCATGCCCGGAAATCATCACGACCTGGGCGTCGACCCCTCGCTCTCGCAGTGTCGTGAGCGTTTCGAGTCCGTCAACCCCCGGCAACCAGATATCCAAGATGATGAGGTCGAACACGCGACCGCCCGTGCGCTGCAGACACGCTTCGCCAGAGTCAACAGTCTCGACGACGTACCCTTCGTCGCTCAATACACCTGCCAGCGAAGATCGCACCCCCGCCTCGTCGTCGACGATGAGTATCGCGGGCTTCACGCGGGACCACCGCCGGATGACGTCACGACCGATTCGTCGACCGAGGAGCCCCCGCACGGAAGTTCGATTGAGAAGCGGGTGCCTCGGGGGTGGTTCTCGCTCACCTCGATACTGCCTCCGTGCTCGACCACGATTCGGCGGACGATCGCCAGTCCGAGCCCACTGCCACGGCCTTTCGTGGAGAAGTAGGGAAGGAACAACTTGTCGCGGTCCACCTCCGCGATGCCGGGTCCGTTGTCGCTGATCGTCACGCGGGCGATGTGATTTGGTCCGTCAAAGGATGTGTCCACACCGATGATACCGCCGGGCGTGGCCCCCGCACCGCGCGCGCCGCCCAGTGCCGCGGCGGCGTTGTCGACCAGATTGACCACGACTCGCTGAATCTGGTCCGGGTCGAGCTGGACGGCCGGCAGATGAGTGTCATACGTGGATTCGACCGTCATGCCATCGAAGAGTCCGTTGTACAACGTCAACGTCTCCGCCAGCAGCGCATTCAGGTCGGCCGGCACCGCCTTCGGCGACGGTAGTCGGGCGAAGTGCGAAAACTCGTCGACCAATCCCTTGAGGGCCTCGACCTCCCCCACGATCGTGGAGGTGCACTCGTTCACGAGTTCCCTTGTCGACGGTGCGGCGGTGGAGAGGTTGCGACGCAACCGCTCGGCGCACAATTGGATCGGCGTGAGCGGATTCTTGATCTCGTGGGCCAGGCGACGCGCGACGTCCCGCCAGGTCGCGACTCGCTGGGCCCGGAACAGCGGGGTCACATCGTCGAAGACCATCACAACGCCATCCAACCCGCGCTCTCCCGGCAGAGTCGTGGCCGCAACGGCTAAGTGGCACTCGCGCCCCTCGCGGGCCAATGCCACCTCCCGGGCCGCTCGTCCCAGATTCCCACGTCGCGCCTCGCGCAGCATCGCACCCAGTGGTGCCAGGTCAGCGCGTTCGAACACCACGGCCGCTGGTTGGCCGATGACCTCCGCGTCGAGCGTCAACAACCTGGCGGCCGCCGCGTTGACCGTATTCAGCCGACCCGCGGGGTCGAGCGAAATCACCCCTGTGGCGATCCGTTCCAAGATCGTCTCGATATATTGTCGACGTCTCTCAGTTTCGCGGGTCTTGTTCTCGAGATCTCCCCGCGACTGGATCAATTTGCGCTGGCTGATAGAGAGGTCAGCGGCCATCGCATTGAACGCCTCGACCATGCCTCCGAATTCATCCGACGACTCCGGCTCGATTCGATGGTCTAGGTGCCCGGTGCCGATCTGCCGGGCGCCCTCGGCCAACTGGAGTACGGGCCGTGTGATCCGCTTGGCGACATATGTGCCCAACCACGTCGCCGCGATCAGAATCATCAAGGTGGCCATCAAGAAGAACGACAGGTAGACGCCGGTCACCGGTCGGGTCAGCACGCGCAGCTGGTTGTACGTGCCAAACGCTCCGTTGATACGTCGGGCGTGAGCAGTCAGTTCACCGGAGAGCACATTGCTCGCCACGACCACACCCAGCACCGGTCCGTCGGTCGAGGCCCTCACGACCGCCGCTCCACGCAGCAGTTCGGCCCCGTCGCTCAACGGCTCGGCCGACCCGCTCTCGGCGCTCCCAGCCGCGAGGCTGGCGGCCAGCGCGTTCGCCGACGCCTGGGGGTAGCCGGGTGGCAAGAACGGGTCCGCGACCTGCGCGAGTGGAGTCGCGATCACCACTCCCGTCTCGTCCGTCGAGACGCGATAGATGTCTATGACGCCTGCGCCGCCGACCGCCGGCTCCTCGCTGACGATCGCGTGCAGTGCCTGCTCCGAGACGCCGTCGAGCTCCATGGCTCCCAAGCGTGCGGCCACGCGACCGGCGCGGTCCTCAGCCGCCAGCTGTTGGTCTTGATACACGCCGCGGGCGATGGCATTCGCCGAGCGCAACACCTCGTCAATCGGCGCACTGAACCAACGCTCGGCGCTGCTCCGGATCACTTCGCTGCCGACGATGAGCACGAGCACCGACGGAATCAATGTGAGTCCGACGAGGGCAGCCACCAGCTTCGCGCGAAACCGCGCAAACGGCACGGCGCGACGGCGTTCAGCCAGGATTTTGATGATGTTGCGCGCCAGCACGAAGCCCAACGCCAGCAGCATGACCAGGCAGGCGGCCGACAACGCGTAGAGGACGACCTCTGCCAGAAAATCAGGCGCGAGGTCGCTGGAACGGCGGGCCAGCCCCAACAGCCAGACCAAGGCGGCCACGACCACGGCAACCGCGAGCAACACGAGTCGCGGGCTGTCCTGGGGACCGCCACGAGGGGGGGGCGGGTCCGCGCCCCCGGGCGCCGCGAAGATACGGTCAGTGGATGGCGAGTGCTCGACCATGCCGTGCCCCCGAACGGGTC
>CAWWAF010000184.1:0-3345 GCA_963934795.1 uncultured bacterium
TTTCGCACGCCGCCGGCACCGGTCATCATCGGCACGCCGGTGCCCATCAGCCCGGTCGGCAACACCACGACAGCCACGGTGCGCCCGACATTGACGGCGAGGAACGGTACCATCTCCGGACCGGCGGGGACCGTGAACTACCGCTTCGAGGTCGCCGGAGACACGTCGTTCAGCAGTCCAGTCGCCTCGGTTGTGGTTGCCGCATCCGGCAGCGGCACCACCACAGCGACGCTGGGCAATGACCTGGAAGCGGGTCGCTCGTATTTCTGGCGAGTGAGCGCCTCGAACGCCAACATCACCACCTCATGGTCTGCTCCGCAGCCGTTCAGGACACCGTCCAGTGGCGGGGGCGGGGGCGGAGGACGTACGCCCGACCCACCCGCCGGGGGCCAGTTGCCGCTGCCAAATGAATCAGCCCTTATCGACGCTGTCGCCGCAGAATTCCCCGAGGCGCTCTACAACTCCTGCGTCGAAGACGGAGGCAGCTGGGATTTCATGGATGAGGTAGTGAGGCGGCTACGGCTGAAGGACACTCGTTGGGCCTGGAACTGCAAGCGGGGAGACTGCAATCACATCTCGGTCGACGTCGTAGACTACCACTACGGGGCTGGTCAGAGTGAGGGGAGCGACGAGGTCTACATCATCGACGTCATCCTTGCCGTGTGCCCCACTGGCTCGGGGTCAGCACCAGCCTGGATCAATCAGACCGGGTTAGGTGCCGGTGCCTGGATCTACCCGCGCCCCTGAGCCAGGGCAGTTTCCGCCGCGCGGCCTCGCTGGTCCGCCGAGCGAGGCGGGATGCATTGGGCCGCGATATGCAGTAGAGTTCGTTCGCGTGTCTGACACCTTCTACCGGTGGTTTTCTCAACGTCAGCTTACGACCTTTGGCAGCGCCCGGCGCGGGCGGATCGAGCGCTCCCGCCTAGGCCTGCTCGAAGATGCGATCGCCCCTCCCGGCGACCTGCTTGAGATCGGTCCAGGCACGGGAACCCTGGCGGCTCGCGCCGTCGCCTCTGGCTGGCGCTATCGGGCGATCGAGGCCAGTGAGACGCTGGCCGATGCGCTGCGGGCCAAGGGCCTCGATATCACCCTCGCCTGGGCCCCGCCCATTGTCGCCGACGACGCCAGTTGCGATGTGCTGTACGCCGATCAGGTCCTCGAGCATATGTCTGGCATCGACGCTGCCCGAGAATTCGTCAGCGAGGCGTTGCGAGCCCTGCGGCCAGGCGGCGTCTGCTTCATCGTGGTGCCCGACTACCTCAAGGAACGGACCTTCTTCTGGGATGTGGACTACACCCACAACTTCGTGACGACCGAGCGACGTATGCGCCAGCTCCTGTGTGACGGCGGCTTCGATGTTGACCGCGTCGTGCGCAGCATTGGCGTCGCCACAGGCCCCGCGCGGGATCTCCTGGCCGCGGGGTCGCTCCTCGCAAACATCCCAGGCCTCGACGCCCTGAGCCGCTACACCCGCACGGAAGAGATGCTGTTTCGCGTTCGCAAGAACTTGTTCGAGACACTCACCTTCGTAGCCCGCAAACCATCGGCCTCGTGACGTTCGTTACAGCGCCCTGGTTCCGAGCGGGCCTGAGCGTGGCGCTACTCGGCTATCTCGCCTCCCAGATAGACATGGCCGAGACGGCCCGGGCCACGCTTGCCATCAATCCGGCACATCTGTTGACCGCGGTGACGCTCGTTGTCGTTGACCGCGTGCTGATGCTGAGCCGATGGTTGCTGCTCCTCCGCCGCGCGGGCATGGCCCTTCCGCTCAAGTCGGCGGTCTGGGTCTACCTGGTCGGGTCGTATCTGGGCAACTTTCTGCCGAGCGGCATCGGTGCCGATGCCGCGCGGGCGTTCGTCCTCGCGCGACGAACGGACCGCGGGATCGACTCGGTAGCGATGGTCACCATCGACCGGTATCTGGGCTTGTATTCCCTGGCGCTCCTCGCCGTCGTGGGACTAGTCTTCTGGACAGGCCAAGGCGAGGCAGACTTGCAACGCTGGAGCATCGCGCTTGCCGTGCTGGTGACCCTCGGTGCTGGTGTATTCCTGTGGGCAGACCGGCTACTGCCGCTCCTCGTCCCGACCACATGGGCCACGCGGCCGTGGTTCAGCCGCGCCCGGCGCCTAGCCGAAGCACTGGGCGGCTATCGCCGATATCCGAGTCTGCTCGGTGCGCTCACGGCACTGTCTCTCGTCGTGCAGATCGTGCGGGTGGCCCAGGCCTACGTCCTGGGCGAAGGACTCGGTTTCGACGTCCCCTTCAGCTACTATCTCGCATTCATGCCGATCGGCATCGTGGCGATTCTACTGCCTGTCTCGATCGGTGGATTCGGCTTTGGTCAGGGCGTCATCGTCTGGCTGCTGCGACCGGTCGGCGTGCCTGACGCACAGTCCCTCGCCATGTCGACTCTCTATGTGCTGATGGGGGTGTTGAGCACCTTGCCGGGCGCACTGCTCCACTTTCGCTCTCGCTCACGAGGACTCAGTTGATGAATCCACTCACCACGCTATCGCGCGCGCTCATGCACGAGATCAGGACGCTCCGAGGCGCGTTCTACCGCCGTCTCTATGTAAGTCGCAACGATGAACAAGGGATCGTGGACCAGTTCCACCGCCTGTATTTCGATGCCCGCGCGTTCAATATGACTTGGCGCCATACCTTCTGGATGGGCCATCCCATCCTCAAGTGCCCACTGGATCTCTGGATCTACCAGGAGCTCATCGTCGAATTGAAACCGGCGGTCATCGTGGAATGCGGGACGGCGTTTGGGGGCAGCGCGCTGTATCTCGCCTCGATCTGCGACATGGTCGGCCAGGGCAAGGTCGTGACGGTCGACGTCGAGCACCGCGACGGCCGACCCGAGCACCCACGCATTACGTATCTGACCGGCTCGTCGACCAGCGACGAGACGTTCGATCGGGTCGTTCAAGAGATGACAGGATGTGATGGGCCCGTCGTGGTCATCCTCGACTCGGACCACCGCAAACCGCACGTCCTGGCAGAGCTCCATCGCTACGCACCGATTGTCAGCCCGGGCAGCTACCTCATTGTGGAAGACACGAATCTCAATGGTCATCCGATCGAGCCGGACTTCGGACCTGGGCCGGCCGAAGCGGTCGAGGAGTTCCTGGCCGGCACCCCCGGTTTTACGGTGGACCGCTCCCGGGAGAAGCTCTATCTCACCTTCAACCCTGGCGGCTATCTCAAGAAAGCCCCGGGAGTCTGACCGCACTTTACGGCGGGCAAAAAGCCCTGTAGAATCTATAACTTAATGTCGCAAATCTACGCAGCGAAGTATCTCGCTCGCGCCGCCGCCGGCGTGCCCCGCGACATGGCCAACG
>CAWWAF010000185.1:0-3319 GCA_963934795.1 uncultured bacterium
GATTCTGTCAACTAGAGCGGTGCCGACACGAGCTGGACCGCTCTAGCCGGTCCGTTTGAGTCGATACTCGGTGACCTTCCGGCTGAGTGTGTTGCGGTGGAGACCGATCATCTTGGCTGCGCGACCGACCTTGCCCTCCGCGCGGGCGAGCGCGCGGCTGATGAACCGGCGCTCGAATTCTTGACGAGCGTCCTCATACCGTATGCCCTTCGACACCATCTCGTCCACCAATCGGTTCAGCTGATCGCGCACTGTGGTTCCCTTGTCAGTTCAGGCTCGAGGAGTCGCTACTACAGCTGTCCGCCGGTCAGGAGACGGTAGGCCTCAAGATATTTCTCGCGAGTCTTGGCGATGACGGAGTCCGGCAGGACCGGTGCCGGCGGTTGTCGATTCCACTTCACTGCGTCCAGATGGTCACGCACGAACTGTTTGTCGAAACTGGGCTGGGCCTGTCCAGGTCGATACGTGGCCTCAGGCCAGAAGCGCGAGGAGTCCGATGTGAGTGCCTCATCAATGAGAATGAGCTCGTCGCCGTCCTCCAGGTCCGCAGCCTCCTCGTGTCCCGGGGCGCGTACGAGCCCGAATTCAAACTTGGTATCGGCCACGATGATGCCACACGACTCGGCGTGCGCTGCGCCGTGTGCATACAGCGCCAGTGTCAACTCGCGGAGCCGCTCCATCAGTTTCGGGCCGACCAACTCGGCGGCCTGAGCCGTGCTGATGTTCTCGTCATGACCGCTGTCGGCCTTCGTTGCTGGTGTGAAAATGGGCGTTGGCAAGCGATCCGACTGCTTCAGACCGCTCGGAAGCGCCACGCCGCACACCGCACCTGAGCGCTGGTAGTCCACCCACCCGGACCCAGCCAGATAGCCCCTGGCGACACACTCCACCGGAATCGGGTCGGTTCGTCGGACGAGCATGGACCGGCCGCGGAGGACCTCGGCGTGCGGTCGGCAGGCGGCCGGATACTCCTCCGGCGTCGTTGACACCAGGTGGTTCGAGATGAGGTCTTGGGTGCGTGCGAACCAGAAGGCCGACAGCTGCGTCAGGACTTTGCCTTTGTCCGGAATCAGCGATCCCAGGACAAGGTCGTAGGCCGAGATGCGGTCGGTGGCGACCATCAATAGATGGTCGTCGACGATGTACATGTCTCGAACTTTGCCGCGCCGCTGTGGCGTCAGGCCGTCGAGCGTGGTTTGCAACAGGGGAGATGCGGACGTCACGGAGTGCCTCTTTTTACGGTCGGAAAGCGCGCCTCGCCGCCGGGCGTGACATGGCGAATGGCGTCACGCCTCACGACGTTGACCGACGAGCCACACCGTCAGGTTTGATGGCAGGCTCAACGAAAATACCAGGATTGTCACAACGGGCTGCTAGCTTACATAACACGCAGCCGAGCGGCAAGTGAGAATGTGGTCCGAAAGTACGTCCCACGCCCTTGTAGTACAGTCGTCTGAACTTGACCACGCGCATCCCTGCAGCGGCCACGCATATCCCGTTCGTCCGAGCGGGATTGCCCGCTCGTCGCCCGTGGTCTGTCGGGGCCTGGTCGACCGTAGGGCAGCGGAAACGACGGGCGATCATGGGGCGATACCGGGTCGGCGTGTCTGATGCGTAATCACCTGCGCACGGCGGTCGTGATTGCTCTGACCGTGGGGCTCATGGCCTTTTTCCTGCGCAATGCGGATTTGGCGTCCGTGTGGTCGGAGATTCGCCGGGCTCGCCCCACACTCCTGGTGGCCGCCACGCTCGTCGTGGTGCTGTCCTATGTCATTCGCATCCGCCGCTGGCAGCTGATTTTGGCTCCGATTGGCGCCGTGGGGTTTGGCTCCGCCGGCCGCGCCACCGTGATCGGATTCGCCACCAACGCGGTGTTGCCGGGTCGACTGGGCGAGGCGCTACGGCCCTACTTACTGGCCCGCGCCGAACGTCTCTCCACCAGTGCGACGGTCGCCACCATCGTGCTCGAGCGCGTCACAGACCTGATCACCGTGGTCTCGCTGCTTGGTGTGTTTCTGTTTTTCTTCAGCGGCGGCCTGCAATACGTGGATGAGCAGGTGCTGACGGCACTCAAAGGAGGCGGCGTGATCGCCGCGCTCGGGGCGGTCGTGTCGCTGGCGGCAATCGTGTTTGCTGCACGCGCGCCCGGTCGGTTCGGGGCACTTGTGGCGCGCGCCTTGCCAGAACGATTCGGGGCCTCAGTACGTTCGGTCCTTACCAAGTTTGGCGATGGCCTCCGTGTGGCCAGAGAACCCAGACTTCTGGCGGCCGTGTTCGCCTGGTCGTTCGCGTTGTGGTTGTGCGTCTGTGCGTCGGCCTGGTACGTCTGTCAGGCGTTTGGCATCGGGTTACCCGTGAGCGGGTCGCTCGTCGTCATGGTGATGATGGTGCTTGGGGTGGCGGTGCCGACGCCGGCAGGCGCGGGCGGGTTTCATGCGGCGTTTCAGTTGGGTGTGACGAGTTTCTACGGTGCGCAGAACGACGCCGCTGTCGGGGCGGCCTTGATTCTTCATCTCGTGTCGTTCGTGCCCGTGACGATGCTGGGCCTGGTCCTGATGCTCCGCGCGGGTTTGAGCTTTCGTGGCGCGGTTGACCTGGCGTCCACCGTCCGCGACGATGAGGCCTCGGGGGCGGCGGCGGCCGTGCCGGCTGCTGGTGTGGTCGAGGGCGAGGTGAGTGACCTTGTGGACCCCTCGCTGGGGCGAGACATATGACGGCACAACACACCGGAGCTGCGGGCATGCGCGCCTTCCAGATGGCGGGTCGTGGCGGGCGAGGCCTGCGGGAGACGCGATCGTGAAGTGTCCGTTTTGCGGTCGACTCGGCGACAAAGTGGTCGACTCACGGGAGAGTCGGGAGGGTGAGGTCATCCGGCGACGGCGCGAATGCCAGGACTGCAGCCGTCGTTTTACCAGCTACGAGCGGATCGACGAGATCCCGTATATGGTGATCAAGAAGGATGGCAGCCGGGAGCGCTTTGATCGTCTCAAGGTGACCGCCGGCATGCTCACCGCCTGCGAGAAGCGGCCAGTCTCGGTGGCCGCGGTAGAAGCGATTGCCGATCGCGTTGAAGCGATTCTGCAAGAGCGGTCGGAGAAAGAGATCCCCACGGGCGAGGTCGGGGCCTTCGTGATGCAGGAATTGAAGCGCTTGGACAAGGTGGCCTACGTGCGGTTCGCGTCTGTGTATCGGCATTTTCGTGACATCGGCGAGTTCATGACCGAGCTGCACGACTTGCTCGACACGAAGGAATGATCAGAACCCTGTCCGTGCTGCTGGCGTTGGTGAGTGTCTCTGTCTCTGTGCAGGCACAGGACGA
>CAWWAF010000186.1:0-3304 GCA_963934795.1 uncultured bacterium
TCGCCGTTGCTGATGGAGAAGCTCATCACGGCCGCCCAACAGATCTCGCGTGATGCGGTATTTGGACCGACCCTCCCGGACGAACCGTTTCAACTCGCGCACTACATGGCGCGGCGCTCACACGACGCGGACGGCAGTCTCGATAGTGCCGACACGCTCCCGTATTCCATGCGTGGCGCGCTGTATGGCTCGCACCTGTTCCCGTGGACGGCCGAGTACGAGCTGCGCTTCCGTGTCGCGAATTACCGGCAGCGAGCGCCCAGACCCGAAGGGGCGCCACGGCGTCCGCCCGATGCGCCGCCGCTCCCACCCGAGGATTTTCTGGAAGAGATGCGGCTGGCGGCACCGGCAGTACCAGTCGTGGCGACCCTCGATGGAGAGGTGTTCGATCAGGCCATCATCGAGGGGGTGAACGCATTCGGGTACGAGCGGGGAGAGTTCGTGACGCGGCTATCGGTCGAAGCTGGTGAGCACGACTTCCGGGTGTCCTACCCGCACATCGCCGACATCGTCGACCCACGCGAGAACATGCTGCCCGACGGCCGGCGGGTGATGTACATCGATTATCTGGACATCATCGGGCCTTTCGCTGCGAGCCCAGCGCCTCCGGCGAGCTACGACGAGATCTTCATCTGTCGTCACGAGCCGGGCGGACACAACGAGAGTTGCGCTGGGGAAATCGTGACACATCTGGCCCGCCGGGCGTATCGACGGCCAGTCGTCGCACATGAGGTGGAGCAACTAACCGGCCTCATCGCACAGGCGCAAGAGGCGGGCGACTCATTTGAAGAAGGCGTCCGTGTGGCGGTACAGGCGGTGCTACTCTCACCGCACTTCCTGTTTAGAATCGAGCGTGACTCGGTCACGATGTCGAACGACGACGGCGCCCACCTGTTGACGGACCATGAACTCGCTTCGCGGCTCTCATACTTCTTGTGGGCAGACATGCCGGACGAGGAGCTATTCCGTCTAGCTGACGCCGGCCGCCTGGGACGCCCCCAGGTACTCGACGCGCAGGTGCGGCGTATGCTCGCCGACCCGCGCTCGACGGCGCTGGTTGATACATTCGCCGAGCAGTGGCTGCAACTCCGCAACTTGGATCGGACGAAGCCGGATCCGACCCTGTTCCCGGCGGTGGACGACGAACTGCGCGCCGCGATGCGACGAGAAACCGATCTGTTCCTCGGTGCCGTCATTCGCGAGGACCGAAGCCTGCTCGACCTGATCGACGCGCCGTTCACCTTCCTGAACGGCCCGCTGGCCCACCACTACGGCATCACGGGCGTCACCGGCGAGGCCTTTCAGCGTGTGCCGCTCGACGGAACGCAGCGTAGCGGGCTCCTGACTCAAGCGAGCATCTTGACGGTGTCGTCCTATCCGACACGCACGTCGCCCGTCCTGCGTGGCAAATGGGTGCTGCAGAATCTGCTCGGCGCCCCGCCACCCGATCCACCCGCCGGCGTCCCTCCGCTGGACGAGGCGGCGGTCGGCACATCCGTCTCGCTGCGGACCCAACTCGAGGCCCATCGGGCCAACGCGAGCTGCGCCGTCTGTCACGATCAGATCGACCCAATGGGGTTCGGGCTGGAGCGCTATGACGCGACCGGCGTCTGGCGCACGCATGACGGACCATTTGAAATAGACGATTCGGGCACATTGCCGGACGGCACCACGTTCCGCGGCTCACTCGAACTCAAGGGCATTCTGCGGAGCGAGAGCGATGCCTTCACCCAGAACCTCGCCGAGAAATTGCTGACGTATGCACTGGGGCGTGGGCTTGAGTCCTATGACACGACGACCATCGACACCATCGTCCAGCGAGTCGCCGACGCGGATCACCGGTTCTCCAGCCTCGTGTTGGGGGTCGTCGACAGCCAGCCATTCCGGATGCGCCGCCCTGAGTAGGGTTCAGGAGTCCACGCCATGAATTCATCACGACATCTGCCTAGACGCTCGGTGCTCAAGGGCCTCGGCGCCACGCTGGCCCTGCCGTTTCTCGACGCCATGGTGCCGGCGTTCGCGCGCGCAGCGCAGGTGCAGGCCGCGTCGCCCACCCGCATGGCGTTCGTCTATGTCCCGAACGGCATCGTCATGGACGAGTGGGCCGTCCCTGGACTCGACGGCACGTTCCCGCTGCCGACGGATTTTCCTAGAATTCTGCAACCGGCAGCGGCCTATCGAGACCAGTTCTCCATTCTGTCGGGGCTGATGCAGGACGGCGGACGCGCACACGGTGACGGCCCGGGCGATCATGCGCGGGCTGGCGCCAGTTACCTGACGAGTGCTCATCCGAAAGAGACGGCTGGCGCAGACATTCAGGCCGGTATCTCCGTCGACCAGGTCGCCGCACAACACATCGGCCACCACACCCGTTTCCCCTCACTGGAGCTCGGCTGCGAGGAAGGACTGTACGGCGGCAACTGCGACGGCCGCTACAGCTGCGCCTACAGCAACACGATTTCGTGGCGCACGCCCTCGGCCCCTATGCCGCAGGAGACCAGTCCGCGCGCGGTCTTCGAGCGCATGTTCGGCGGGACCGACCTTGATCCCGACCCGGCCCGTCGCGCTCGCCGCGCTACCTACAACCAGAGCGTGCTGGACCTTGTGCTGGAACAGGCCAAGACGTTGCAAGGCTCGCTCGGTGCCACCGACCGCCGCAAGTTGGACGAATACCTCTTTTCGGTACGGGACATCGAGAAGCGGATCGTCAAGGCCGAGCAGGACGCGGACGTGGCGCCGCCTGACTTGACGCGACCCAGACCCGGTGTGCCACAGAGCTTCATTGCACATGCCCAGCTAATGTTCGACCTCATGACGGTCGCCTTCCAGACCGACATGACCCGCGTCATCACCTTCATGATCGCGCTCGAACTCGGCAACAAGGTCTATGAAGAAGCTGGCGTGTCTGAAGCACACCACGGCCTGACCCATCATCGCGGTGACGCCGGGAAGATCGAGAAGATCACCCGGATCAATCGTTTTCACGTCGAGCAATTCACCCATCTGCTGGAGCGGCTGTCGACGACCAATGACGGCGACGGCACGTTGCTGGACCACTCGATGGTGGTGTACGGAGCCGGCATCTCAGACGGGAATCGCCACCACCACCACGATCTCCCGACACTGCTCGCCGGGCGCGCCGGGGGACGGATTACGCAGGGCCGCCACACCTCCTACCCCGCAGAGACCCCGATGGCCAATCTGTTCGTGACCATGCTTGACCACATGGGGGTGGAGGTAGAGACGTTGGGTGACAGCACGGGTCGCGTGACGCTCTAGTTGCCCGAACGATTCGGTCTTCTTC
>CAWWAF010000187.1:0-3226 GCA_963934795.1 uncultured bacterium
AGGTCGCCGGCCAGCGTCGCCGTGGTGGTGCCGCTGCCTGAGGCGAGTACCACGATCGTGGCGACGGGGGCTCCGAACGACGTGCCTTCGTCGACCTCGAAGCGGTAGCTCACCACCCCTGCGGGTCCAGAGATTGCGCCGTTCGTGGCGGTGAGCGTCGGGCGCAGATTGGCTGTCGTGACATTGCCGACCGGACTGATGGGCACCGGCGTGCCGATGATGACCGGTGCCGGCGGCGTGCGAAAACTGGTGCTATCCCAGGGGCCAAGCACCTGACCGTCTCGCGCCGTTGCGAACACCCGCACACGCCAATAGAACAATTGGTCGTAGGGGAGCCCGCCTGGTTCGAATGAGGTGATGTCGCCCCCGGACGGAGGCGTCTCGAGCACGGCCGTCAGAGTCGCGAAGCCGGCGTCAGTGGATAGCTCGAACCGGTACTTCGTCGATTCGGCCGGCCCCGTGATCGTCGCGTGTGCGGCCACGAGTGTGGGGGCGTTCCCGACGATCGTCACTCCGCCAGCCGGGCTGCTCGCTGTTGGCGCGCCGATGATCACCGGCGTAAACAACTCAAACGAGGCCGCGGGGGAGTATTCGCCGCTGTTGGCGCCATCCACAGCTCTCGTTCGCCAAAAGTAGACGCCCGGCTCCAGTGCCTGGGCCAGGTCCACGATGACCTCGCCAGAGGCTGCGGGTTCGATCCCGATCAGGTCGAGGACGACCTGGGCGAACGCTGCATCCGAGGCGACCTGTAACTCGTAGGTGAAGGGCCGCACGCTGTTCGATTCGGAACTCATGAAGCGCAGCGTGACCGGTTGCTCGGTTTCGGCCAGCAGCAGACCATTCGCGGGTTGCACCGCGGACGGGGTGGTGATGAGAACGCCCGCCAGCGGACCGGCAATTTGGGGGCTCAGCGGATTCGTGCTGCGCTCTGCGTCGCAGGCCGAGAGGCCCATTATCAGGCCGCTGAGACTGACAATCGTGAAAGCCGTCCTGCAAATATTGCTCGTCACCGTTCACTCCTGGAGTCATCCGCACCGTGCGGCGAGCCAACCTTGTCTATGTACTCGGTCGTTGCACCGATTTCAGACAGGGCTCGCGGGGCTACAAGGTCTGAGAGAAGCAAATACCGTGCCCTTTTTGCATGGGAACGGGCAGACTCCCGGCGTTGGTCACGCGGATAGGAAGCCGAACCGAGGATTGGGGGCTGGGTGGTGGCGCGGAAACCGGTGAGACCGGAGGGGGGAGCGCTCGGCGCCCCCGAGCGACTACCGTCCGTCGACGGTGACGGTCTGGTTCGCGGCCACGCCGGTGATCGTGCGGAGTGTGCCGTCGAGGAAGGTGACGATAATCGTCACCGTGCTGGTCGAGCCAAGACCAAAATGCAGCGTGGGGTCGTCCTGAGCGATGTATCCATTGCTGCTGCGGGCCTCGCGCATACCGATCATACCGGCGCCAATCAGGCCGTCTGGGTAGATTGACACCTTCGCCCCGAAGGCACCGAGCTGTCCCTGAGGAGAGATCAGGATGACTTTCAACCAGTTGGCGCCACTGACGTTGTTGCGAACCAGCCAGTTGTCGCTTCTCTTCGCGCCGATCGCAAAGTCCACATCGCCGTCGCCATCGATATCAGCGAACGCAATGGCCCGAGGGTCGTCGATACCGGCCACCGGTACTGCCGGACCAGGCGTGAATGAGCCCCCGCCGTCGTTCAGATACGACACGTCGTCGCCCGCGAAGATCAGGTCGAGGTCCTGGTCGTTGTCGAGGTCGGCGAACCCGCCCATAAACCCGATGACGTTGTTGAAGTCTCGGATCCGCACGAAGGTGCCGCCGTCGTTTCTGAACAGATGGCCGTTGCGGAGGTCGCTGGGGTCGAGGTCGACGAGGAGCATATCCTGGTCGCCGTCCGTGTCGATGTCAGCCATGGTGATACCGCTGGCCGCATCGCGGTCAATTCCGAGGCTCGCCGCGCTGACGGCAGAGAAGGTGCCGCCGTCGTTGCGTAGCACCACGAGTCGGCCGCTTCGGTTCGCGGCGATCAGATCGATGTCGCCGTCGCCGTCGTAGTCCGTGTCGGTCACGCCCTGCCCGGCCAGCGCGTCGTACGCCGCCCCGGACCTGACGTCGGTGAACTGGAAGCCGCCGTCGTTGCGATACAGCTCGTTGCGCTCACCCGCCGGGTCACCCTCACCGAGGAAACCGGATACCGAGTAGATGTCGAGGTCTCCGTCGCGATCCATGTCGAACGTCACCAGGCCCCGCGTGCCTTCGGCGCGCGCCAGCATACTGGCCGGGGTGACGTCGGTGAAGAAGCCCTGGCCGTTGTTCCGGAAGATGTTATTGGGCGCGCCGAACCCGGTGGCGCCGTTGACCAGATCGAAATCTCCGTCGTGGTCCAGATCGGCGAAGACGGCCCCGTGCGAGCCGACATCGAAGTCAGCGATGCCGCGCGCAGCGCCCGACTCCGTGAAGGTCCCATTGGCGCCGTTCAGGAAGAACAGGTCGTCCTGTGGAACATCAAAATTCATCGTGATGTACAGGTCAGGGTGGCCCCCGCCCGTGGTGTCCGCGAACATCACACCGTGGCCACCAAGCACAGACGGCGCGATGCCTGCCGTCACCGAGATGTCGGTGAACGAGAGCGGGGTACTCGGTGTGGCAGGGGCGGCCGGCGTAACGAAGCTGCGGGTGGGTGACCACGGCCCAGCCGTCCCGTCCAGTTCTGCGCGTACGCGCCACCAGTAGCTCGTTGAGTACGCGAGCGGGGGTGCGACGCTGAACTCGGTCATGCCTGACCCTTGAGCGACGACCCCGAGCGCCTCGAGCGCCATGCGGCCGGCATCGTAGACCTCGAAACGGTGTAGGAAGACACCGTTGACATACGTGCCTTGTGCGTTTTCGACGACCAATGTAGGCGTGTGTGTGGTGAGGACCGCGGCGTCAGTTGGGCTGACTTGAGTCGGGGCCCCAGCTTTGAGCGTCTGTGCCGTCGACGTAACGGGAAACGCTAACGTGCAGATGGATGCGACGACGAGACCGCATCGGAATTGAGTATCAAGCATGGACCACCCTAGAAATGTGCTCGTCATCGAGGCTCGATGAGTCGGTCACGCCGGCAGACGATTCGTCTGCCGGCGTGAGGAGGCAGGTGCGAGTCGGCTGGTCTACCGGGGGTAGATCCAGGCACCGGCACCTAACCCGGTCTGATTGATCCAGGCTGGTGCTG
>CAWWAF010000188.1:0-3208 GCA_963934795.1 uncultured bacterium
CTGGCGAACTGGCACGCGCGCGACCCCATTGCCCGTCTGGTGTCGGCAATGGAGGCGGCGGGGTGCTGGTCGCCCAAGGAGCACAAGGCTGTTGTCGATGCCGTGGCCGGCGAGATTGAACGGGCCTGGACCCAGGCCATGAGCGATCCGTGGCCGGGCGCGAACACGCTGCTGGACTACGTGTACGCCGCGAGAGTGAAGCGTTGATGGCTGCTGAATGCCTCAACTACGGCACGGCTATTCGATCGGCGTTCGCCTACCTGCTTGAGCGTTACCCGGAGGTCTTCGTGATCGGCCAGGGCTTGTGGAGCCCGTGGTACGTCGGCAACACGATGACGGAGCTGGACAAGCAGTTCGGCGCCCACCGGGTCATCGACACGCCGGTATCGGAACTGGCGTGCACGGGCGCAGCGGTAGGGGCCTCGCTGGCGGGGATGAAGCCAATTGTCGTTCATCCCCGCATCGATTTCATGCTGTATGCCACCGACCCCATTGTGAATCAGGCGGCGAAGTGGAACCACATGTTCGGCGGGCAGGCCAGCCCCGGCGTCACGATTCGCGCGATCATCAATCGTGGAGGGGAGCAGGGCGCGCAGCATTCGCAGGCGCTCCATGCCTGGTTTGCTCACGTGCCGGGCTTGCGGGTCGTGATGCCATCGTCGGTGGCCGACGCCCGGGACCTGCTGATTGCCGCGGTCTTGTGCAAGGACCCCGTGATGTACATCGACGACAGGTGGCTCTACCATCGGGAGGACGCCCTGCCGCCGATCGTGGAGCTGGATCTGGCCGCCGAAGGCCCGCGATGCCTGCAGCCAGGAACCGACCTCACCATTGTCGGCGCCGGCTACTCCGCCTATTTGGCCATACAAGCCGCCGAGTCGTTGCGGGCGCAGCACGTGTCGTCGGAGGTGATCGATCTCCGGGTGCTGAATCCGTTCGAACCAGGCGTCATCGTGGAGTCGGTTCGGAAGACCGGCCGACTCCTGGTGGTCGACGGCGGCTGGCGAACCGCGGGCTTTGCCGGCGAGGTGGTCGCGTCGGTCGTTGAACGTGTCGAGCTGTCGGACTTGAAGCGGGCGCCGGTCCGCCTCACGTTGCCGGATGCGCCGGCGCCGACCTCGCGCGTGCTGGAGAAGACGTATTATGCGACCGCGGCAGACGTGGTTGACGCTGCCTTGCGGTTGACCGGGCCCAAATGAAGAGTCTGATCGATGTGGTCGTCGCGTTTGCGGGCCTGGTGCTGGCGTCGCCTGTGATTCTGCCCGTGCTGTTGCTGGTGTGGCGCCAAGACGGCCACTCCCCGTTCTACGTAGCGCCTCGCGTGGGCAAGGGCGGCGCGATGTTCCAGATGATCAAGCTCCGGTCCATGGTGAAGAACGCGGATCGAACTGGGGTTGATTCCACGGGTGCCAACGATCAGCGCATCACTCAGGTTGGGCACTTCATTCGGCGATACAAGCTGGACGAGGTCACGCAGCTATGGAACGTCTTGAAGGGTGATATGAGCCTGGTCGGTCCGCGCCCGAACGTGAAGCGAGAGACCGTTCTTTACACGCCGGTCGAACACCGGTTGCTGGACGTCAAGCCGGGCGTGACAGACTTTGCCTCCATTGTCTTTGCGGACGAGGGCGACATTTTGAAAGACCAGTTCGACCCGGACATCGCGTATAACCAGCTCGTGCGGCCGGGTAAAAGCCTGCTCGGGCTGTTTTACATTGATCATCGATCGAACTGGTGCGACCTGTCGCTGTGCTGGCTTACCGTGGTTGCGATCCTCTCGAGGCCTCGGGCGCTTGCCGGCGTTCACCGAATGCTCGAGCGATTGGGAGCGCCGGCGCTGGTGTTGGAGATCGCTGCTCGCCAGAAGCCGCTGACGCCGATGCCTCCTCCAGGTGCGGCAGAGATCGTGACGTCGAGAGGATGAACGTCGTGCCGAATGAACCCTTGTCAGAGGAACCGATCGACCTGCGAGTTTGGGTCCGGACGTTGTGGGGACACCGATGGATTCTTGCGGTTTCGGTGCTGGCCGGTGGGTTCGCTGGCTGGGCGGTCAGCGCCTCGACGACTTCCGTCTATGTGGCGTCCGTTCGGCTCGTGGCGGAAGGGGGCGCGCCCGACGAACTGCCGGCCGCGATTGATTCGGCTGAGGGCGTGCTGCGCGACAGCGCCGTAGCGAGGGCGGTGATTCAGGAGGCGGGGCTTGACCGGCCACCCTATAACTTCAACCCGCAGACGCTTGGGGGAGAGGCGATCACACTGGGACGCGACGCCACCGGCAGTGCGATCTCTATCGACGTTCGCCTGACTGAGGGCAACCTGACCGCACGGACCGCGAACGCTCTCGCAGCGCCGGCAACGGCGCCCATCAGACCGATGAGTCCCCGGGTCGGTCGGAACATCGCCGTGGGCATCGCTAGTGGCCTTATTCTGGTGGTGGTAGCCCCCTCCTTGGTTAGATGCTTCGTGTCGACTGAGTGAGCGCTCGGCGCTTTCCGTTCCGCGGGATGGAACAAACGTCACGCCTATGTCCTTCTTTCTGAGCAAATTCCTGCCGCTGCTCGTGCTGCCCATCGGGATCACCCTGATCCTTCTTGGCGTCGGAATCGTGACGCGCAGGCGCACGTGGCTGACCGCGGCTGCGGCGGTCCTGTGGGTATCGAGCACGCCGTTGATGGCCGCTGCCCTGACCGGATTCGTCGAGGGACAGGCTACGCGGGGCCGCGCCGGTGCGGCGTCGCCGGTGGACGCGATCGTCGTCTTGAGCACGGGGCGGACGCTTGCTCCAGGGCCGGAGGCCGTCAGCGAGTGGATCGACGCGGACCGGTTTTTTGCAGGCGTCGAACTCTTTCAGGCCGGCAAGGCGGCTATCCTGGTTTTTACCGGCGGCTGGTCGCCGACGCAGCCGGTCGGGCCCCTCGAGGGAGACGTGCTGGTCGACTATGCCGTTCGCATGAACGTACCGCGGTATCAGGTGCTGACCACCGGTCGCGTCCGTAACACTTCCGAAGAGGCCGCGGCCGTGTCCGCGCTTCTCAAGGCCCGCCAAACGGACGTTCCCCGCATTCTGCTCGTCACCTCCGCTTTTCACATGCCGCGGGCGCGCCTGCTGTTCGAACGGGCTGGGTTGGCGGTCTCCGAGTTTCCTGTCGACTTCGCGGGATCCGGCGGCGAGCCAGTCGGGATAATGAGTTTTGTTCCAACGGCGGGG
>CAWWAF010000189.1:0-3175 GCA_963934795.1 uncultured bacterium
CACCTCGAGCAACCCAGCTGCACGAGCCGCTGTTCGCTGCAGCCTCGGACAGAGGCATGGTGAAAACGAGAGACCCCAAGACGACAGGGAATCCTGTGGCTGCGCCTTCATAGGACATAAGTTGCTGAACCTGTCCGTCCGCAGTTTTACTAACCACGACACCGGTATTCTTGAATGTGTACTCGCCCGTCGGTTCTGCCATCGATTCTCTCCTTTGGTGAGTGGTTCACATTGAACATTATTGTGACCAATGCTTCAACACGCTCGGCGCGCGGTCACCCGTGCCAACCGTCGTTGCGCCGGCTCGTGTCAGGGTTACTGTCCATCGACTGAGAAGGCGAGCAACACGTTACCCGGCATGTAGTTGAAAAGGCCATATCCAGAGCTGACGTACAGCATTCCGCCCGCAATGGTTGCACCAGGACCGTTGAGCGACCCACCGCGGCCCGGGACGCCGTTCACGGTCTTGTATTCACCCGCCGTATCGACATCCCAGATCACAGCGCCGGTGTCGGACGAATAAGCGCGGATGTGGCCGTCCAGGCTGCCCGAGAACACGACCCCGGGGATCGCGGTGACGGCGCCCGGCTGCGCCGTGTGGCACCCCGGTCGGTTGCCACAGGTGTCCTGGAACGGCGGCGCTTCCCACAGCACGCCGCCGGTGGCAATGCGAAGGGCCACCATACCGCCCGCGTCACCGGGGGCCTTCTCCAGTGCATCCGAGATCGACGCGAACACCGTCTCGCCGTCAGAGGCGAACCCCCACTCGATGCCGCCGAGGATGCCCCCTCCGGAGACCCGCGTCTCCCAAACGATCTCACCAGTGCCGGGGTCCAAGCCGTACATCACGCCGGATTTCTGCCCGGCGAGCAGCAGTTCCCGTCCCCCAACGGTCGCCAGCACGATTGCGCTACCGAAGTCGTGATCCGGGCCTGCATCCTCCGGACAATTGGCCCGCGTCGCTTCGTCGGGCGACAGGCATGCGGCAACCCACGCGTCGCCGGGCGTCGTCTGCGAGACCCAGAGGACGTCGCCGGTGTCCAACGCCAGAGCCACGATCGCATCGCTGAGCGGCGACACCGGATTCGAGTAGGAGTCGCCCGTGGCCACATACATCCGGTTACGGCCAGGGTCGATCGTCGGAGATGCCCAGATGCCGACCCCCGATGGGCCCCACTGCTGGACCCCGGCTGGATTCAGGCCGGTGCGCGTCGGCTCCTCATCGATGGGATAGCGCTGCCAGAGCCGGCGGCCAGTGGTCGCGTCGAGCGCCGCCACGCTGCCGCGGAACGTGCAGCATTGGTAGGTCGGGGCTTCGGCCGCCAGCTCTTCGAGCGAGGCAACCGGCACGTACAGGCGACCGTCGTGTAGGGCGGGCGCCCCGGTGATGCGCGCCTGACGATGGTCGTCCACCTCGACCCTCCATCGCCGCTCGCCCGTCTCAAAGTCGACGGCGTAGGCGTTGCCGGTCATGTCGCCGAAGAAGGCGGTGGCCCGATCGTCCGGTCCCGGGCCAACGATGATGGTCGACCGAACACCGGCGTCCGTCTCGTGGGCCCAGTGGACGCACCCTGTGTCCGCGTCCAGCGCGTAGACGACGCCGACGCTGGAGCCCACCAGCGCGCGCCCGCCGACGATCGTCGCCTGGAGGGAGGCGACGGTCACTCCCGGAAAGCCGAAGGCCCACTTGAGCGAAAGGTCCGGCACGCTGTTCGCCCCGAGGCCGGCCGCTTCGGCGGACTGGAACCTTGCGTTGTTGCGGTCGGGGCTCCAACCGTTCCAACTCGGCCCCGCGTAGGGATCGGCCGGAGCCGCCCCGCCACTGCTGCAATACGCGGTTTGCGGAATCTGATCGAGCGGTGTTGGCAGTGACCCGGGCGCGGCCCCGGAGACATATTCGGCAACCGCACGCTTGTCCTCCTTACTCAGCCCAGTCGCCTGTCCCGCCATGATCCCGGCCGACAGTGCCTCATAGATCCGCGCCGCCGGATACTCCCGGATCGGGCTAGACGAGAAGAGCGCGGGGAGGTCGCCTTCGTGGCACCGGGCGCAGTTCTGCCGATAGAGGCGCTCACCGTCAGGCGACTGCGCGGCAGCAACGGCAGCGACGATCAGGCCCAGCATTATGGCGAAGCAGACGGTACGCATAAAACCTCCTTATCCACTAATAAACATTCAGGTCCACAACTCGGAAAACGAACTGTGGTGTCTCCGTCAGCACTACAAATTGGCCGCAAAATCGAAGAAGAGAAACGCTAGCGGAAGCACAAGCAGAACGGCGCGGCGGCGGAGGATCCAACTCTCGAAGTACTCTTCGGTCACGCGGGCCGCCCAGGTCCAATGAAACCACTTGAAGAATCTTGTTCTGAGCCGCATCAGCTTCGGCGCAACGGTCCCCAGCGCGACCAGAACGGCGACGGCGGCAACGAACCGGACGGCGTGCGTCATGCGGGTCTCTCGGCTCAAAGCGATGTGATGTCGGACCCCGATCCTACTGCTGGCAGGCGGTTTAATGTGAGTAATTACGGCTCACGCGGGTGCGCGGCGTCCCACTCGCCGCTGAGGCGTTCCGGTTCCACCGAGCTGGCCCTATTGAACACAGGGAGACGCTACGGTTTGCGGCGTGCTTGGCGAGATCAGCAAGAAGTCGGCAAGGTTGTCATTCGTGTCCACTTCCGCTCTCGAGTAACTATGGTTCGTGTTGTCGCTAGGGAAGCCAGGCAAAGGGCTACCTTCTTGAAATGCGGACCCACCACTCAGCCCTACTTGGTCCAGAACCGTTCATTCGGTCATCACTCCGAGCGCGTCGGTGTGTCGGACACGCTGTGGTTCCACGCCAGCGCGGAATCAGTGAAGTGCCTTCCGGTTGCGAGCGCCGCCACGAACGGTCCACCCCGATATCGCTGTCGTACGGCCGAGTGCGTAAACCACGTGGACGGTAACCGTTCCCCTCGGCGATCCATCTCGTACACCACGTCGAGTGGTCCGTCTCGATTGGGTGCATACGCGACCGTTACCTGGCACGTGCCGGCCCCCGTCTGCGTGGCGTGCAGAGCCGCGTGCCTCGCGGCGTAGGCCCCGGCGCGGTCGATGTGGCTCAGATCCTTCCCGGATAACGCTCCGCCCCCGATGGCCACTCGTGGACCGTAGTAGTCCACGACAAGTTTGCGCCCGG
>CAWWAF010000190.1:0-3139 GCA_963934795.1 uncultured bacterium
CGGCTCCCTTCTCGCGCGGCACTCCGAGACGCGCGCCCCGCCGCCCCGGGCGCAAGGCCGGAGCCGCCTACGGCCGCCGAGGGTGTCGGGCCACCCCAAAGCGAGTCGACGAGCGGCACGACGCGCCCCTGCCGTCCGCCTGTCTGGATTGTGGGGGGACCGTGGCCGAGACGCGGGTCGCCTCCCAGACGCAGATTGACCCGCCGCCGGTCCGCCCGGTGGTCCGGACCTTTGCGGTCCATGTGGGGCGGCGCCAGCAGTGCCACCGTTGGGTGCAGGGGCGTCATCCCCTGCAGGCGTCTGACGCCTTGGGGGCCGCCGCCGTGCAACTGGGGCCCGCGGTGGTCACACTGAGCGCCCTGCTGCACGTCCAACTCGGCGTGTCGTTCGGCGGCATCGCCACGTTGTTCCGCACGCGAACCCACAGCCACCAAAGCCTGGCCGCGACCTTCCACCCCGTTTCATGCGGCCTTGTTCGTCGCGATGATACTTCCGAAACTCCTGCGCGTGATTCCTCTTTCTTGTGCTCGAGTCGGGTGAGTGCTTGGGCCTGGCGACACTCATCTCTAACACGTGAACGACCCCCAACAGTGGTGGAGCACCCTGTTCAGCGTGGCGAATCTCCTATGGCAGTCGGTCTGCAGTCGGCGCGCGGGTTACGAAGACCTCGACGACGCGGGGGATGCTTGCGCTGGCCGGGTCACGATTTCGCGCGACTAGCATCGGCACCACCCAAAGTGTTACCCCTGTCTCCAGACGCGTGCGTTACCCATATGTCTTGAGTGAACCCGCTTGACCCCAACGACGGGAGTCCGCCCACACCTCGGACGTGACGACCTTGACGGTCGATGTAAGCTGGCCAGCGCCGAGTAGTTTCCACCACTGTCCGAGATTGCAGGAGCGATTATGCGTAACCGGTATGTGTTGCTTGCCGACGTGCTAGGGGTTGGGCTCGCCGCGGCTGGCGCGTTCGCTTTCCGCTTCGGGTGGCTGTTTCTCGACGAGCGCTCTGAGTTTTGGTGGTTTCTTGGCGCCGCGATCGTTGTCAAGATTAGTGTATTCCTCAGCTTCGGACTGTACCAGCGCTTCTGGCGTTACGCGGGCTTCTGGGATCTGATGGCCGTGGCCCTCGCGAACACGGCGGCCGCCGTGCTGTTTGGTCTTGTCATGTCCGGCCTACGCCTAACCGGTGTGGTCGACGAACTGTCCCGGTCTGTCCTACCCATCGACTGGCTGTTTGCTCTGGCTATGACAACCGGCATCCGCGCGTCCGTGCGCGCCATCGCGGAGTCGGTAGAGCGGATTCCGGCTTCGCCCGGAGGCCTCGCCCTCAAGAACGTAGTGATAGTCGGCGCGGGCGACGCTGGGACCCTGGTAGCCCGCGAACTGCAGAAGAACCCTGGTCTCGGCATGACGCCGGTCGGCTTCATCGATGACGATCGGGCGAAGCAGGGAAAACGGATCTACGGAATTCCGGTCCTGGGTCCCATAAGTAGCCTCCCGAAGACTTTTAGGGAGCAGCCGATCGCCGAAGCTGTGATCGCGATGCCGACCGTTGGCGGGACTACCGTACGAACGGTGGTCGAGACGTGTCAGGCTAGCGGCGTTCCCTCTCAAGTCGTGCCGGGGATTTACGAGCTGCTGGGAGGACAGGTTGCCGTCAGCCGGCTTCGCAAGGTGAACATCGGCGATCTTCTGCGGCGCCCACAGGTGGAGACAGACGTAGACGGGGGGGCCTACATCCGGAACGGCACGGTGGTCATTACCGGTGCGGGAGGGTCGATCGGTAGGGAGCTCTGCCGCCAGGTGGCGCATCAGCGCCCCAACCAGTTGATTGTGGTTGGACACGGTGAAAACAGCATTTTCGAAATTGCTTCGGAGCTGAACACGCGGTTCCCCGGTGTGGCCTTAGACGCCGTGATTGCCGATGTTCGCGATCGGGACCGCATCGCGCGTGTGTTTGTCTCGGCTCGTCCAGACATTGTGTTTCATGTGGCGGCGCACAAGCATGTGCCCTTAATGGAAGCCAACCCGTGCGAGGCGATTACAAACAACGTGGGCGGGTCACGCAACGTCATTGACGCGGCGCTGGCGAGCGACGTTCAACGGTTGGTTCTTGTATCGACCGACAAGGCGGCCGCGCCGAGTAACTTCATGGGCGCCTCGAAGCGCCTCGCAGAGTTGATGGTGCGCCAGGCGGCGAACAGGAGCGGGCGCGCTTACGTCGCGGTGCGGTTCGGGAACGTCCTTGGCAGCCGCGGCAGTGTGGTGCCGATCTTCAAGGAGCAGATTGAGCGCGGCGGGCCGGTGACGGTCACCCATTTTGACGTCCGGCGCTACTTCATGACGATTCCGGAAGCCGTGCATCTCATTCTGCACGCCGGTGGCCTCGGCCAGGGCGGAGAATTGTTCGTCTTGGATATGGGCGAACCGGTGCTGCTTCGGAACCTCGCGGCAGATATGATTCGGCTGTCCGGTTTCACCACCGACGAGATTCCCGTCGTTTACTCGGGTCTCCGACCAGGAGAAAAGATGGAAGAGAAGCTCTGGGAGGAAGGCGCGACCATTAACCCGACCGAGCGGAAAGACATCTCTGTTGTCAGCGAGCGCGAGGACCTGCCGGCTGCTCAGCTGAAGGGCATGGTCGACCGCATACTCGACGCCGCCGCGCGCGACGAGCGCCAGGAGATGTTGAGGCTGCTTGGTGAGTGCATTCCAACCGCTCGGCTAAATTAGCCCGGGCATCCCGTGCAGGAGCACGCCGAATGGGCCCGAGGGGAGATTGACTCGATAGGACGTCGCCGACGTTTTCGTGATGTCCGCTACGAACCCGGCCTCTGCCTGCTTTCACAGCTCCCTTGCGCCGCGCCGCCGAGCGAAAATTGCTCTGCATTGTGCCAAACAACGTGCCTGACGAGGTGCATCCGAATCAGTTTCGGTGGACCCGACGCGTCGCCGCCAGATCGGCCCACGACCAGAGCCCACCAAGCGCCACCACGGGTCCGAATCCCACCACGTGCAAGAGCACGCCGTAGGTGAGCGCCGGCTCCCGCGCGACGCCGAAGGGCGCCAGCGCAAGCACGACCAGATACTGGAAAACGCCGATCTTGCCGGGCGTCGACGGCACGGATGTACCCAA
>CAWWAF010000191.1:0-3106 GCA_963934795.1 uncultured bacterium
ATCCGGCTGTTAACCGGAGGGTTGTAGGTTCAAGTCCTACCTCAGGAGCCAATTTTTTCCACAACCTACAGGCAGTCTCCCATTCACCCGCCCTCGACTGTGGGCGATTTCTGTGGGAGCGGGTTGGTCAGTTTGATTCCGGCGCGACACGCCGCTCGGACCAACCCGATGGCCGCGCTCCGCGCCGAGTAAGGACTGCGCTCGTCTAGCGCGACACGTACGGGTTTTCAGCAATGTGGAAACGCCAGCGCTTCTGCGTGGCTTTCCGGATGCCGATGCGCGGGGTACTGACGATGGTTCGGGCAGGCCTGCGCATCTGCGGCGCGTGCAGTTGCACAGCGCTGCGCCGGTTGAGGAGAGGGGTGCCGTACATCTCACCATGTAACCCCATGGCCTGCGTTAGCGTCGCAGGCCCCGAAGAGAGGAAAATCAGTGCGCGTCGGGTCGCGGGCTCGTCGCCCGCCCGCTTGATCCAGATACCCGCGGCACCGGGCAGTGTGATCCCTCTGCGGCGCGCCATGATCGAGAGGCCCGAGAGCGGCTCGAGGGCTCGAACCAGCACTGCTTCGCCCCGTCCGTCCTGCCCGGTCACCATGTTGAAGCACCAGTGCTTGCCGTATGTGAAATAGACATACGCATGGTCGGCGGGTCCAAACATGAGCTGGTTCCGTGGCGTGCGTCCCCCAAATGTATGGGACGCCGGGTCGGTTTCGCAGTAGGCCTCTGTCTCGACGACCATGCCGCTGGTCGTGCCGTCCACCGTGCGATGGACCAGGACCGCGCCGAGGAGTTGACGCGCGGCTCGCGCCGCCGAAGTGGTCTAATACGTGAGCAATGCGTGCGTCTCGTCTTTGAGCCGGCGGACACGCCGGTGCTCGTATATCGAAAGGAACTGTCGTGCGACCTATCGCTTATTGCTCGCTGCTTGTCGCGTTGTGTGTGTTTTCGGGCTGTGCGTCGGAGTCTACGCCTGGGGCTGACGCAGGGTTGGGAGGCATGTCCCCCGGGCCGTCCGGGGGCGTGCCAGAGACCGAGGACCAAAAGATTCTTAATGCACTGGGTCAGGCGCTCTCGCAGAATCTGCTTCCTGCCAACCTGTCCGAGGAAGAACTGGCGTTTGTGCAGCGCGGTCTGAGCGACGCGGTCCTGGGCCAGGATGCGCTTGTGGTGCTCGACGAGTATGGCCCGCAGATTCAGGGGTTCATGCAAGCGCGAGTCTCAGTCGCCGCGGACGGCGAACTGGAGCTGGCGACCGCCTTCCTCGAGGAACAGGCGGCGATTGATGGCACCGAGCGTACGGAGTCGGGCATCCTCATTCAGGAAATGACCGCGGGCACCGGCCCGAACCCGACTGCTGAGGATACGGTGTCGGTCCATTACCACGGGACGCTCCGAGACGGGACGGTCTTCGACAGTTCGGTCGACCGAGGCGAGCCCACGACGTTCCCGCTGACCGGCGTGATTCCCTGCTGGACCGAAGGCGTGCAGCGCATCGCCGTTGGCGGCAAGAGTCGACTGGTGTGCCCGCCGGACCTGGCGTATGGGCCACAGGGGCGGCCGGGAATCCCGGGCAACGCCGCGCTGACGTTCGAAGTGGAGTTGCTGGAGATCGTCGAAAACTAGAGACGACGGGCGAAGCACCCCCTAGCGCTGGCGAACCCGAGTATCGACGTTGAGTTGCCGGGCCGTGGCCGGCTCATGCGTCGCGACGGCGCGCGGGGGTCAGGAGCGACACACGGCCAGGAGCGCGGTAACCGGTTCGCCGTATTCATACCGGACACATGTTTCATCCAGGCTTACGAGGGTCAGTCCGGCGGTCGCCACCACCCGTGCGACATGATCCGGGTGGTGGGTGAATCGTCCCGAGTCCGACAGTGTGAACGGGTCCGTCTCGCCCCGTTCGACGGAGAACGCTACGATACCGCCCGGCGCGAGATGACGCCGGGCGGGTTCGACGACCTGCGCCAGATCCCCGAAGTAGATCAACGTGTCGCAGGCCACGATCACATCGAACCGCTCGGTCGGCTCCCGCGCGAGCCACGCGGTAATCTCCGCGGTCTCGAGTGTGTCGTACCGCCGTCGTGCTCTGGCACGGGCGACCATCGGCTCTGACAGGTCGACGCCAACAAGTCGTCGGGCCTGCGGCCGCCACTGCACGCCGTTCAACCCGGTGCCGCACCCGAGGTCCAGGACATCGAGGTCGCCTCGTGGACCGAGCGCTACGGTGGCCGCGTGGTGTAGTCGTTCGGGCGCGCAGTAGTCCAGCTCGCCAATCATATTCTCGTCGTAGAACGGGGCGAATCGCTCGTAGAGCTGCGTAAGACATCGGTCCGACACGCGAGGCGGAGGCCCGCTCTCGGTTAGGGCGGTCATCAGGTGTGCCACTTCCGCGTCATCTGGGCAACTGGCGAGATAGCGCCCATAGGCGCGTCGCGCCTCGTCGCGCCGACCGACGATGTGCGCCAATTCGCCGAGCCGCCGCGCCATCGCGGGGTCGTCAGGCGCCAGCTCGTCGGCGCGCTGTTGGCAAACAAAGGCGGCCAGCACCCGATCTCGACACTGCAGGTCGTCCGCGCGGCGCGCCAGTGCCCCTGCGGCATGGGCGGTCGCGGTATCAACGGGCGCGGCCGCCTCGTTGGGGGCCGCCCCGAGCAGCAGCTGGTCGTCAATCGCCGTGTCGAGCCAGTCGTTCCAGTGTGTCCAGTTGCTACCGACCGCTGGCTGCAGATCGTGCCGCAGCTGCGCGCGGTCTCGCGTGCCGTCGCACAGCTCGACGATCAGCGCTGCCGTGGGGTTCAAGCGATACAGTCGGTCGCGTCGCATGTCATACGCGACATAGCCGTCCTCGCTGGCGGAGAGGATGACGGAGGCACTACGTGTCAGCATGGCAGGCATGTCGCGAGGTGTATGGTTCGGCCGTGACGGGAGGTCCGGGCAGCGCAATCGGCTGCCCGAACCTCTCACTGCGAGCGTCTAGTCGTCAGGCTGTGTGCCTTTGCCCCGGCCCTTCCCCTGGCCTCGGCCCTTACCGCTACCATCGCCAGGCCGGCCGCCCTTGCCGCGCCCTTTGCCCTTGCCACTACCATCCCCCGGTCGGTTGCCCTTG
>CAWWAF010000192.1:0-3078 GCA_963934795.1 uncultured bacterium
AGGATCCACTCGACCCCAAGAGTCTTCAAACCGAAGATATTGGCGCGAAAGTTCAGTTCCGTCGGCATCAGCCGGTGTCCGTGGCCGTGCCGCGCCAGAAACGCCACCCGGCGGTCGTTGAGGGTGCCGATGATGTAGGGTGCCGAGGGTTCACCAAACGGAGTGGCCACCCGCACCTCTTCGCGATCGGTCAACGCGGCCATGTCGTACAGCCCGCTCCCGCCAATGACACCGATCCGGACATCCTGCTTCTGTGATGAGCTCAACGGTGGTTCCTCTCGTTCCTTAGACTCAGACGGGGCGGCTCTGCTTCAACTCCACAAGCACACCCTGAGCCGCCGATGGGTGAATAAAAGCCACGAGGCTGCCCCCTGCGCCCTCCCGCGGCACGTCGTCGACCAGCCGAACCCCGCGCGCTTTGAGCTGCGCCATCGCCGCCGCGATGTCGTCGACCCGTAGCGTCACATGATGGAGCCCAGGCCCTCGTCGCTCGATCGATCGCGCGATGGCGGATTGCTCGCTCGTCGCCTCGAGCAATTCTAACGACGCATCGCCAACCGGTATGAACCGCGCACGTACATGCTCAGACGGCACGTCCTCCGACTCACCGATTTCGAGGCCCAGCGCGTCGCGATAGAACTCAAGGGCCTTGTCGAGGTCGCGTACCGCGATGCCAATATGGTCGAGAACCACCTTCATCCGTCATCGCTCCCTTGCGAAGGACCCAACGCCCCGTCCACGATCTGCTCTGCCGCAGTGTACGGATCCAATTCGGTTGCGACCACCCGGTCGAGGATACCGGCGAAGGCACCTGGCTCAAGCGCCTGCTGCTCCACGTGTCGAAGCAGGCGCTCCGACACCAGATGGCGCACCCGGTCCGCAAGACGGTCTCGGCGTCGGCGCCCCCCGGCGGCGTCCCCCCGAGCCCGGAACGCCTCAATCTGAGCCATCACTTCTGTGACGCCCGTGCCATCGGTCGCGCGGGTCAGCAACACCGGTGGCCGCCAGGCCTGCGGCTCATACGTATGCAGACCCAGCATCGTCTCGATCTCGGCGGCCGCGCGGTCGGCGCCATCGTGGTCCGCCTTGTTGACGACAAACAGATCAGCGATCTCCATCACACCGGCCTTCAACGCCTGGACTCCATCACCCGCCCCCGGCATCGTGACCACGATGGTCATGTCCGCCCGCCGGGAAATCTCGACCTCGGCCTGTCCCACCCCGACCGTCTCGATCACGATCACATCGAACCCGGCCGCGTCGAGGACCGCGGCAGCATCGCCGGTCGCGCGGGCCAGACCCCCGAGTTCGCCCCGGCTCGCCATGCTGCGCACGAACACCCCGTCATCCCCTGTGTGCGCCTGCATTCGGACGCGATCGCCCAGGACCGCCCCGCCCGAGAAGGGGCTCGTCGGATCGATGGCAAGCACCGCGACCGTCCGTGCCTCCCGACGGACTGCTGCCACCAGCCGGTCAACGAGACTGCTCTTTCCCACACCGGGGGCCCCGGTCACGCCCAGCAGATACGCACCACCGCTTTGGCGAAACACGCCCTTGATCACGTCTGCGGCAGCGTCGCCCTCGGCTTCCACCAGCGAGATCGCGCGTGCGATGGACCGTGGGTCACGCTCGAGCACGCCGGCGATCACGACGCCGCGATCACCCATCATGCGGCCTGTCCAGGTACTCTCGTGCGATGACCAGCCGCTGAATCTCACTGGTCCCTTCGCCGATCGTTGTCAGCTTCACGTCCCGAAAAAACTTCTCGGCCGGGTAGTCCTTGACGAACCCGTATCCTCCATGCATTTGCACACCCTGCTCCGCGACGCGAACGGCAGCCTCGCTGGAGAAGAGCTTGGCAATCGCTGACTCCCGGGTCGTCGGATGTCCACGATCTTTCAGGTATGCCGCGCGGTATGTCAGCCAGCGGGCCGCTTCGATCTCAGTCGCCATGTCGGCGAGCTTGAACTGGTTGGCCTGGAACCCCGCGGTCGGCTGCCCGAACTGCTCGCGAACCACCGCGTGGCGGCGAGCCGCCTCGTACGCCCCCTGCGCAAGTTCGACCGCAAGCGCGGCAATACCGATCCGGCCCGCGTCGAGCACACTGAGCGCGCCGATGAAGCCCTCCCCGAGATCGCCGAGCCGCTGGTCGTCCGGTACGACGCAGTCGGTGAGCAGGAGTTCGGCGGTATCGCTGGCTCGCATGCCCAGCTTGTTTTCCTTCCGTCCGGCCGCCAGGCCGGGGGTGCTCCGCTCCAGCACGAACGCAGAAATTCCGTGATGACCTTGAGCGGGGTCGGTCACCGCCATCACGACGAGCGTGCCGGCCAACGTTCCATGCGTGGTGAACGTCTTCGTGCCGTTGAGGCGCCACCCCCCGGCCACTGGTGTGGCGGCCGTCCGTGTGCTGCCCGCATCGCTGCCTGCCTGCGGTTCGGTCAGCGCCCAGCCGCCCAGATGCCGCCCTTCGGCCAGCGGCGTCAGATACCTGGCCCGTTGGGCGTCAGACCCGAAGCGATAGATGTGAGCCGCAGCCAACCCGTTGTGGGCCGCCACCGTCAACGCTATCGACGGGTCAACTCGCGCGAGTTCCTCGATGCAGATACAGTATTCGACCGCACCCATCGCGGCGCCACCGTAATGCTCTGGAACCTGGATTCCCATGAGCCCGAGCCCCGCCAACTTCGGGAGCAAGGCAAGCGGAAACTGCTGGGCTTCATCCCATTCCAGGGTATGAGGCGCCATCTCGGACTCGGCGAATTCGCGGACGGTCTGTCGGAGGAGACGCTGTTCGTCGGTGGGCCGAAGGTCCATCGGGGTGGGGCCACTGTATCACACGCCCGATGGCACTGAGGGCCGTGGGCGGACGCGTGCGAAAGGGCTCTGCTATGATGCCGAAGGGCGCTGCGCACGGCGAATTCAGAGGGCGCAGCACGGCTCCGAGGGAATGAGAATGCGACCAAGACGTTTGGCCTCGATCTTACTGTGCGTGCTGCTCGTGAGCCTGTCCGGCGCCGGCCTCGCCCACGCCGATATCACCGCATTCGTGGGGAACAACGCGACCCCGTCGAACCGACC
>CAWWAF010000193.1:0-3065 GCA_963934795.1 uncultured bacterium
CAGAACGGCCAGCTGATGCTCATCTTCAACCGACGAATCCCGACTCGACTGACACGCCTTGCTTGGTCAGTCGCGGCACTCGCCCTGGTGGCGACAATCGACGCCCCAAACGCCGCGGCCCAGGACCATGCCGGCCAGTATGAACAAGCCAACATCGAGTTCGGCGCCCGGCTCTACAGTGCGAACTGCGTCCGCTGTCACGGGGAGGGCGGCGCCGAGATTGCGGGCGTCGACCTGGCCAGCGGAACCTACGCGCGCGCTGAGTCTGATCCGGAGTTGATGCGGCTGCTCCGTACCGGAATCCCCGGAACCGCGATGCCGCCGAATGAGTTCTCGCAGAGCGAGTTGACCGGTCTCGTCTCCTATCTCCGCACCATGCGAGATTTCGATCTCAGCGCTGTGACCCTTGGCGAGGCCACGCGGGGCGAGACGTTGTTCTCGGGCAAAGGCGCGTGCGCTTCCTGTCACCGCGTACGCGGCCAGGGTCCACGCACGGCACCCGATTTGACCGACATCGGCGCGGTGCGCAGCGCGGCGGACCTGCAGAACTCGTTACTGGACCCGACCGGCTCCATGCTCCCGGTGAACCGGCCCGTGCGCGCGGTTCTGGCTGACGGCACGGTCGTGAACGGGCGTCGGCTTAACGAAGATACCTACACCATTCAGTTGCTCGACGAAAACGAACGCCTGCGGTCGTTTGACAAGACGACGTTGCGCGACTTGGACGCGCTCGCAACCTCGCCGATGCCAGCCGCAAGCGACGTGCTTGACGAGCAGGAAGTCGCCGACGTGCTCGCCTATCTCCTCTCACTCAAGGGTTTGGACTGACGCCATGACTCGCATGACCCGCACGACCAACCTGACGCTCATTACCTTGCTGCTTGCCGGCCTGGTCCCAGCCGGAGCCTCGGCGCAGGTGACGTTCGAACGCCTCCTGCACGCCGACGAGGAGCCCGAGAACTGGCTCACGTATTCCGGGACCTACTCGAGCAACCGACACACAAAGCTCGACCAGATCACACCCGAGAATGTCGAAGACCTCGAATTATCGTGGGTGTTCCAGGCGAGCTCGCTCGAGGCGTTTCAGGCCACACCGCTCGTCGTCGACGGCATCATGTATCTGACCGAACCGGTCAACAACGTGGTGGCCCTCGACGCCAAGCGCGGAAGCGTGTTCTGGAAGTATGAATACACCCCCTCGGCCGCCGCACGTCCGTGTTGCGGAGCGGTCAACCGCGGGCTGGCGATTCTCGACGACACACTCTTTCTGGCGACGCTCGACGGGAACCTCATTGCTCTGGACGCCATCGCCGGCGAGCCGCTGTGGCAGACCACGGTGGCCGACCCGACCCAGGGCTACGCGTTGACGCTGGCGCCGCTGGTCGTCAAGGACAAGGTGATGGTCGGCGTGGCGGGCGGCGAGTTCGGCATCCGAGGCTACATCGACGCCTACGACGTGAAAACAGGCGAATTGGCGTGGCGCTTCTACACGATTCCCGGTCCTGGCGAACCGGGGCACGAGACCTGGGAGAATGACGCCTGGAAGACCGGTGGCGCGCCGGCCTGGCTCACCGGGTCCTACGATCCGGATCTCGACCTCACTTACTGGGGCATCGGAAATCCAGGTCCCGATTTAAATCCGGCCCAGCGCCCCGGCGACAACCTCTACTCCGACTCCGTGGTCGCGCTGGACCCGGATACCGGCGAACTCGAGTGGTACTTCCAGTTCACCCCGAACGACCCGTATGACTACGACTCGGTCCAGATTCCGGTGCTGATCGACTTTCCTGACGGCAACGGCGGTGTCCAGAAATTGATGCTCTGGGGCAACCGGAACGGCTTTTTCTACGTGCTCGACCGCGAGAACGGTCAATTCCTGAGTGGCACCAGCTATGTCCCGGTCAACTGGGCCAGCGGACTCGACGACTTCGGTCGCCCGGTCCAGACGCCACAACCGCCGGGCGCGACCACGTTTCCCGGTATTCAGGGTGGGACCAACTGGTATTCACCGTCCTACAGCCCCGAGACCGGCCTGTTCTATCTCTCAGCCTGGGAGGCCTACGGATCGAACTTCGAACCTCAGGAACAGGAGCACCAGCCGGGCCGTGTGTTTCTGGGGGGCCGCCCTGCCAACCCGTTCGGCGCCGGTGCCAATGTGCCCGGTCTGCGTCGCGGGCACATCAACAACTGGACTGATGCGGCCGGCGGCGGAGCGGTGATCGCCATTGACCCGCGCACCGGCCAGCAGCGGTGGCGGGTCCCGATGACTGACGTGACGAGCAGCGGCATCCTCACATCGGCCTCCAACCTGCTCTTCACCGGCAACCGCGAGGGCCATTTTCACGTCATGCACGCGGAGACCGGCGAGCTACTACTGAGAAAGAGCTTGGGGGGCATGATCGCCAACGGCCCGATGAGCTACATGGTCGACGGAAAGCAGTACGTTGCGCTGGCGGCGGGACACTCGCTGTTCGTCTACGCGCTCGCGGACTGAAACGTTCTCGACGCCAGGAACGCCCAAGTCTGCCTGACACATTGGATGGACGGGGTCCCTAACGCGAACGCTCTCTGCTGTCCTGGCAACTCAAGCAGAACGGCGCTTCGGGACGCGCGCGCAGACGTGGGTATCCAATCGGCTCCTCACAAGACCGACACTCGCCGTACACACCCTTCGCGTGCTCTGCCAGCGACGCCTCGACCTGGCGACGCTTGACCTCGAGCGTGGATCGACTGGCTCGTGTCATCTGTTGCTGTTGGATGGCATCCATGCGTGAGAGGCGTCCAATCGGGGCGTCAAGCTGCACCGGCTTCGCCCCCTCTTCACTAAGCGCAAAATGCGCCTCCAGGCGGGCGCGCTCAGCCAGCAGCAGCTGGTACAGCTCTTCACACTGATCCGATGTCAGTTCGGTGGCGTCCATGGCGTGTGCGGATAACGCGTCTACGGGAGCGTCCCCTCGAGTCCTAGACCGGTCGAGCCATACAGCACGCCGAGGACCATGACCGCGGTGGACCGTGACTGATTGTCATACTGGAGATCCGACCACCGGTCATGTGGACACCGGTCG
>CAWWAF010000194.1:0-2746 GCA_963934795.1 uncultured bacterium
TGGTGGACCGCATGGGGCTCGAACCCACGACCTCCGCGTTGCGAACGCGGCGCTCTCCCAGCTGAGCTAGCGGCCCTTGTCGGGTGGCGTGACACTGGCCGCGCGGCGGCGTGTCGTGCAAACCGTGATTGTACACGGGTGGTCCGATACATCGCAAACCGGGCGTACACAGGGGCGGCCAGGGATGGGTGAGCTATTCAGACGGTAGGATCTGAAGGGATCGGTCGGTGGATCGGTCATGGCGCGCGGTTGGCATTGCCTCGTTGGCCCACTGCGCAGGACTGGAGTCTCTGTGTCGCTTTCACGTATTGGCGTGCTCACCGGTGGTGGGGATGCACCGGGACTGAACGCCGTGATCCGCGCGGTCGTGAAATCCGCTTGTAATCACGACATCGAGTGTCTCGGACTCGAAGACAGCTTCGACGGACTGCTCTCGCCAGATCGCGTGCGCGTGCTCGGCCCGCGAGATGTCACAGGCATCCTCAGGCGTGGAGGCACCATTCTCGGTACGACCAACCGGGGCGACCCTTTCGCGCATGGGGCCGAAGGGCAGGACTACTCGGCTCGATGTCTCGCGAGATTTCACGACCTGGGCCTCGATGCGCTGGTCGCGATTGGGGGTGATGGCACCTTGGCGATCGCGCACAAGTTCTCCCTGCGTGGGATGCCGCTGGTCGTCGTGCCAAAGACGATAGATAACGATCTGCCGGGCACGAACAGCACGTTTGGGTTCGATACGGCGGTCGGCTTTGCGACCTTGGCCATCGACCGCCTGCACTCGACCGCAGAGGCCCACCGCAGGGTCATGGTGGTCGAGGTGATGGGACGCAACGCGGGTTGGATTGCGTTGTACGCCGGTGTCGCCGGTGGCGGTGATGTGATTCTGATTCCGGAGATTCCGTATGACCTCAGGCGAGTGGCAGACCGCATCGCCGAGCGCGAGCGGTTGGGCGCGCGGTCAAGCATCGTGGTGGTGGCCGAGGGGGCGGCCCCGAAGGACGGGTCGGCGTCCGTGGTCACGCCCGGGTACGAGGGGCGTCTGGCCCGGCTCGGCGGGGTAGGAGCTCAGGTTGCCGCGGAGCTGGAAGATCTCACAGGGCAGGAGGCGCGCTCGGTACGACTCGGGCACCTGCAGCGTGGTGGCGAGCCGACGAGCTTCGATCGGGTCCTCGCCACCAGATTCGGCGGCAAGGCAGTGGAGTTGATTCTCACTGGCGAGTTTGGCCGGATGGTGGCGAATCGGCCTCCGGACATCATCTCGATTCCGTTGGAGGAGATCGTTGGTCGGACGAGACTCGTGTCGACAGACCTGGATCTCGTGCGTACAGCGCGAGCGCTGGGCATCTCGTTCGGAGATGCCGGTCACGAGTTGGGCGCGGACGTGGGGAACGGCTAGGCGGGCTCAAGCACGTCGAGACACTAGTGGTCGAGCAGCTCGGAATCCTTGGCCTTCTGCAAGTCGTCGAGCTGGCTGATATGGGCGTCGGTGACTTTCTGGATGTCGTCGAGCCCGCGGCGCTCGTCATCCTCGGAAATCTCTTTGCCCTTGAGCAGTTTCTTGAGTGCGTCGTTCACCTGCCGGCGTGTGCCACGGATGCTGTTTCGCCCGTCCTCTGTCAGCTGGTGGACGATCCGAGACAGTTCTTTCCGCCGGTCGTCGGTTAGGGGCGGCACTGGAATCCGCACCACCTTGCCGTCGTTGGTTGGGTTCAGCCCGAGATTGGCCGCCTGGATGCCGCGCTCGATCGCGCCGATGTGGCTGGGGTCGAATGGGTTGGCCACGAGGAGCGTTGATTCAGGGATCGAGAGTGAGGCCACCTGGTTCAACGGCATGTGCGAGCCGTAGGCATCCACTCGCACCGAATCCAGAATACCGATCGAAGCCCGGCCGGTGCGGACACCGGCCAATTCGTGCCGCACGTGCTCGACTTGGCCGGCCATGGTCGTGCGGGCTTCGGCCGCCGCGCTTGGGCTATCCGTGATGCTCATATTGGGTTACCCACCCTCCTGTGTGACGGCGGTCGGGCATCGCCCTACGCCGTGACCACCGACCCAACCGGTTCTCCCATCACGGCGCGGCGTATGTTGCCGGGTGTGAGTAGATTGAAGACGAGAATCGGCAGCTTGTTGTCCATGCAGAGCGAGATAGCGGTGGCGTCCATGACCCGCAGTTGTTGTTCGAGGACTTCCAGATGTGTCAAACGGTCGATCCGGGTGGCGGTCGGGTCAGTCACTGGGTCGGACGTGAAGATACCGTCGACCTTCGTGGCTTTCATGATGACGTCGGCACGAATCTCCATGGCGCGGAGCGCCGCCGCCGTGTCCGTCGTGAAGTACGGGTTGCCGGTGCCGGCCGCGAACAGGACGACGCGCCCCTTCTTCAGATGACGCATGGCGCGGCGTCGGATGAAGGGCTCGGCGACTGTCCGCATCTCGATCGCCGTGAGGACGCGGGTATCGTTGCCGTGTCGCTCCAGCGCGTCAGAGAGGGCCAGGGAGTTCATGACCGTGGCCAGCATCCCCATGTTGTCCGCTGTGGCCCGGTCCATGCCTTTGGCACTCGCGGCGAGTCCCCGAAAGATGTTGCCACCGCCGATGACGACCGCCAGCTCGATACCGAGCCGGCTCACTTCCGCGACTTCGCTCGCAATCTGGTCGGCCACGACCGGATCGATCCCGTAGGATCGGCTCCCCATGAGCGCCTCTCCCGAGAGCTTGAGGAGGACTCGTCGATACGCCGGCTCAG
>CAWWAF010000195.1:0-2695 GCA_963934795.1 uncultured bacterium
CGAGGCGAGTGGCGCCTATGGCCGCCAGCAAGGTCAGCGCGAGGGATCCGGCCAGAACCGGCCAGCGCCAACTGACGACCCAGCGTGCGTAGCGTTCGGCGAGTGCCGGGCTGTGTCGTGAGCCCGTGGGCATCTTGGTCTCTGCAAAAGTCTTAACATCCATACTGATCGGTATGTAAATGATCAGACGAACCGACGAACCGAAAGGTTCCGTGCCATGGAGAACGCTGAATTACGAGGCCTGTGCTCGGGGCTCTGACCGAAGCGACTCGAGGTAGCGGGTCATCCCCTCGAGACAGACAAACAGGACTTCAGGGTCTTGGTGGTTCTTGGCGAGGCCGGCGGCCCCCTCGATGGACGACATGATGAACGTCGCCGTATTGCGACAGTCGACATCGGCCCGGACGTAACCGGCGCCCTGCCCGCGGGACAAGGCGGCGGCCGTGCGATCCCGCCACTCCGCATACACACGGAGCAACTTGCCCCTGAAGGTCTCGTCGATGGCGGACATCTCCTGAGCCAGGTTGTTCAAGGGACATCCACAGTCGCAGACCATGTTCAAATCTTCTGAGCACACGTCCGAGAGCGCGCCGATGAATCCGCTGAGCGGGTCGAGCGCGGCCTCGATGGGCTCCACCCATTTGGTCAGCACCTGGGTCCGAATGGACTCATCAATCACCGCGTAGCCAAGGTCTGCCTTGGCCGCGAAGTGGTGGTAAAACGCGCCCTTTGTGAGCCCCGTGTCGGCCAGAATGCTTTCGACGCTCGCGTTTCGAAAGCCGTGTCGGTGGATTTCCACGGCTCCGGCATCGAGGATTCGCTGTCGGGTCGCGTCTGCATCTCGCTTCACGGGTACCACCTTTGCCATACGTCATTAACACACCTCCTGGTATGCATGATTGTCAACATTCGAGGCACGACCTACGCGACCGGCTTTGTCAATCCGGCCTTCTTGATACGCGCCATCAGCTTGGTCGGTCGCATGCCGAGGAGCTCCGCCGTGCCACCCGGACCGTAGATCTTCCACCCAGTCTGCTCGAGCGCGGCCTGCAGCTCAGCGTCCGTGCGGATCCCATGCGGGACCCTGGCTGCGTGGGTCTCCACGATCGAGGGATCACCGCCACGGCCGGCATCGAACCGCAGCCGCCCGTCACGTGCGGTCAAGACCGCGCGGTCCACGGCATGCATCAACTCGCGAACGTTGCCAGGCCATTCCGCGGCCCGCAGTTGCTCGATGTTGGCATTGGTCAAACGCGCCTCGGGACGATTGAATCGGCGCGCCGCCTGCTCGAGGAACCGCGTGGCCAACAGCGGGATATCGTCGCGCCGATTGCGGAGCGGTGCAACATCTATCGGAAAGACGTTCAGCCGGTAGTAGAGGTCCTCGCGCACGCGGCCCGCTTCTACCTCCGCCTTCATGTCCCGGTTGGTCGCCGCTACCACCCGGACATCGACCGTGGTCGTACGCTCGTCCCCAATTCGCTCGAACTCGCCTTCCTGCAACACCCGCAGCAGCTTGGCCTGCGACTCGAGGGGAATCTCTCCCACCTCATCCAGGAAGAGCGTGCCCCGGTGGGCCAGCTGAAATCGCCCCACGCGGTCGCGCACGGCGCCAGTAAATGCCCCCTTGATGTGTCCAAAGAACTCACTCTCAAAGAGGTCCCGAGGCACGGACGCACAGTTCACGTGATGAGTGGCCGGTCCCGACGGGGGCTGAGCCGGTGCACGGCGCGGGCGACCAGTTCCTTGCCGGTTCCACTTTCGCCCGTAATCAACACGCTCGCGTTCGTCGGCGCAACTGTCTCGACCGCCCGCTGTACCTGCCCGATCGCCGGCGACCGCCCGATGATGTCCCCGAAATGGTGCCGCTCCCGTATCTCCTCCTGCAGATACACGTTCTCCGCTTCGAGACGCCGTGTCAGAGCTTGCACGTCGTCGAGTGCCACCTGAAGCTGTGCCTCCGTGTCTTTGCGTGCCGTCACGTCCCGAAACACGACCACCGCTCCCTGCAATGCGCCGTCCTCTGCGATCGGAGTGGAGGTGTACTCCACCGGGAAGCTCGTGCCATCTTGACGCCAGAAGACATCGTCCCGCACCTCATGCACTTGCCCGTCCTTGAATGCCGCATAGATCGGACACTCCTCGGGCGGGTAGGCGGACCCATCCGCGTGAGTATGGTGCAGCACGGCATGCATCGGTTGCCCAAGCAAGTCGCCGACGCCCCATCCGAGCAACCTCGCGGCGGCTGGGTTGACAAAGGTGGTGAGTCCCTCCGTATCCAACCCGTAGACGCCCTCGCCGGCCGCGTCGAGGATGAGCGCGTTCTGTCGTTCCAGGCTTCGCGAGTGACGAAGCAACGTCTCATTGAGTCGCAGGTTCTCGATGCCAACGGCGGCCTGTTGGGCCATGGCCAGCAACGCCAGTCGCTCGCTCGGTGAGAATGGCCGCCCGGCTTCCCGGCCGGCAAACAAGACGCCAAGCTCGTGGCGCGACGACACGAGCTTCACCACCGCCAAACGACGCACCCGCAGCGCCTCCAGCACGGGCGGCACCGCCGGGGCTGACGGGCCTCCCTCCCGGGTCGCAACAATCAACGGGGGACCGCTCGTCGCGAGCCGATACAGCGGCTCAAGCTGCTCGGTCAGGGCTGGGGTAATATCGACCGGCTCCCCTCTGATTTCAAGCCGAATCGTCC
>CAWWAF010000196.1:0-2458 GCA_963934795.1 uncultured bacterium
TCGGCGTCCCCGCCTTCTACGCCGACCCCGGTGTCGACTACCTCGAGAAGCCGGCGGGCTACGGTATTGCGAAGCGTGACGAATACACCAACAACGATTACCACGCTGTCTCGGACGAGGTAAAACCGGATTGGGACCTTGCGGGCGCGCTCGATGATCTGACGCTCATGTATCAAATGGGGCTGCGGTTGGCCGTGTCTGACGCCTGGCCAGCGTGGAGCGCCACGAGCGAGTTTCGCGCGATCCGCGAGCAACAACGCCCGCCCGAGTAGGCCCGTCAAGACGCGTTCCAGAGAGAGCGGCAGGCTTATGCACCGGGTCATTCTTGTTCTCGCGACCTGTGGATTGAGTGTCGTGTCGGGGTGTTCCTCCTCGCCGCCCGTCGGCGCTGATCCCGTGATCCTGATTCACGGCCTCGGTCGGTCTCCGGCGTCGATGGCGATTCTTGGCGATCGGCTGGAGAGCGAGGGCTATCGCGTGGTGCGTTTCGGGTACCCCTCGACAACCGAGCCACTCGACGCCCTGGTGGCCGACCTCCAAGCGGAGGTCGAGCGGTGCTGCGGGGCCGACGCCGAGACGGTACACTTCGTCACCCATTCGATGGGCGGCGTGCTCGTGCGTGCCGTTCTGGCGGAACAACCGCTGATGCATCGAGGGCGGGTCGTGATGCTGAGTCCGCCGAGTCAGGGCAGCGAGATCGTCGACGCCTTCAGATCCACTCCGCTGCTCCGGTCGTTGTTCGGCCCAGCGGGTTCGAGACTTGGGACGGACGCGGCTGGAATCGCACGCCAGCTGCCACCCATACGATTCAGCGTGGGGATCATCACCGGCGACCGAAGTCTGAACCCTCTGACCTCGTGGCTCATTCCTGGACCGGACGACGGCAAGGTGGGCGTGGACCGGGCGCGGCTCGACGGAGCTGCAGATTTCCTCGTCCTTCCTGCGACGCACACATTCATCATGAACCGGCGGGACGTAGCTGAAGAAACAGCCCATTTCCTTCGGGAGGGGCAGTTTCGGCCGCGGGACTAGGAGCGAGCCAGAGATCCGTATGACACCGTCGGACCACGTGGCCGCCATCGTCACGAAAGCGCTCGAGGACGCAATGCGCGACCGCGGACGCCTGAACGTGCTCATTGCCGGACGAACCGGTGTTGGCAAGAGCACGCTCGTCAACGCCGTGTTTCAAGGTCGCCTGGCCGAGACCGGACAGGGTCGACCGGTGACGACCACGACCCGCGAAATCACCAAGGACGGTCTCCCTCTCGCCATCTGGGACACGCGAGGCCTGGAGCTGGGCGCCTTCCAGGAGAGCATCGACGCACTCACCCAACTCATCGCCGGCCGCGCCAAAGAGGCCGATGCACGGCGGCACATTCATGTGGCTTGGCTGTGTCTCAATGAAGATAGTCGCCGGGTCCAGGACGTCGAGATCGCCCTGCACCATGCGCTGGCGGCATACATGCCGGTGGTGGGCGTCATCACAAAGGCGCGGGCGGACCAGGGCTTTCGGGCGGAAGTCCAACGACTGCTACCAGATGCGCGAAACGTCGTGAGAGTGCGGGCACTCGAGGAGGTGCTCGACGGCGGCCACGTCCTGTCGCCCATGGGGCTCACCGACCTGGTCGAGTTGACGGCGGAAGTGATCCCGGAGGGGCTCCATCGGGCACTGGCCGCGGCACAAAAGGCCTCTGTCGGCCAGAAACGGCGGGTCGCTCACGGCATCGTCGGCGTCTCGGCTACGGCGGCGGCGGCAGCCGGCGCCACCCCAATTCCGTTCTCCGACGCGGTCCTGCTCGTGCCTATCCAGATCAGTATGCTCGCGGGCATCTCGTCGGCATTCGGGGTCGCACAGTCGGCCGCATTCTTGAGCGTTCTCGTCGCCGCCGCGACCGGATCAACCGGCTCAACCTTGGCTGGTCGCGCGATTGTCGGAGGTCTCCTGAAGTTGATTCCCGGTGGGGGAACCCTTGTTGGCGGAGCGATTTCTGGGGCGACCGCCGCCGCCCTCACGACAACGCTCGGCGAGGTCTATAGTGCGACGCTGGTCGCCGCGTTCCGTGAGTCACACGGAGAGGCACCCGACGCTGGTACCGTCGAACGAGAATTTAGACGGCGCCTGGGCCGACGTGACGCGTCCTAGCAGTACGGGGCAAACGGTCGATTGTTCTCATGGGACGCAATTACGGAACGCTGGGCACCGCGTTGCCGCGGATGTCGGTGAGCGGTTTGTACCCCGACGCGCGAGCTCTACCTTCGTGGGCGCTGGTGTAGAACCCCGACGTGGTCAGCGTGAGCGTAATCTTCTCCGTCCCGACGTTTTCCCAGTACCAACCGTGGATGCCGGTAAAGGGCGCCGTGTAGGTGCCGTGTCCGTCCGCGCGATCTTGGGCATCGAAGCTCTCGGCGTAGCCGGCCGGGGCACCGTCTGGGGACGCGTGGAAGTTGTAGGTGACCG
>CAWWAF010000197.1:0-2244 GCA_963934795.1 uncultured bacterium
AATAGACGAGATAGGCGTCCGAGTGCCCGCCGCCGGAACACCAGCGCTTGGCGCCATTGATAACGACGCGATCCCCGCGCACCTCACCTCGTGTCCGCAGGTCGGTCAATGCGGTCCCCGCGTCAGGCTCCGACATCGCTACCGCCACGATCATCTCGCCACGGCACACGGCCGGAATCACCCGCTGTTTCACATCGTCACTGGCGAAGTGAGCCAATGCATGCACCGGGCCCGCCACCGACTCGAAGATCGGAAACGCCACCGCTGAGGAGACCTTGGCAAACTCTTCGAGCACCAGAAACGCATCGACGTTGCCCAACCCGAGACCGCCGTAGTCCACCGACACGTTCACCCCGAGGAACCCCATCTCGGCGTAGCGCCGTACCCAATCTCGCGACAGCGGGGTCGCGTCACGCTCGGTCTGCTCCGCCACGGCGGTCATCTCGCCTCGCGCGAAGTCCCGGGCCGCTGCCTGTAGCGCCCGCTGCTCATCCGTGAGCCGAAAATCCATGCTTGCCTCCTATGTCTGCTGCCGCCCAGCCGGAGAACCCTAAGTCCTCGATGCGTCCACCGGTGTCCGTCGTGTCCCTACGTCAGCCGCCGCCCAGCCGGAGAATCCTAGGTCCTCGATGCACCCACGGGTTTCCGCCAGGCGCCGACGCGGTGAATGGTACACTCGCGAACCGCTTGACCATCAACATGTGCGTGGGACGACGTCCCGTCGCCTCCAGGAGACCGACACAATGTCCACTGTGAAACACGATGACGGTTTGCAGGCCCGCCGACGGGTGCTCGGCGACGACTATGTCGACCGCGCCTTGACCGGACTCGACAGCTTCAACGCCGAGTTTCAGGAACTGGTGACGGAATATTGTTGGGGCCAGGTCTGGACCCGCCCGACGCTCAGCGATCGGCAACGCAGCCTGATCAACCTTGCGATGATCTCAGCCCTCAACCGCAGCCACGAATTCAAGGTCCATGTGCGCGGCGCCATACGCAACGGCTGCACCGTCGAGGAGATCCGAGACACCCTGATGCAGGTCGCGATCTACTGCGGCATCCCGGCCGGCGTGGAGGCGTTTCGTCTGGCCCGAGAGGTGTTCGACGCCGAAGGCGTGACGCCAGACCCGGTCGTTGACCCAGCCTGAGCGCCCCCAGTTCAGGCCGTCGCTCGGGGGTCCCGCACGCGCTGCAACAGCACAAGACCCAGGATAAACAGACCCGTCAGGGCCAGGAACGCGGGTCGCTGATTCCCCCCCGCCCAGACCGTCACGGTGCCGAACAGCATCGGGCCGATCACCGACGACGACTTGCCGCACAACGCGTAGAAGCCGAACATGCCGGCCTCTTTCCCGTCGGGCACCAGCGATGACATGAACGCCCGGCTTGCCGCTTGCACCGAACCCAGCCCCAGGCCGGCCAGTACGGCCATTCCGTAGAACAGCGCCGCGGACTCGATAACATACGCGGCGACCCCGACAAAGATCCAGAGCGCAAGCACGCCGTTCAGAATACGTTTGGGACCATATCGATCCGTCGGATTCGCAAGCGCGAATGCGCCGATCAGCGCAGAAATCTGGACGACCAGAAAGAGCACAATCGTCCCCTGCTGGTCGAAACCGAAGGTCTCGGTGGCCACGACCCCAGCCATGACGATGATCGTCAGCACGCCGTCAATGTAAAAGAAGAACGCGAAGAGAAAATTGCGTAACTCCCTGAGGTCCCAGACTTCCCCGACAATGGTGCGAAAGCTGGTCACACCCCACCGGGCCGCCTGCGCGATGCTCATCTCGGTCGGCTCGTCCTTCGGAAGCACCAAGAATGCTGGAAGGGAGAACACCAGGAAGAACCCGGCGACGAGGAACCACACCACCTCGATACGGTCCCCCGCAAACGGAATCACCATCACGAGGCCCAGCGCCGAGCCGAGATAGCCGACCCCGAAACCGAGACCGGACACCCACCCCTGGCGCTCTGCCGGAGCAATATCGGGCAGATATGCGTTGTAGAAGACCAAGGCGCTCTCAAACCCCACATTGGCCACCACAAATAACAGAAACCCCTGCAGCGCCATGCCCGGTGCCAGCGTCGACATCATCGCGACGGCCACAAGACAAATCGACGTGTAGGCGAGCATGAACTTCTTGCGTGCGCCGCCACGGTCCGCCACGGCGCCCAGCAACGGCGACGACACCGCCACAATCAGCGCCGACAGCGATACGGCCCGTCCCCACCACAGTTCGC
>CAWWAF010000198.1:0-2094 GCA_963934795.1 uncultured bacterium
ACGAATGGCGCAATCAGATCAGCGCCCTCGGTGAGGCCGGCTACCGGGCGGTGGCACCCAACCAGCGCGGGTACTCGCCTGGCGCGCGACCCACCCAGGTTGAAGACTACGCGGTGCCCCGCCTCGTCGAAGACATCGTCGGTCTTGCGGACGCCATCGGAGCCGACAGATTCCATATCGTCGGACACGATTGGGGCGCCATCGTCGCCTGGGCTGTCACCGTCTCCGCGCAGGACCGGGTCATCTCGGCCAGTCCCGTGTCGGTGCCGCACCCGGATGCGTTCGCTCGGGTGCTGGGCGACCCGACCTCGTGCCAGGTCGAAGCCTCCTCGTATTTCGACGTCTTCGTCCAGCCGGATTCCGAGGACAATTTCGTCGCGAACGACAATGAGGGTCTCCGTGGCTTCTTCACGGGAATCGAAGGGGACGCGGTGGAAGACTACGTGCGCGTACTCGGCTCAAAGGCCGCTCTCGGCGCCGCGTTGAACTGGTATCGGGCCAATATCGCTGACCGGCAGGTGTCCGGACCCGCCATGGGGATGGTGCGGGTCCCGACGATGTTCACGTGGAGCGACGGGGACACCGCCCTCTGCATCGACGGTGCGGAACTCACGGCAGAGTATGTCGACGCACCCTATCGGTTCGAGGTCATCGAGGGCGTCAGTCACTGGATCCCGGACCTGGCGACCGACCAGATGACCGAGCTGCTGCTCGACCACATCAATACGTACTCCGAGAGCTAGCAGCCCGTGGTAGCAGTCCCGCTGCATTCGATCGGCGCTGAATCCGGCCGAACTGCGTTGTTCATCGGTCAAATACTGCCCGTATTTTCCCTCTTCTCGCCTTACCCCACCGGTCCAGCGCCGCTCTCGGTGCGACGCGCGACTGCTACCACGGGCTGCTAGGACCGGACGGTCTCGCCTACTCAGGCAAAGCAAACGCGACCAGGCGTGGCCCGCCACCGATCGTCACCGCGATATATTGCCGTCCGTCGACGCTGTAGGTCATCGGCGTGCCAATGGGGCCGGTGGGCAAGTTCACGGCGCCTCGTATCTCGCCGGTCTCCTTATCCCAGGCCACCAGGCCCGGTCCCCCATCGCTGCCCCCCGTCGGCACAGAACTGATCAGCAGCGTTTTGGTCAACACGGGCCCGGCGATGGTGCCGTCCCCGAGCGGCGGCAGATCGAGATCGCGCAGGCGTGGGTGATTGCGAATCCGGTCGCCGTTCCCCAGCGGAACCATCCAGGCGTGGTCGCCAGTGTTCATGTCGATGGCGGTGATTCGCGAATAGGGGGGTTTGAGCAGCGGCAGTCCTTGGGGCATTCGCGCCTCATAGCCGCCACGTTGCTGTAAACGGGTGGCCTCCGGGGCGCCATGCGTGTAGCGCATCGTCGACCCCAGCGCCGCATCTGGCTCGTAGAGCGGGATGGCGACCGCGATATTGCGTGACGGCACGTAGAGGATCCCCGTCTCCGGGTCGACGGCCGCGCCGGCCCAGCCGGCCGCACCAAAGTCGGGCGGTCGCATCAACGTCCCCTGTGTGCCCCCCTCAATCGGGCGTCCGGGCGGGGTGAACAGCGGCCCGATCTGGTAGTTTTCGACCACCTCCACTGCCAGTTGGCGCAACTCCGGGGTGAAATCGATCAGGTCATCGATCGTGACGCCCTGATAGTCGAACGGCGCCGGCTTGGTTGGAAACGGCTGCGTCAGCGAGGGCACCTCGTCCGGCATGTTTGTTTCCTGCGGGACCGGCCGCTCTTCGATGGGCCAGATTGGATCGCCGGTGACCCGGTCGAAGGCATAGACGAATGCCTGCTTGCTCACCTGGGTCAGCGCCTTGACCGGACGGCCGTCGACGACCACATCGACCAGATTGGGATGGGTCGGAAAGTCGTAGTCCCACAACCCGTGATGCACCGCCTGAAAGTGCCAGACCCGCTGCCCTGTCTCCACATCAACCGCGATGATCGATTCGGAGAACAGGTTGTCGCCGGGACGGTCGGCGCCGTAATAGTCATTGGTCGTGGTGCCGGTGGGCAGATAGACGTAGCCCAACTCGTTGTCACCGGCCAGCATCGACCAGACGTTGGCGTT
>CAWWAF010000199.1:0-1923 GCA_963934795.1 uncultured bacterium
TGAGTCGAAAGGTGGTCGCCATGATTAGGGCTGCCTATCGCTCAGGCTAATTCCTCGAGCCGTGCGTTCAGAGGTGTGCCTGGACCGACGCGAGCCGTCGGCCAGTCGTCCCGGCGTCCTCCAGGTCAGGCCCGCGCCAGCGTAGGCCGGTCCAACCCAAGGTGAATACCGCGATATGTGGCGCTGTCGACAACAACCTGACTCCCGTCAGGGGTACCCTCTGGCTCGATCCGGGAACGTCACCACGATACCATCCGACCCTGAGGCAGTCACGTGAACAGCGTACGGTAACTTGGGTGACGAGACCGCCGTGGCGACACGGCCGGATTCGCTGGCCGAGGCCCACACGACCATCGACCAGCCACGCTCCACTTGACGCCAATCAATGTCATTGCACCAGCCCAAGGAGGCCCGATGATGCGCGTACTACTACTGCCACTGCTCGCCATACTCCTGACCGCCCCCGCCGCCGCGCAGGACGCCCCGGAGGCGACGGACGTCACAGCGGCTGCCATTCGCACGTTTCTGGACGCCTTGCCCAGAGACCGGGTCAGTGACCGTCCGATTCGAGTGGTCGACGTAACCGGCGACTATCGCGTCGGCGTATTCGGCGTCTTCCGTCCCGAATCTCTCGCCGGCGGTGCCAACAAGCACGAAGTCAACACCACCGAAATCTATTACATGCTGAAGGGCGCCGCGACCCTCGTCACCGGAGGCACGATGCGTCCGCCCGGTCCCCCCATCCCGGGCACCTCGGCCCGAAGCCCCGGCATCGACGACGGCATCTCCCGCCGTCTGACCCAGGGCGACGTCGTCATCATCCCCGGGCACACCCCACACTGGTGGAGCAACCTTGAGTCCGACATCGAATACCTCATCATCCGCCCAGACCCAGATAACCGTCTCGAACTCAAATAGGGGCGCGACCCAGAACCTACCGGTGGTTCTGGGACAGTCCGGCGCAGGGGCGAAAATCGCCGATTGACGGACGTTTTCGTGGGGCGAAAGTCGGAGGTTTTTGAGACATTCAGTCCAGTTCTAGCGGGCCCTCGACGTGCCATCCAAGGAGTTTCTGAGACACGCCGACCAAGCGGGCCAGCCGGTCCGGATCGGACTTCTTGTCTCGGGCGCGGCACACCGCGCCCATGCAGCCCGCCGCGAGCACGCCGCTCACCTCGTAGACGCCGATCCGGGTGCGGTTCCTGAGCGTATCCCGCCCCGCCGCGTGAGACAGACGTGCCCTGACTGTGACGCCGCAGTATCCGTGTGGTTCTCATCCCGACCCGAGCAAGACCCACATTGATGCGATACCCATAGGCGGGGTGGGATAGGACGGACAGCGCGTCCGAAGGGCACGACACACCGCCGTGCTGCCCTCGACCGCAACCACCTTCGCGAAGTGACGAGCGTACTCTTCGGTCCAGAATTCGACCTCGCTGCCGAGATCTAAGACGGTGCCGGGCTGGTGGAGTCCCAGGATCAATCGACGAGCGATGTCTCGCTCGGCGTCGATGCCGTCAAGGCCCGCGGCAGGAGGAAGCCGAACTCCTTCGCTATATAGGGACCCAGTATGGATGGGCGCGCGTTGTTCGAGTATCGAGGTACCGCCTCGCAATCAAGCTCAGCCATCGGTCGCGGCCACAGCTCTTTGAAGGGAACGGCCACTCATGTCCACTCCGGGGTCGTCATCGCGCGGTCAGCGGCGTGTAGATCGTCAAGGGTGTCGCTCTCATGCCAATCGCGCGCTGGAAAGTCGACGGCCCCGAAGGAACGGTCTCCACCGGACACCATTTCAGCCAGCACCACCTCGTAGTAGTCATCGACAGCGCCAGCGCGTAGGCGCTGCTCAAGCCTACGCCGCATGTCGTCCCAGGTCGCTGCGGAGAAGCTGTAGATGTTGACCGTCTTCAAGCCGAAGCTCTG
>CAWWAF010000200.1:0-1901 GCA_963934795.1 uncultured bacterium
CGGTGCTATAGCGACTCTCGGGGCGCACGATGCTGTCGAAGATCCGCTGATCGTCTGGTCCCAGGGTCTCGCGGGCCACGGTCGGGAGGCGCGCCCAGGAGTCGTCGTGGATGTCGGCCGGCATGTCGGCCGGGGTGACGTCGTGTGGAATGAAGACTTCCGAGGTGGCCGCGCTCGTTGGCTCGTCGGGCGTCTGTTCGACGGCGTCCGGCGACGGCGCGCCGCACGCCGCGATGAATGCACTGCACAGGACCAACGCGGGAACACGTTGCGACATGAGACCTCCTTGGTGACGATGAGACGGAATGGGCAATTCGAATTATAGCGTCCAGTTCGCCAGACGGTCTCGGCAGGTGCAGAACCGGCCGAGTCGGCAGAGTGCGACCGCGTTCGCGGTGAGGCGCCACGGCGTAACAGCCGATGATGCCGGGCCGATGCCGATGGTGATGTGCGGGTCGAACCGGTCGAACGCGGAGTCTGGGCGAAAGCGGGTCACCCATCGGACGTCCGCATCGCGCGCGGGATGGTCATCCACCTGAAAGGCATCGCGGGTCCCGGTGACTTCGTGCGATTCCAATGCGCGAAGCACCCGTTCGTGGAGACGTTGCAGATCCGAGGAGGGGTTGACCACCGCAGCGTGGGATGTCCGGCCGCTTCGCGCGCCGGTGATCTGCAGGTCGATTGGCGACTGGCGCGCGAAGACGGGCGTGAGGTCGGCTCGCACCGCTTCGACGCCGTCAAAATCGACAAAATGCTGTCCGAGGGTGACGTGCGGGTGGTGCGTGTCGTCAAACCGAAATCCGCGACCAGCTGTGGCGGAATACACGGCGTTGAGCCGTTGAAGTCGGCGCCGGGCGGCCGGTGGAAGGAGGATCGCGACGTCGACCGCGATCGGTCTCATCGCCCGCTATCGATGGAAGTGCCCTGAGCGGACGGCGCGTCGTCGTGACCTCGACGTCCTCGTCGGGATGCCCGGTGTCCACCCTGACCGGGTCAGGTCGGCTTGCATCCGGACGGTGGCGTCGTACAACGCCGACCGCGTGGACACCTGTTCCGTATGCACAGTGCCGCCTGGGTCGCGGCGGACCAGGCGAAAACCATCGTCACCGGGTTCGCACCACACGGTCACTGCTTGGTCAGAGGGCCGGTTCGGGTTCAAGAATTGCACCATGATACCGGGGTATCGGGCGTTCGACCGGCGGCCGATAGTCCCCCCCCGGCGCGCTCACGGTCAGGCCGGGTGCATCGGCCCCAGGATGGCGTCCAGCGCGGCGATCAGCGTCTGCTGCTCGGCCCGTGTGCCAACCGTGATGCGGAGCACCTCGACCAGCGCCGGCTCGTCGAAATAGCGCACGAGGATGCCCTGGCTTTCCAGCTCCTGGTGGACACGAGCAGCGTCGCCGTGTGGGGGACGCACCAGCACGAAATTGGCCTGGCTCGGCCACACCCGGCAGCCGAGCCGTTGCAGCGCCTCGGTCAGTTGTGCGCGGTTGCGCTGAATGCGGGCCACGGTGGTAGCCGTGTGAGCCGTATCCAGAATGGCGGCGCTCCCCACGGACGCGGCCACCGCGCCGACGTTGTAACTGTCTTTGACCTTTGCCAGGCCTTCGAGCAGGGTAGGGTGGGCAATTGCATAGCCCAACCGGAGGCCGGCTAGCGCATGGCTCTTCGAGAGCGTGCGCAAGATCACCATGTTCGGATGTGTCTCGAGCAGGGCGAGAGCGTCCTCCTCGGCGAAGGCGGCATAGGCCTCGTCAACGACCAGGACGCCGTCGAGTGCGTTGGCCAGCGCGCTGAGACGTTCGTGTGACGCCACGGTGCCTGAGGGGCTGTTGGGATTGGCGACAAACGTGAGCGCGCCGGCGGCCGCCGCCAGACGGTCGACCGGCAGCGTGAAGTCG
>CAWWAF010000201.1:0-1887 GCA_963934795.1 uncultured bacterium
TAGGCGCTCCACCGCCGGCACATAGGCGGTCACGGCGTCATGCGCCACCAGCCAACGTCGCGCCCCCGCCAGGTCGCCGTCGCGTTCCACGAGATCCGCCAACAGGATGAACGCGGAGGGGTCAACGGGATAGCGCTCGGTCGCGAGTTCCAGCGTGGCCACCCCATCCGTCAACTCTCCGTCGAGAAGCAAGGCCTCGGCCAGCAAGGTCAGCGCCTCGCTGGATGACGTGTCCGGGGACACCGACCGGAGCGCACCGATGGCTTTCGCGAGTGCGATCTTGTCGTCGGTCGCACGGGCGATATCGAGCCACACCCTGCCCAGGGCGGTGTAGATTTGGACTTCCTCAGGATGTGCCTCCGACGCACGCCCCAGCGACAGCACCGCCATATCGGTGCGGCCGACACCCGCATAGGCGAGACCCAGGTCCACGTCGTGTTGTGAACGCTCTGGCTCCGGAGCGGCCAGGGCCTCGAGTTGTTCGATCCGTTCGTCCCAGCGGCCGGCGGCCCCGAGCGCCGCGCCCAGCGCCTCCCGCGCCGTCGTGAAGCCGGGCGCCACGACCACCGCCTGCTGAAGGGCTTCAATCGCCGCGTCCTGGCGTTCTTGATCGCGCAACGCGAGCCCGAGCAGATAGTGGGCCTCTGCCATGCCCGGCGTCAAACCGATAGCTTGTCGGAGCAACGGAATGGCCAGTGCCTCACGTCCCGCCTGGTGATGGGCCACCGCGAGCTTGTACAGAACGGTCGGCCTGCTGTCGTCGATGGCGAGATAGGCCGCGTAGTGCCGAGCCGCCGCGTCGTGCTGACCCACTTCTCGCGACACGTCCCCCAACGCCTCCAGCGGGCGGGTGGCCGACGGTTCCAACCTGTGCGCCTCTGTCAGATCCCTGTGCGCGGCCTCGAGATCGCCGCGGCCATGGTACGTCTCGCCTCGCCTGAGATGCGCGAGCATGGCCTCGCCTCGCAGTGCGATCGCTCCACTGAACGCTTCGATAGCCAGAAAGGCGTCGTCGTTCGTGAGGGCGGCATCGCCCGCCGCGACCAGTCGGCTGTACTTCGAGGTTCTCGTGCTGCCAGAATAGAGGAAGACAGCCGCCAGACTGACGGTCAGGATGACGCCGATCGCAAGACGTTTCATCGGCTGGTGCGATTCTATGAGCCGGCTACGGTCACAATGTTTCGTAGCGCATCCGTGGCCCTGACGACGACACTGGTCTCTGCATCGGGCGCACCTGATAGCGCTACCTCGAACACCTCGACCAAGCCGTCTGCAATGCCATCTATCGGGTAGACCACTCGCCAGGAGTCGCCCCCCTCCCAGACCTCCACCCGCTGAACAGGTGACTGCTCGTCGCGGACGGTGAACGGCAGGATCCGCTGGGCGCCCGACTCCCGCATCGGGCTCAACTCGATGCGGGGCGCGGTATTGTCAATCTCGAACACCGGGCTCTCGCGTTCGCCGATCAGCGTCGTCTCGGGTGAGTTGACCGCCGTGTCGCTCGCCGCGACTTTTACCCGATACGCCCCGTCTGGAGCCAGCGATGTATTCCACGCGAAGACGGTTGCGCGCATGTCGGACTGCAGGAGATGCCACGCACGTTCGCCCTCCAGTCGATACGAGACCGTGTAATTGAGCGCGTCCCCGTTTCCGTCCGACGCCTGCCACACGAAGGTCTGGAGCCCCTTCCGGTAAACCTGCCGACCCAGACTGGCCGTGGCGCCCGGCGCTCGCGTCTCGTCGATCTGCAAACCAGCCACTGGCGGATCACCGCTCGCGAATGCCTGCTGAAACACGACACCCGGCGGGTGTACGGTGATGCCGGTGACATCGGGTCTCAGGTTGCGAGGCAGATACGCCGCCGAGACGGACGTGAGTAGCGGCGGG
>CAWWAF010000202.1:0-1878 GCA_963934795.1 uncultured bacterium
GCCACCGGGGTCGGTCGGCTGAGCCTCGACACGCTGGAGCTCGATCGGACGACCCGCCAGGTCACGCGAGCCGGTCAACCCATCGAGTTGACGGCCAAAGAGTTTGACTTGCTGCACTACCTGGCAGCACACCCCAGGCAGGTCGTCTCCCGCGACACACTGGCCCGGGAGGTGTGGCGAGAAACGGCACGCAGTACCACCCTGGGCAACGTGATCGACGTTCACATCTCAAGGCTGAGGCGCAAGATTGATCTTGAGGGCCAGGCAAGATTGATCCAGACCGCGCGCGGTGTCGGATTCGTCTTGCGAGAGGGCGCGGAATGAGCTGGCTCAGAGTGCCCCGCACGCTACGGGCACGGCTGACCGTATGGCACGTGTCGGTGGTCGTGCTGGTGCTGGCGCTCTACGCCGCGGTGGTGTTGTTGCTGGTGACTCGGAACCTGTCGCGATCACTGGATGCTCGCCTGCGCAGCGACTTCCGGTGGGCGGCCGAAATGGCCCAGCAGGGTCCAGGCGGATCATTGTTCTGGTTCGAAGGCGACCCCTGGAGCGCTGACAGTCCGTGGCTCCGGGTGTGGACACCGGCGGGACAGGCGATCTATCAGACGGAGGTCGCCCGGCGGCTGCCGGTGCCACAAAGTTCGGCGCTGGCAATGGGCGCGGACGGGCAGATCGTTTCGGTGTCCGCCCGCCCGGCGCCGTTCCGCATGCTGGCGGGTCCGGCGACGGTGGGAGGCCGCTCGGTGGTGCTTCAGGTCGGTCGCTCCGAGGCGATCATGCGCCTCGAGGTCCGCGAATTGGCGCTGGTGTTTCTGCTGGGGCTCCCGCTGACCGTGGTCGTGGCCGGGGTCGGTGGCTATTTGCTTGCCCGTGGCGCGCTGGCTCCGTTGCATCGCATGGCCGAACGGGCGCAGGACATTACGGCACATCGCCTGAGCGAGCGTCTGCCCATCGACAACCCGCATGACGAACTGGGCCGATTGGCCTCCGTCTTCAACGACACGCTGGCCAGGCTTGAATCATCCTTCAAGCAGATGCGGCGGTTCACCGGGAACGTGTCGCATGAACTCAGGACTCCGTTGACGGCGATCCGCAGCGTTGGCGAAGTCAGTCTTCGCGAGCCGCGCGATGCCTCGTCGTATCGGCGGGTGATCGAGAGCATGCTCGAAGAAACGGATCGACTCACGAGTCTCGTGGACCGACTCCTGATGGTTTCACGCGCCGACCAGGGTGACCGGACGCTGGCGCTCGAACCGATCGACCTGCGCACCCTGGCCGACGAAGTCGTGGCCCACCTCGATGTGCTGGCCGAAGAGAAGCAACAGTCCATGTCGGTGGAACAGACCGGGCAGTCCCGGTGTCGCGGCGACCGCATCACCCTCCGCCACGCGGTGATCAATCTGGTCGACAATGCCATCCGGTACACGCCTGTGGGCGGACAGATCCGTCTCCGGGTGTCCGCGTCGTCGGACAACGCCGTGCTGGAGGTGCACGATACCGGTCCGGGCATCCCTGAGGGCGATCAAGCGCGGTTGTTCGACCGGCTGTACCGCGGGCGGGATAGCGCGCCCGGGGGCAGCGGTCTCGGGTTGTCGATAGCGCGGTGGGCCGTGGAAGCGAATCAGGGACAGCTGAGCTACGCCCACCAGGTCCACGGCAGTGGCAGTACGTTCCGCATCACGCTGCCAGCGGTTGCCGCGTCAGCCTCCGACGGGCCAACCGTGTCATAAGTCTCGGCACCCAACGTTTCGATGCGCTTCACAGGTGCGCAACCCTCAATGACGGTGCGTGAACTGTTGGGGTGATCACGGCCTGATGTTTCGGCAGCGCTCACGCACGGTCATGGTCCCCAGCGTCGACGCCCTTGCTGCCCCCCCG